>JAKAIY010000164.1 GCA_021814145.1 Chloroflexota bacterium
TGCGGAGGTAGGAGGACCTCACCCCCTGCCCCCTCTCCTCCGCGGAGGAGAGGGGGCAGGGGGTGGTGAGCGGGTGAAGGGCGCGGGAGGCGCGGCGCCTCCGTCGCCAGGCGGACAAACGGGGGGGCGGCTAAAGCCGCGGCTAAGGGCCTGCGGCCGCGAAGCCCGCCTGCGCGGGCTGGGGGGTGAGGGTGGGATTGATGGGGCATTGGGCTTCTCCTGGGTTTCTGGATGGCGGGGGCGCTTTCTGAGGGGGGAAAGCGGCGCACGCGACACTGAGGTAACACAACATGTGGATGTTGGTCAGGGGTCGGGGGAGGCGGGCTGGGGCGCGACGTTGAGCTGCTGGGCGCCGGAGGCGGCGATGTTGATCTGGGCGATGGTTGGGGCAAGCAGGCGGCTGACGCGGGCGAGCGCCTGGATTGAGGCGAGGTAGCGGTGATGGGCGCGGTCGAGGCGGCGCTCGCGGAAGGTGGAGGGTGGCGGGGCGCTGGCGGTGAGCTCGGCGACCTGCAGGGCGAGCCAGCAGGTGAGGACGCGCTCGACGAGCAGGCGCTCTAGCGGGGAGCGGGCGATGGGTTCCAGCTCGTGGCGGAGGGCGGCGAGCTGGCGGTCGAGGGCGTCGCGCAGGAGGAGGTTGTCGCGGCCAAGGATGGCGTCTACGGTGTGCTGGCGGATGATTTGAGCGAGATCGCCGTACTGGCGCTCCAGGTCAGGGTAGCGGCTCATGGCCTGGCGCAACTCGCGCAGGGCGGCGGCGTCGCCGCGCTGGGAGCGTTCGAGCAGTTCGCTCCATTCGGCGTCCGTCCAGGTGGTCTTTGTGGCGGCGGGGGATGGTGTGGCGCCGTCGCCTGGATGGTCGGGCTGTCCGGTGGGATCAGTGGGTGGCGTGAGCGGCTGGCGGCGGGATGGGTGAGCTGGGTGTGGCACGGGATTTCCTCCATTTCCTCCATGCGCCGCGGGCGTGCTGGTGGTAGCCGGCGGCGGTGAGCTCAATACGGATGAGGTGGTCGGTGAGGCGGCAGAGGTCGTCGAGTTGGCGGTCGAGGTCGCGGGCCTGGGCGCGCTGGCGGCGCCTGGCTTCGCGGCAGGCGACGAGGGCCTGGCGGGTGGCGTCGTCGGCGCGGGCGGCCTGTTCGGCGAGGGGACCGGCGCCGATGTACTGGCGGGTGACGACGCCGTCGGTCTTGAAGGAGCGGGTGTAGTAGCGGTCGCCTCTGTCGCGGTGTTCCCAGGGCATGGGTGTGGGATGTCCTTTCTGGTGGCATGAGAACGTGTGTTCCAGGCTGCTATGGGGCAGTATACGTGAGGGACGGGTTGGGTGGGTCCGGTCAGATGGGGGCAAAGGCGGGAGGAGGGGGGCCTCACCCCCGGCCCCTCTCCTCTGCGGAGGAGAGGGGGGCGGGGCGGGCGGGGGAGATGGCGGGTGAACCCGCGGCTAAGGGCCCGGCAGCCGCGAAGCCCGCCTGCGCGGGCTGGGGAGCGGGGCTAGCTTGCCTGGGCGTAGACGTTGTGGCTGGCGTCGGCGTAGGTGTCGAAGAGGTGCTGGTAGACGGCGTCGCAGGCGCGCTGGTAGACCTCCTGGGAGTAGGCGCCCGGAAGCTCTTCGAGCGCTTCTTCCACGGCGAGGCGTACCTGGGCGCGGCTCTGCTGGCGTTTCTTCCAGTCGAGGGTGAGCTTCTCGCGCTTGAGGGTCGCGAGCAACTCGCGCGCGACGCGCTTGACCTGCTCGCACTCCCTGTCAGTCAGGTTCGCGCTGTCCTGGGTGAGCAGGTCGAAGAGCGCCAGCTCTTCCTCGGTGAGGCGCTCGCGAATGGCGCGCTGTTCTTCGGCGTTGAGCTCCTGGGCCAAGGTGACGAGTTTCTCGAAGAAGATTTCGACGTTGAGGCTGCCGGCGTTGTACTCGGCGATGAGCTGGCGGAGGCGGGCCTGATAGCTGGCGCGCGTGCGGTTGAGGCGCACCATGCGCGCGACCTTGGCGCTGATGGCGCCGCGCAACTTCTCAGCCTCGGTATGCTTGCGGGCGCTGGCGAAGTGGGCGCGCAGGGCGTCGAAGTCAATCTGGCTGAGGTCTACGCGGCGATCTACCGTGTAGACGCCCTTGCCATCGCGCACCGTCCGCATCGTCGAGCCGTCTTCGATGACGTATTCCTCAGGCGCGATGGAGCTATCGAGCAGCCTGTCTATCTCGGCCATGAGCTCGCTGATGTCGGCGGGCGGCAGCAGCGCCTTGATCTTGCTGGCGATGACGGCCAGCGTGGCGACACGGGCGGTGTAGGTCGAGGCGCTGGGGTCGGGCAGGATGGCGCGGTAGAGCCGCGCGACGCCCGCCGCCAGCTCCAGCGCGCGGCGCCTGGTCTCGTCGTTGACCAGCAGGGCGTTGACGGCGTCATCCAGCAAGGCGACGCGCTGGAAGCCCTGCGCCGCCAGGATGGGGGCGAGCGGGACGCCGTGGGCGGCGTAGTACGCTTCGGCCTCGGTGAGGGCCGCCGCGAGCTGGGCCACCAGCGCGGCCTTGTCCTGGATGGGCAGGTTGTCCGCCTCCGCGCCGGGAGCGCCGCCGTAGAGGGCAAGGGCTTTTTGCAGGTCGCGGAAGATGCCGACGTAATCCACGATCAGGCCGTTGACCTTGTCGCGGAAAACGCGGTTGGCGCGGGCGATGGTCTGCATGAGGGTGTGGTTGCGCATGGGCTTGTCGAGGTAGATGGTGGAGACGGCGGGGGCGTCGAAGCCGGTCATCCACATGGCGCAGACGAAGACGACGCGCAGCGGGTCGTCGGCATCCTTGAATCTGGTGTCCAGGTCCTCTTTGACCATGCGGCGGCGGTGCGGCTCGATGTCGAGGCCTTTGTCGTGGAAGTCGGCGATCTCGTTCTGGCCCTGCGAGACGACCACCGCCATGTCGGTGGACTCCATGTAGGCGACGCGCTCGCGGAGCCACGCCCGCGCTTCCTCACTGGTCGCGCTGGCGAGCCGCTGGCGCAGGTCGCCCAGGTACGCTTGCCAGTGGCGCTGGACCTTGTCGTACATGCGGACGGCGGTGGCCTTGTCAATGGAGACGACCATCGCCTTGCCGCGCTGGCCGCGCTCCATGGCGTGGGCGACGAGGTCCCTGGCGATGGTCTCCAGCCGCTCGTCGCGGGTGATGAGGTGGTATTCGCGGGCGAACTGGCGCTCCAGCAGCCGCTCCTGGTCGTCGTCGAGGTCGGCGGACTCGATCAGGCGGCGCATATCCTCATCGAGGTGGTCGTTGATGAGCTGGAGCGCGGGGACGCGGTTCTCATAATAGAGCGGGACGGTGGCGCCGTCTTCGACGGACTGGCGGAAGTTGTAGACGCTGACGTAGTCGCCGAAGACCTCGCGGGTCTTTTCCTCGCCCTCTTTCATCAGGGGGGTGCCGGTGAAGGCGATGAAGGCGGCGCGCGGCAGGGCGTTGCGCATGTTGAGGGCGAGGCTGTCGTACTGGCTGCGGTGGGCCTCGTCGGTGATGACGATGATATCCGAGCGCTGGGAGAGGGTGGGGTAGGTCTGGCCGCGCTCGACGTGGAACTTCTGGATGAGGGTGAAGAGGACGCGGTGATCGGCGCGCAAGAGGTCTTGCAGATGCTTGCCGCTCTGCGCCTGGACCTCTTTCTCGCCCTCGGTGACGGCGCCGGTGGCGGCGAAGGTTCTGTAGATCTGCGTGTCCAGCTCGTCGCGGTCGGTGACGACGAGGAAGGTCCAGTTTCCGGGCAGTGTGCGCAGGACTTTCTGGGTGAAGTAGACCATCGAGTAGCTCTTGCCGCTGCCCTGGGTGTGCCAGAAGACGCCGAGGCGGCCCTGGCGGTCGGGATTGGACTGAAGGTCGCGCACGGCGGCGAGCGCGCGGTTGACGCCGAGGTACTGGTGGTTGCGGGCGAGAATCCTGGTGAGCGCGCCGCCCGCGTCGCTGTAGAGGGTGAAGTTCTCGACGAGATCGAGCAGGCGCGTCTTGTCGCAGACGCCGCGCAGGACGGTCTCCAGCGAGATGACGCCGCGCTCCTCCTCGTCGCTGATCTTTTTCCACTCGAAGAAACGCTCCCAGCCGGAGGTGAGGCTGCCTATGCGCGTCGCGCCGCCGTTGGAGAGGATGATGAGGGCGTTGTACCAGAAGAGCTGCGGGATGGTGGTCTTGTAGTCGCGCAGGTTGCCGTCATAGGCGGCGATCAGGCGCTTGTGAGTGGCCTTCAACTCGATGAAGACGAGCGGCAGGCCGTTGACGAAGCCGACCAGATCGGCGCGGCGCCTGTAGAGGTCGCCGGAGACCCAGAGCTGCGAGGCGAGCAGGAAGTCGTTGCGCTCGGGGTGGTCCCAATCCACGACGCGCACCGTCTCATCGCCGCCCGCGCCGTCCGCCTCGTCCTCGCCGCCGCGCACGCGGACCTTGACGCCATCCTTGAGCAGGCGGTAGACCTCGCGGTTGGCGTGGGCGGGGCTGAGGGCGCTCCGGTCGCGCGCCAGCTCCTCGACGGCCAGCGCGATGGCCTCCTCCGACGCGTCGGGATTGAGCCGCCGCAGCGCGGGCCGCAGCCGCCGCGTGAGCACGACCTCAGCGAAGGTCTCGCGGCCCAGCGCGCCATCTGGCCCCAGCTTCTCATCGAAGCAGTTGAGCGTCTCCCAGCCCAGGACATCGCGGAAGAGGACGATGGCGGGCTGCTCGATGAGGGCGTCTTCGGAGTATTCGTGCATAAGTCCTCCGACAGATAGTTTGTGGGTGACACGGCCGAATGTTCAGACCAGTGGCTTTCCGCCCTCATAACGATCTTGGATGTCCTGAAGCGCAGTGGCCACTTGGCGCTCAAGCTCGCTAGTCAACCGATAGAGTTTCTTCTCTACATCACGAGCGCGGTGATAGGTGGGATGACTATTCAGTTCTGGCCAAGCAGCGGCGATAATATCCGCCGTCCAGCTTTCTGGTGGTGGAGCGTATGCATAGTTTCCCCCAAACCAAGCGCGAAAGCGTTTTGCGACAGCTTGTTGGTCACCACCAATCACCCATCCTTGAAGTTGAAGCTGCCGCACCCATTGAGGAGCCATATGACTCCCAATCGTCTCTCCTTGTGAGAGTGGCTGAATGAGCAGTTCACACCAGTCGTATTCCAGCCGAGGAGCGATTCCGTGCGGTAGTTTGTGGTGTTCTGGATCGTTGAACTCTTTCTGCCATGCCGCAAAGGCTGGTCTCCGCTTCACCTCCTCGGCCGCTTCGTCAAAGGAGTTCCCCAGGATGGTTTCGGTTGGAGCCTGGGTGGCTTGCACGGCTTCGGTGTACGCCTCGGCGAGCGAGAGCAAGTCATCGAGCAGGCGCTGTGTGGATGGCTTGAGATCATACTTGCGCGCATCTGTTTTGAATGTGGGCCACTTCGCCAGATGTATACGCTCGAAACCAAATAGGTCCTCGATCTGATCTCCTTGTTCCTGTCCCGAGGTGATGAAGAGAGGATAGGGTAGAATGTGCGATGCGGCTTGTTCCAGCGTCTCCTGGACGTAGCGAAGTTCGCTATACAAAGGATTGTAGACCTTGTCTCGGCGACGCAGGTTGGCTTCTTTCGCATATTGCTCGTATGCCGCCCGCTTACCAGTGAATGCTCCGATGAGTACGCTGAATCCCGCACTTATCGCTGCTACGCCTACGGCATGCGCCATAGTATCCGCATTTGGCAGACTGAGCGCGAAAGCTCCACCCAACACAGCAAGGACGCCGACAGCCACGAGGCTATCAACCCACTTGCGCTGCCATTTGTGGAGATCCCGCATGATCTGCCGTACGCCGCCCTGCCTGCTCTCAGACATCCGCCACCTCAATCTCCACTCCCTCCACATCCACCTCGCCGGACACCAGCTTCGGCAGCAGCAGGTCTCGTATTATGCCTGGCCACCCCTTAGGGCTCAGGTCGCTCGGAATACTCATGCGCTGGCAGCCTCTTCGTCTTCTTCGTCCTCGTCGGCTATCACAGCCGCACTCGCGGGCGCTTGGGCCAGTTGGGGGCGCGCCCATATCTGTAGCGCCAGATCAGCCAGGCGCCGCGCCCTAGCGATAATCGCTTGCTCGTTCCACGCTTCAGCAGTGGCAAGATCAGCGTTCAGGGCAAGAGGGCTGCTGGCGAATCCGCCCGCCATGTCGCGCTTTTCCAGGAAGGGATGGTCGCTGAGCTCCGGGTTGTATCCCGTGAGCGTCAGGTTGCCTATGGTATGCAGATAGGTGGACTGGACCTGCTGCCAGTTCGGGCCAAGCATCGCCTTCCACGAAGCCGGTAGATTGGGGGTCTGCGGCATGATGTGCTCGATGGTGTAGCTCTTGACGGTGATAGGCTCTTTGGCGTGGTGGTGGTTCTCGAGCTTGGCTAGCAGGTAGGCGCGGCGCCTGGTCAGGTCATAGATATTGCGGGACACGAACATCCGCCGGAACTCGTCATCATCCGGGAAGCGACGATATGACGTCTTGCCCAACAGGAGCGCCTCGACGCTCTGGCGGTAGTGGCTCTTGTCCACAGAGCCCATCAGCGTCGCGAATGTCTTGTTCATCGAGTTGGTGGGAATGTCGCAGATGGCGCGGCGGAACACGTAGCTTTCCACAAGCCGCAACAGCGCGAGCATGTCCGAACGGCTGAGGCGTTCCCGCGCGTAGTCAGCGTACATTTCGAGCAGGAACGGATACGTGACGTCCGCTTCGAGCGTGTTGATGTCGCGCATGATCGCGTTTACCTCAGGGTCCGGGTCCATTTGATAGGCGAGGCGCGTGTAGTACACCGCATGATCGTAGACATCACGCACGAGGTCAGTGATGCTGGCGCTGTGTTTGTCCACGCGGTAGGTCTTGAAACGTTCGTAGACCTTGCCAATGTTGGGAATGGACCCTGCGCCTGAAGCGACCGTCAGATAGTCGCGCATGAAGTAGTCGAAGTCGGCGCCGTAGTTGGCGCCGAACAACTGCTCCATCGGATACCAGAACTGGCTGTAAAGGTGGGCCTGTTCATCGCCTGGGAGGCCCATCAGTATGTAGTTGCGGATGAGATCGGCCTGGGAGAGATCCATTCCGGTCGAGTTGAGGCTCTCGAAGATGAGTTGTGGATTGTCCTGCGTTCGATCCAGTGAGATCTGAACGACGAGGAGTTTGCCGATTCCCTCGTAGATGGTCGCCAGGTTGGCGCCCGACGCGACTTTGCGCTGGAAGAACTCAAAGTTTTCAATAACAGGCTGGGAAGTCTGCGGGGGCAGTGGCCACCCTTCGATCACACTGATCAGTGTGTCACGGTCGCTTTGCGTAAGAAGGAGCTTGTAGTGTCGCGGACCTTCACCATAGTGGTTCGTCAGGTATTCATCCTGAATGAGATCGGCGTTGACGCCCGTATTGGGCGCGCTCCGGGCGGCGCGGGCGAGCGCGGCAAGCAGGAGCGCCAGCGTAGTCAGTCGTTGCTGTCCATCAATGACCTGAAACGCCTGGATGCCACTAGCCAGGGGAACGCCGTCGTGGATGTAGACGATAGAGCCGACGAAATGCCCTGGGATATCCGGGTTCTGGCCAGCGCGAATGATGTCGTCCCACAGCTGTTCGCACTGCTTGGGCGTCCAGCTATAGGTGCGCTGGTAGATCGGCACGGTGAACTGCTTGAGCCCGTTCAGTAAGTGGAGAATCGAAACCGCGTCCGCTTTCACGTGTGACCTCCTCACGCATGATGCGCCATCCGCTGCCAGTAATTACGCCGCGCTTGCCTTTCAGGCACCGCTGTCTCCTACGTCTACCTGCTCTACATCCACCTCGCCGGACACCAGCTTCGGCAGCAGCAGGTCGCGGGTGCGGCGGAGATTGGCGTTTCTAAAGAGGTCAGGATTGGCATCCGCGGCAGCGCGGCTGAGATCGTTCTCGATCCAGGCGTCGCTCATGCGGCTTCCTTTTCACATGCTCACCTGGGGTTCCAGGCGCAGACCATCATATACGTCGCGAAGCCGGCTGGCGGCCACGAAGCCGGCCTGCGCCGGCTCAATCTCTCCACGCGCTGCGCGGAAAGCTGAACAGTTCACAAGCCCTGACATAGGCGGTATCCTTGCTCGGCCTGAGAAGACATGCCAGGCGGGAGGCGTCCACTAATACAGGATGGCCCCCTTCCGTCAGGGAGTATCAAGCGCATGGAGCGGCCAGCGGAAGTCAATTCCAGCGCATCCAGTATAGCGCGGCGAGGAGGCCGCGTACATCCATTGGCCGTGAATGTGGCGGGCGAGGCGGGCGGAG
>JAKAIY010000165.1 GCA_021814145.1 Chloroflexota bacterium
GCGCGCCCCGCCTGGCTGGTCATGCGCGCGTTGACGGTTCCCGCTGGCGGGCGCCATAATGCGCGGTGAAAACGCTACGCGCATGGAGAACATGATATGCGGCAGATAGATACCCCCGCGTCCCTGGAGACGCCGACCGCGCGCCAGCAGGCGGCGCGTCCCGCGCGGGTCGCCATCAGCGTCGTCATCCCGGTCTATAACGAAGAAGAGAGCATCCAGCCGCTCTATGACGCGCTGAGCACGCAGCTTGCCAGCATCGGCCAGCCCTACGAGATGATCTTCGTGGATGACGGCAGCCGCGACGGCTCCTTCGCCCGCGTTGCCGACCTGCATGAGCGTGACCCGCGCGTCCGCGCGATCCGCTTCCGTCGCAACTTTGGCAAGACCCCCGCGCTGGTCGCGGGCTTCGCCGAGGCGCGTGGCGACGTCATCTTCACCATGGACGCTGACCTCCAGGACGACCCCGCCGAGATCCCGCTCTTCCTCGACCAGCTCGCCAATGGCTACGATCTCGTCTCTGGCTGGAAGTACCCGCGCCACGACCCGCCCACCAAGACCATTCCCTCGTTCTTCTTCAATCGCATGATCTGGACGACGACCGGCGTCAAGCTGCATGACATCAACTGTGGCTTCAAGGCCTACCGGCGCGAGATCATCGAGGAGCTCAAGCTCTACGGCGAATTGCACCGCTTCATCCCGATTCTCGCCCACCAGCGCGGCTTCAGGGTCACAGAGGTCAAGGTCCGCCACCACAAGCGCAAGTATGGCAAGTCCAAGTTCGGCGCGGGACGCTTTCTGCGCGGCTTCCTGGACTTGCTGATGGTGATCTTTCTGGTCTCCTATATGCGCACTCCGCTGCGGTTCTTCGGCACAGTGGGTCTGCTGACCACCCTGACCGGCGTCGCGGTTGACCTGTACATCGTTCTGGACCGCTACCTGCCGTTCGGCTCCGGCCAGCCTATCCACACCCGCCCGCTGCTCTTTGTTGGCATTGTCCTGATGATCTTTGGCATCAGCTTCATTCTCACCGGCCTGCAGAGCGAGATGATCCGTCACTTCGCCTACCGCCCGCAGGATGAGTACAGCGTCAGGCAGGTGCTGGAGTGAGTGACCTGAGCGATTCGCTGGAAGATACGCTGAAGCGGCCCAGAGCGCGCCCTAATCCCGCGCCTGTCGCGCCTGTCGCGCCCGTCGCGCCCGTCGCGCCGGTGTCCGCCGCGGGCCGGCTGATCGGGTTCGCGCGCCGCAACAGGCGCGCCGTCCAGGTGGTCGTCATGCTGATGATCGCGGTCTTCGTCGCGATCGCCATCTGGAAGAGCTGGAGCAACCTCGAGGGCTACCAGTGGAATATCCAGTGGGGGCTGCTCGTCGTGGGATTCCTGCTGCTCATCGCGCAGGAGCTGTCCTTCGCGCTGATCTGGCGCAGCATCCTGCGCCGCCTGGGCAGCCGCCTGGACGCCGTCGCCGCCGAGCGCATCTACCTGAGCGCCGAGTTCGTGCGCTATATTCCAGGCAATGTCTGGCATGTCATCACGCGTGTGCTGCTGGCCGAGCAGCGCGGTGTCCCCAAGCCTATCGGCTTCGCCAGCATGGTCATCGAGCTGGCGACCAAGATCCTCTCCGCCGCGCTGGTCTTCGCCGTGACACTGCTCTTCTGGCCCAGCCTGGCCAGCCTGACCACCCAGACCCACATCCCCCAGCAGGCGGCGATCATCGGCGGCGTGGTGGCGATCCCGCTGCTGCTGCTCGGCCTCTACCCGCCCCTGCTGGAAACCCTGCTCAACACCGGCCTGCGGCTGCTCAAGCGCGGGCCAACGCGCCTGACGCTGAGCTACCTCGACCTGCTCACCATCACCCTGCTCTGGTCACTGAGCTGGGTCGTCGCGGGCATTGGCTTCTACCTCATTACCCGCTCCATTGTCACGACCCCGCTGCCGCCAACGGCGCTGGCGCTCTCGATTGGCATCTATGCGCTCGGCTGGGACATCGGCTTCCTCTCGTTCGTCACGCCAAGCGGCATTGGCTTCCGCGAGCTGGCGATCGCCTTCCTGCTCGTCTGGGGCGGCATGACGCTCGGCGGCGACGCGCTGGCGATTGGCTTTGTCGTCGCGTTCATCTCGCGGATGCTGGCCACCGGCTCTGAGATGGTCTCGATCAGCGTCGCGTATCTGCTCTCAGGGCGGCGATTACCGTCTGTCCCGGCTGAAGGCGGCGGCGCGTAATGGCTTCCGGCGACACACGCCTCATGGGTGAGCAAGATGACGGCGCGGGCCAGGCTCCAACCCTCAAGCGCCCCGCCGTGCGCGCCAGCGCCAGTCCGGCCAGCGCCAGTCCGGCGCGGCCCACGGGCGCGCGCGGGCCGCTCGCGCGCCTGCTCGACCGCTATCCCGTCCTGCCCCCGCCGCTGGAGGGACGGGGCGCGCGAATCGCGTTCTGGTTCGTCGTCGCCTGCGCCGTCGCCTATACCACCTACTTCGCCATCTATCTCTTCGCCGTGCAGGACGCCTGGCAGACCCATGCCGAGGATATGGGCATCATGACCCAGGCGCTGTGGAACACCACCCATGGCGCCTTGCTGCATCAGACGATCTGCAATACTATCTCCGACACCAACTGCATCGGCGATGTCTCGCGCTTCGCGATCCACTTCGAGCCGATCATGCTGCCCATCGCGCTGCTCTACGCCGTCATCCCCAGCCCCAAGACGCTCCAGCTGCTGCAGGCGGCGGTGGTCGCCAGCGGCGCGCTGCCCGCCTTCTGGCTGGCCAGCCGCCGCCTGCGCAGCGCGCTCGCGGGCGTCGTCTTTGCCCTGCTCTACCTGCTCTATCCCCCGCTCCAGGCCGCCGTCGTCTACGACTTCCACGCCGTCACGCTCGCCGCCGCGTTCCTCATGTTCGCGCTCTACTTCATGATGACGCGCAACAACTGGGGACTTTTTATCGCCTGCCTGCTCGCGCTCTCCACCAAGGAAGAGATTCCCGTGGACATTGTGATGATCGCCGCCAGTGTGGCCCTGCTCCAGCGCCGCTGGCGGACGGGCGGCGCGCTGGCGGCGCTGGCCGCCGTCTGGCTGGTGGTCGAGCTGTTCATCATGCGCGCGGCCAGCCCGCTGGGTCACTCGCCCACCGCCTCGCGCTACGCCCAGTTTGGCTCCTCGCCGCTCCAGGTCGCGCTCACGCTGCTGACCCATCCGCTGATGGTGATCCAGCAATATGTGCTCAGCCCGGATGGCGTCTTCTATCTGCGCACCCTGCTCTCATCAGTGGGCTACCTCGCCCTCCTGAGTCCCTGGGCGCTGGCGATGGCCGCTCCCGCGCTGGCGATCAACCTGCTCAGCAGCTCCCCCGCCATGCATAGTGGCGTCTACCAGTACAACGCCGAGATCGCGCCTTTCATCATCTTCGCGGCGATAGACGCCGTCTGGTGGCTCAGCCGGGCGGGCGGCTGGCTGGCGCGGCGCCTCGCGCGGCTCACGTCCGCTGGCGCCTCCGCTGGCGGCGCGCTGGCCGCGTGGGTGAGGCGCGCCGCGCGCTGGCCCTGGCCGCGCCTCGTGATGGCGGGGCTCACGCTCTTCGCCTTCACCTTTGGCGCCTATGGCGCGCGGCAGCACAGCCAGACGCCGCTGAACGTCGCCTTCACCTGGCCCCAGCAGACCGCGCATACCCGCATCGCGGACCAGCTCATCCATCTCATCCCGCCGGACGCCAGCGTCTGCGCCCAGTCTGATCTGGTCCCGCACATCAGCAACCGTCGCTTCGTCTACCTGTACCCATACAAGATGCTCAGCGCGGACTACATCTTCCTGGATGTGACCGGCTTCATCTATCCGCAGACCGACCGCGACGCCTTCGCTGAGCAGGTCCAGACGCTGCTGCGCGACCCGGACTACCACGTTATCGCCGCGACTGATGGCTACCTGCTGCTCAAGCGTGGCGCCGGCCCCGCGCTGGACCCCGCCGACCCGTATGGCCTGCCGCCGTCGTTCTACACCTTCGTCACTTCCGCCGGAACACCGTCGCACACGCTGGATGTCCGCTTCGGCCCATCGCTGGAGCTGGTAGGCTACGATATCACGCCCGCCGCCACGATCTACCCGCAAAACCCTTTCCTGCAGGTCGTGACCTACTGGCGTATCTCCGCTCCACTCAGCGGCCCATACTTCCCGGAGGTCAGCCTGAGCGCGCCCGGCGGGGCGACCATCGCCTCATCCGCCGCCGCCGCGACGGAGTGGCTGCCGATGGCGCGCTGGCGGCCCGGCGCGCTCTATCAGGTGGATAGTGGCCCGATCTATGTCGCCGCGGCGACCGCCGGACTCAATCAGGTGAGCGTCCGCGTCCTTTCCGGCGCGCCTGGCGACGCGCTCGCCCAGCCCCTCACCGCGACGCTCGCGGGCCAGTCAGGGAGCATGCCCGCGCTGGCGGATAACGGGACGCGGCTGGTCATCACGAACGAGCGGGTAGGGTGATCTTCCACGCGCCGGGCTAGCCGCCCCCTTACCGTGTGGCTGGCGTGATTGACGAACGCTACACCCGTTTCTACAATGGAACGAACTGCGATAATACGTGACTGTTGTGATCCGCCAGGCTACGGGGACAGGCCCGGCGCGATCTGGGCGCCGGTGGAGGGTTATGGCTGATGCCACAAGAGGGAGCCCTGGTCGGACAAACGCTGGAAGGGTATCGGCTGCGCAAACTGCTGGGTGTCGGCGGCATGGCGGAGGTCTACCTCGCTGAAGAGCCCTCCTTGCGTCGCGATGTCGCCGTCAAGGTGCTTCCCCGGCTCCTGGCCACCGACCCTAACTATGTGGCGCGGTTCCGCGATGAGGCGCGCCACATCGCCGGGCTCAGCCACCCCAATATTGTGCCGGTCTACACCTTCGGCGAGGACCGAGGCCTGCTCTATCTCGTCATGCCGCTGCTCAAGGAGTCGCTGCGCGACCGGATGGAGCGTGAGGGGCAGCTTGCTCCCAAAGACGCTGGACGCATCGTCTATTCGATCGCCTCGGCGCTGCACACGGCGCACCATTATGGCATCGTGCACCGCGACGTCAAGCCCGAAAACATCCTGATGGACAGCGACGACAAGCCGATGCTGACCGACTTCGGCATCGCGCGCGAGATAGACGCCCTGCGCGAGAATGGCGTCGCGCGCACGCTGGCGGCTACAGGCTTGCCCGTCGGCACCCCGGAGTACATGGCCCCTGAGCAGCTGCGCGGCCAGCCCGCGACGCCCCGGGTGGACCTCTACGCGCTGGGCGCCGTGCTCTATGAGATGCTCACGGCGCGCGTGCCGCACGACGCCTCCACGCCCTACGAGATCGCCACCGCCGTGCTGCGCGATCCGGTCGTTCCGCCGTCGCGCCTCAATTCCGCGGTCAATCCCGCCCTGGAGCGCGTCGTGCTGACGGCGATGGCGCGCGAGCCGGAGGACCGCTACCCAGACATGCGCGCCTTCGCGCTGGAGCTGCGCGACGCGCTGACTGGTCGCAGCGCGACCACCAATACGCTCCGCTGGACGAACTTCATTCCCGGGTCACGTGGCGGACCGGCGGCGCTTCCCTCGCGCCCCCTGGGGCCCGACGAGCTATCCGGCGCCGCCGCAACGGGCGCCTCGACCAGGCGCGCGACCCTCTCCGCCATGAGTGACCCCGACGCGAGGGATGTTGGGGGTGGCGCGGGCGCGCTGGGCGCTGTGGGCGCGCTGGGCGCGATGGGCGCCATAGGCGCTTTCGGCGGCGCGGCGGAAAAGCCAGCGGGGAGCGCCTCAGGCGTCGCCGCGACGCTCTCGCGAGCGTGGGCGCGCGCCCGCCAGGCGCTCTGGCCTGCCGGCAAGCGTCCGACACCGCTCGCTTTTGGGGCTATCGCGGCGGGCGCGCTCATCGTGCTCACCCTGCTCGCGGTGGCGGCCTCCGCTGTCGGCGGCGTGCTGGCGGGGGGCTCGTCCCAGCCTGCCGTGGTGGCTCACGCGACCGCGACCGCGACCTACACGCCCGTCATTGTCGTTATCACGGCCACGCCCGCGCCAACCGCCACGCCCGCGCCAACCGCCACGCCCGCTGGCCCGCAAGCGCTCGTTTTCTCGGAATCCACCATCACGCTCACGCAAGTCAGCAGAAGCTCGTGCGGGACCCAGAACCCGCTTGTCATCCAGAATTTTGACACGCGCTCGATGACCTGGAGTTGGGCTTCCAGCAGCTTCTCGCAAATCAGCTACGCCCAGTGGAAACTGGACTCATCCCCCTATGTCTACTTCTCCACCAAGAGCCCCAGCGCGACGCTGGGCGGCTATAGCGGTGGATCAACCGCGGCGTCAAGCCAGCTCTGGCTGCGATCATCATGCGTCCCGGGCACATATCCCGTCACATTCACCGACTCGGCGGGCCGCTCGTATACCCTCAAGATTGTCATTAATGGCTTTGGCTGATGCTGGCGTTCCGCGCCAGCGACCAGGTAGAGAGGGATGGGGCCGCCAGATGGCTGGTGAGGACGCCGTGACTTTTCCGTCAACGGGCCTGGAAGGCGGCGCGGTTGTGATCGGGGTGGACCTCTTCGAGCGCGACCGCCTGCGCCAGAGCTACGCCCGCCACGGCGAGCGTCTGCTGCGCCGCCTCTTCACGCCGCTGGAGGTCGAGCAGGCGAAAGGCGATATCATGCGGCTGGCCAGCCGCTTCGCCGCCAAGGAGGCCTGCGCCAAGGCGCTTGGCGCGGGCATCGGCAGGGTAATCTCGTGGCAGGATATCGAGATTAACCGCCTTCCCGGCGGCAAGCCCGCGCTCACCTTGCGCGGCGGCGCCATCAGTCGCGCGCGTGAGCTGGGGCTGACGGCGTTCGATGTCAGCGTCTCCGACACCGGGACACTGGTTATCGCCGTGGTCGCTGGCGTGCGCGGCTAACGGCCCGCCGCGCCTGCGGGACGCCTTTCGCGCCCGCGCCGCGCGACGGCGAGGAGCCAGCGGCGCGGATCCGGGCCGCTGTCACGGGCTGGGAGACCGGCGAGGATACCCCAATCCGCGTGAGCCGCTGGTGCAGCCAGAGGTAGCCCGCCACCAACGCTACCAGGACGATCACCGCTGGAACGGTGTAGGTTTCGATCAGGTTCACGGCGATCATGTAGTCCGCGCCCAGCGCATAGCCCACCGTCACCAGCGTCGCGCACCAGAGGAGCGAGCCAAGCGAAGTGGCGACGAGGAAGGTGGACAGTGGCAGCCGCAGAACGCCTGCGGGGAATGAAGAGACGGTGCGCACGAACGGTGTGATTCGCGCGACGCCGATGGCGAACCCGCCCGAGCTGTTGAACCAGCGCTCCACCGTCTCCAGCCGCCGCTCATCCAGCCGCAGAAAGCGCCCGACCCGCAGCACCGCCGCCCGCCCGCCGCGCGCGCCGATGAAATAGGCCACCGTCGCGCCAAGCAGGCTACCCCCGGTCGCGATCAGCGCCAGCGCCACCAGCTCTCCCGGTGAGTGGCGCTGCTCAATCAGCGATCCCAGCAGCAGCAGCACCAGCTCATTCGGCAGCGGAAGCCC
This sequence comes from Chloroflexota bacterium, assembly GCA_021814145.1. GTDB lineage: Bacteria > Chloroflexota > Ktedonobacteria > Ktedonobacterales > JADMIN01 > JAKAIY01. The sequence goes on from JAKAIY010000165.1 coordinate 7,524, forward strand.
GCAGCTCTCGGCGGCCAGCCAGAGGAACGCGAACAGGTATGTCGCCAGCGGCGGCGCCGCCTCCAGGCCATGTATGAAGTTCTGCATGCTTGTTTCAATCCCGCTCCGCTGGCGCCCGGTTCGGGCCACCCACCATGCGCTACATCCCCACAGAGGGTAGTGTAGCAGACCGCGACTGGAAGCGCCACGAAGCGGGCTAGCCCAAACAGCGTAGCCCCTCCGCTTACGACGCTGGACCGCCCGCTGTGGCCCGCGGCGCGCACGGGCAGCCCGCGCAGCGCTTCTCGCGGCAGTGGCGCTCCCAAAGATGGTGCAGGCCCTGCTGCGCGAGCGCCCCGGCCGGCCGGGTCAGGCCCAGTTGCGCCGCCATCACCCGCGTGATCTGGTTGGAGGGCAGGCCGGGAAAGCCTTCGATGGCTGTGGTGATGAGCTCCCAGCGCGCGTTGTCGCCCGTGTCGCGCGCGTCGAGCAGCAGGAACGGCAGCGCGACGTTGATGGCGATGATCCGCGCCCGCCCGCGTGAGATGATCCCCTTGCCGGGAGCCGCCAGCTCCTCCACCAGCGCCCGGACAGCTCCCCTGGCGCCCGCCCGCGCCGCGCCCGCCTCCAGCGCGCCGCGCAGCGCGCCCAGCGGCCCTGGCTCGCGCCAGCGCGCCCGTA
>JAKAIY010000166.1 GCA_021814145.1 Chloroflexota bacterium
CGTGCCGCCAAAGGGCGGGCGCAAGCACCCCCATCAGGATTTCATCCAGATCGACACCAAGAACATCCTGTTCATCTGCGGCGGGGCGTTCGAGGGACTCGACAAGATTGTCGAGCAGCGTCTGGGCAGCCACAAGCTGATCGGCTTCAAGTCCGTCGAGGGCTCGCCTTCGCTCAGCGATTCGGCGCTGGCGCAGCTGATCCCGGAAGACCTGCTGCGCTTCGGCATGATCCCGGAATTCGTTGGGCGCCTGCCGGTGACCTGCTCGCTGGACAACCTCGACCGCGAGGCGCTGATCCGCATCCTGACCGAGCCCAAGAACGCGGTTATCAAGCAGTACCAGAAGCTGATGAATCTTGACCGCGTTGATCTCTCGTTCACGCAGTCCGCGCTGGAGGCGGTGGCGGACGCGGCGCTGAAGCAGAATACCGGCGCGCGCGGCCTGCGCACGATCATCGAGGATGTGCTACTCGATGTGATGTTCGACGCGCCTTCACGTTCAGATGTAAAGAAGGTCATCATAGACGCCGATACGATCACCGAGCGCAAGCCGGCCCAGCTTATCACCCGCTCTGGCGCGGAAGCGCGCGCCGTCGAGCTGGAGGACGAGTCGGCCTGAGCGCGTGCATCGCTTCCCGTCATGATTTCCGCCACGGGCGCCGTGGCGTAGCCCTGGCGCGCATGATGCGCGACGCCGGACGCGGCCTCTCTGAACAATATAGGTGAGCGAGGCCGCGTCCTCACTTTAATACGCTTGATACGCGACACTCAACGCATCCCATATTCAGACAAATTCATAACGAGCGACAATCCAGCCCGACCCGCGCCATGCGACGGCCTCTGGCCAGGCCGCGGGCGGCTGGGGCATCGCTCGCGCGAGTCATGGGTACACATGCCAGAAAAGAGGCAAGCGCTTCATGGGAACACGATCACGGGGAACAGGCGAACCGGAGGAACGCGCGAGCGGAGCGCCAGACACAGACGCTTCGGCTCCGGGCTCCGCGGCATACGCGTCCTGGCCGCTGGCGCCGTTGAAAGGCGTCGTCATCTTCCCGGGCGCGCGCGCCACACTGAGCGTTAGCGCCGAGCGGGCCAGCGCGGCGATCAAAGCCGCCTATGAAGCGGCTCCCGTCCCGGTCGCCGCTGAAGGCGCGGCCCGCGCGCGCGCGAGCAAGAAAATACGCATCACGGTGGTAGACGCGAGCGTTCCCAAGGCAGGAGCGGCGGAAGCGCCAGGCGCGCGCCGCTTCGTGGCGCTCTACCAGCCAGAGGAGGAAGGGGAAGCCGCCGAAAGCGTGACGGCGCCGGCGATTGGGACGCTGGTCGTCATCACCCAGTATGAGGAGCAGGGCGACCATACCGTCCAGGTGACTGTCGAGGGGGTAGCGCGGGCGCGGGTGGTCGAGTTGACGCAGCGCGAGCCATACGCGATTGGCTCATGCGAGCTTATCACTGACCCCGAGGACGCCACGCCCAAGGCGAAGGCGCTTATCAACCACGCTACCAAGCTCTTCGAGAAGCTGGCGATACTCGACCGGCGCTTCAGCCCGGATGATGTCGCCGAGGCGGCGCGCGTCACCGCGCCCGGCAAGCTGGCCGATCACCTGGCGGCGCGCGTCATCTCCGAGGCGGCGCGGCAGGCGGAGATCCTTCAGGCGCTCGACCAGGAGGACCGGCTGGAGCGAGTCTGCGTGGCGCTGGGCAACGAGATCGAGATTCGTGACCTGGAGAACAAGATCCGCCAGAAGGTCCGCCAGCAGGTGGACAAGAACCAGCGCGAGTATTACCTCAAGGAGCAGCTGCGCGCCATCCAGGAGGAGCTGGGGGCCGACCAGATGAGCGAGGTCCGCGAGCTGCGCGAGCGCGTGGAGCGCAAGAAACTCCCGCCGGAAGCGCGCACAAAGGTCCTCAAGGAGCTGGACCGCCTGGAGCGCATGCCGGCCCACTCCGCTGAGCTGGTCGTGCTGCGCAATTACATTGACTGGATGCTGGCGCTGCCGTGGACCGAGCGCACGGAAGACCGGCTGGACATGGCGTTCGCGCAGAAGACGCTGGACGATGAGCACTACGGCCTGGAGAAGGTCAAGGAGCGCATCGTCGAGTTCCTGGCGGTGCGCCAGCTGCGCATCCAGCAGGCGCAGAAGCAGGCGCGCGAGGCCGCCGCGAAGAGCGGGACGTCCGCTGACGCCGCCGCTCTGGCGGCCAGCGCGGCGGCCCACAAGGGGCCGATCCTCTGCCTGATCGGCCCGCCGGGCGTGGGCAAGACCTCGCTGGGGCGCAGCATCGCCCACGCGCTCGGACGGCGGTTTGTGCGCATCTCGCTGGGCGGCGTGCACGACGAGGCGGAGATACGCGGCCACCGGCGCACCTACGTCGGCGCGCTGCCTGGGCGCATCATCCAGGCGATGCGGACGGCGGAAGTTATCAATCCGGTATTCCTGCTGGACGAGATTGACAAGCTGGCCTCTGACTATCGCGGCGATCCTTCCGCCGCGCTGCTGGAGGTGCTGGACCCGGAGCAGAACAACACCTTCAGCGATCACTATCTGGAGACGCCCTACGATCTCTCGCAGTGCTTCTTCATCTGCACCGGCAACAACCGCCACCAGATCCCGCGCGCGCTGGCCGACCGGATGGACATCATCGAGCTCCCCGGCTACACCGAGGAGGAGAAGATCGAGATCGGGCGGCGCTTCGTGCTGCCAAAGACACTCGCCGAGCACGGCCTGACGCCCGAGCAGGTCCAGATCACGCCCAAGACCATGCGCCACATCATCAGCAGCTACACGCGCGAGGCGGGGGTGCGGGCGCTGGAGCGTCAGCTCGCCACCATCTGCCGCAAGGCCGCGCGGCGCATCGTCGCCAAGCCCAATGCGCGCATCCGGGTGACGGAGAAGAATCTAGAGCAGTATCTCGGCGCGCCACGCTTCCTGCCAGAGAAGGCGCTCGACGCCGGGCAGGTTGGTGTGGCGACCGGGCTGGCCTGGACTTCCGCTGGCGGCTCGCTGCTGCCAGTCGAAGTGGTGACGATGCCGGGCAAGGGCGGTGTGATTATCACCGGCCAGCTGGGCGACATCATGCAGGAGTCGGCCCGCGCGGCGCTCTCCTACATCCGCTCGCGCGCGGACGTCCTTGACCTGCCGGAGGAGTTCCCCAGCGAGATGGATATTCACATCCATCTGCCGGAGGGCGCTATCCCCAAGGATGGCCCGTCAGCGGGCATCACCATGGCGCTGGCGATGATCTCCGCGCTGACGCGCCGCCCGGTGCGCAGCGATATCGCCATGACCGGCGAGATCACGCTGCGCGGGCGCGTGCTGGCGATCGGCGGGCTGAAGGAGAAGGCGCTGGCGGCGAGCCGCGTGGGCATCCGCAACCTGATCATCCCTGCCGAAAACGAGAAGGACCTGGCCGAAATCCCGCCGAAGATCCGCTCGGAGATCAAGTTTACCCTGGCCGAGACGATGGACGACGTGATCCGCGTCGCGCTGATGGAGCGGCCAGAAAGCGAGAAGCGCAAGCCATCCGAACTGGAGCCTGGCCAGGGCGAAGCCGCCGCTGAGGCGCCCGCCGCCAGCGGGCGGACGCCAGAGCGGCCTGGCCAGCCAGGTGAGGAGACGCCGCCACCGCCCAGCGCGCCTCAAGAGCAGCCAGGCGGGACGGTAGGGGCGTAGGCCGTGGGCGCGCTCACAGCCTACGCGCCGCAGCTGCTCGCGCTCCTGGGCGTCTGGACGCTGGCCGTCATCACGCCAGGACCAGACTTCGTGGCGACCAGCCGCTACGCCGTCGCGCGCTCGCGGCGGGATGGCATGCTGGTCGGGCTGGGGGTGGCCTGTGGCATCGCGATCTGGGTCACGCTGAGCCTGGCCGGGCTCGGCTTCGTGATGGCGCGCATGAGCGGGCCGCTCACCGTCCTGCGGCTACTGGGCGCGCTCTACCTGATCTGGCTGGGCGCGCAGGCGCTCTGGTCGGCGGCGCGCCCTGAGCGGGAGGGAAGCGGAAGCGCGGCCATGAATGGCTGGCGCACGGTCGCTGGGGATGAATCCCAGGCATTTATGCCCGCGTCGCGTGCCCCGGCCTTTCAAGGCCAGGATGAGACGGGCAGCCGCTGGAGCCATCTCCCTTCCTGGCTGATCGGTTTCCTAACCAATATCAGCAACCCCAAGGCGCTGGCCTTCTTTACCAGCATCTTCGCGCTGCTGCTGCCCGCGCGCCCGCCACTCTGGCTGGACGCGACCATCCTGGCGGGCATGGTGAGCATCTCGGCGGGCTGGTTCACGCTGGTAGCCTTGCTCTTCTCGCTGCCGCCCGTCGCCCGCGCCTACCGCCGCGCCCAGCGCTGGATTGACGCCATCACCGGCGGCGTCTTCGTCGCGCTGGGTCTGCGGCTGGCGGCGAACGGCTAGCGCGCGGCCCGTGCGAGAGCGGGCTGCGCCGGGCGGCGCGGCCAGATCGCCGCTATGGCGCACACGAACGCGGCGAGGAGCGCGGGCATGAACAGCGCGCCTGCGTTGTATTGCAGCAAGAGTCCAGCGGGTGGGAGCGGGTTCGTCGTGTTGTATTCGACATCAATATTGCCCGCGAGCAGCATGCCCACGCCAATGGCGCAGAGAATGACCGCCAGCCAGGTGAGCGCGCTCAGGAAGCGGCTATGCGCCGGGCGCCGCGTATCGAGCAGCGCGACAGCGGCGAGAGCGAGCGCCGCGACGACGATGATCGCCACGGGCGGCATGATCGCGCTGTGGGCGGTCAGGTCGACACCCGGCCCAAATTCCACCGAACTTTGCGTGCAGCTATCGCCGCAACTCACCGGGGTAAGGATTCGCACAGCATGGAGCTGAAAAGCGAGTGCCCCTGCCACAATCGCCAGCAGCCCCGCGAGCAACCCGGACAACCGCTCAATCCATCGCATGCCGGCACTCCTTCTACCGCAGGTATGATCACACACAGCGTGAATGGCGTCTTGCTGGATGATACTATACCATACGGCCAATGCGTCCTCCCCCACCACAGCAGCCCGCGCTGGCGCAGGGTGACGGCCCCATCGGCCCGTTCCGCGTCTGGGCGCGCCAGTTCTACACGGCACAGCCTGCCGCGCGGGATGAGAACAGCGCCCCGGCGCAAGCGTCCGCGACGGCCACGCCCGGCTAATCCGCCGCGGTCATCGCCAGCAGGCTCCGCGCCAACGCGCTCCTGATGGTCGCACTCGGCCCACATCAGCTGATGCAGCCTGTAGCCTGGACGGAGGTGGCAGCCGCCATAGCGCCCACGCATCCCCTCGACCGGATCCCACTATCCCGCAGCATCCTGATGGAGCGGCGCGACTTATCCTTGCTCACCCTTCACCCAGCGATCAAACCAGGCGGCGACGCGCATCAGCAGATCGCGCTGGTGATTGCGCTCCTGGAAGATATGCGGCTCGCGCGGATAGACCACCATCTCTGATGGTACGCCCAGCGCCTGGAGGGCGGTGTACAGTTCCCGGCCCTGGCCCAGCGGCACGCGCTCGTCGCTAGCGCCATGCAGAACCAGCGTCGGCGTCTTCGCGTTCGCCACATAGGTGATCGGCGATGAGCGCAGGTATACCTCCGGCTCGTGGTACGACGGCGCGAGCATGATCGAGCTGGGCAACCAGCTTGGGATGTCGCTCGCCTGCATACTCAGCAGGTCGGAGACGCCCGCGCCGACGATAGCGGCCTTGAAGCGGTCAGTCTGACCGATGGCCCAGGCGGTCATGTAGCCGCCATAGCTCCAGCCGCCGATGCCTAGCCGGTCTGGATCAGCGATCCCGCGCTCGATCATCGCATCCACGCCGCTCAGCACATCAGCGAAATCACCATGCCCCCAGTTGCGACGGTTATTCCAGGCGTACTCGCGACCACGCCCCGAGCTGCCGCGCGGATTCGGCAGGAGCACCGCGTAGCCACGCGCCGCGAGCCACTGCCCCCAATCGTGCCATCCGCCCATGAACCGCATCGTCCATTGCCATGTCGGGCCGCCATGAATGTGCGCGATGAGAGGATAGCGTTGACCTTCTTCGTAGTTGGCCGGATAGATCAGCACGCCCTCGATGCGCAGACCGTCTGGCGCAGACCATTCGACCGTCTCGCCGCGCCCCAGCGACACATCGGCCAGGCGCTGGTTGCGCGCGCTCACCCGGCGCAGCGCTCCGCCAAGCTCGCCAGCGAAGACCTCAGCGGGCTGATCCACATCCTCCAGCACACAGGCCATGCGCGAGCCATCCGCGCTCACGCTTACCTGATACGAGCTTGCGAAGCCCGACTCAAGCGTCCGGCCCGCAAGCAGCGTCTCCACCGCGCCCGAATCGAGGTCAAGCTGGCCTACGACTGTGCGCGTCCCCTCGACGCCAATCAGCAGCAGCGACTGGCCATCAGGCATGAAGCGCGCGCTTGCGGTAGCGCCGCTATAGTCGCTGATGACGAGGCGCGGATCCTCGCCCGCGCGCGCCACCCACACCTCGTCCGCCGACTCCTCGCCGAGCGCGCTGCTATGGGTCCACGCCAGGGCGCGGCCATCACGCGAGCTCGCGATCCCCACGGGATATTTGCCTTCCCAGAAGTGGCTGATGGCGCCATCTTCGGCGACAAGCCGCAACGGCCAGGCGAGGGTAAAGTCATCTTCCCGAGGGGTTGGGCTGGTGACAATGGCCCATCCCTCATGGCGCCACGCGAAATCGCGCACCTGGTACTCTGGCGGCGTAAGCGTCCGCGCCTCGCCGCCCACCACATCCATGACCCAGAGCCGGGTGAACTTGTAGTCACGGTCAACGTGGATGGCGTCGTCACGCTCCTTGTGACGCTTCTCCTCGTCCTCGGTCTGGGCGTCAGGCGCGAGGTAGGCGATCCGCGCGCCGTCTGGACTCCACGCGAAATCGCTGACGCCAGCCTTGGCGCTAGTCAGCTTGCGCGCCTCGCCACCATCGGCATGCATGATGTAGATCTGAAGGATATCGGGCGTCTCGCGGTCCGAGAGAAATGCGAGCGCCCTGCCATCCGGGCTCCAACGCGGGCTCTTGTCCGTGTGGATGCTGGCTGTGAACGGGCGCGCGGGCGCTGCTCCATCGAAGGGGGCCATCCACACGCCGGATGCCGGGAGCGCGCGCTCCCCCTCGGTGAACTCGCGGGTCACCACGAATGCGACCCACGAGCCATCGGGGCTGATCCTCGCGTCTGTAACCCGCTCAATAGCGAAAATGTCATCCAGGGTGAGTGTGCGAGCCATGCCGTTCCCTTTCGCGCCGCGTTCGCGCTCTTTGCCAGGCGATCCCCTGTCTCAATATGGCCAGAACAGGCCAGAAAGGCGCTTACAAGCCACGCATGGCCGCAGCCGCTACAAGAACGCCACCGCGGTCACACAGAAGCGCGCCTGCCTGTCCACCATATGGTAATTCAGGCGAACGCGCGCTTCAAGGGGAGCATAGGGTGTGGCTACAGGGCCGTGTCAAGGTCGCATGGGGGCAACGTGGCTGGCGGTTAAAACCGCGCCTGAAGGCGGCCAAGCCACCACAAGACCCGCAGGCGGGGTGTCCGCGCAGGCGGCGGGTGAAACCCGGACATTGCGGTCGTGAGGCGAGCGGAGCGAAGCCCCCATGCGGGTTCGGGGCTTCCGCATGGGGCCCTTGAGGCGCGGTTTCACCCGCCAGCCTGTCAACACCCAGCGATTTTGACACCGCCCCATGGGACAGCTACTCGTCTCCTTCGTTCTCATCCTCCTCGCGCTCATCACCATCCGCGCTGGTCTCCAGCGGCGGGCGGCGCTCGATGTGAAACATCTCGGCCAGTGTCTCGCGCAGGCGGTCCATGCCTCCGCTGCGCAGCACCCATACAGACATCCCGCTCGCCTGCGCCGCGTCCACCCGGTCGGGCTGCTTGCGATACATATTCTTGATCGTCAGCAGGACGTCGGCGTCGCGCTCATCGCGGCTGACCACGGCGGGCAGGTTGAGCTCGCGGATCACCTGCTCCAGCCGCGCGCGGCTCACGCCCAGCGGGTAGATACGCCACTTGCGCGCGGCGCCATCCGCGCCAGCCCTGGCCAGTCGCGCGGCGCGGGCCTCGCTTTCAGCCGCCAGCGCCGCGCTGCGCGCCAGCTCCTGGTCCAGCCAGCGCGGGGCGGGCCGCGCTGGCGCCACAGCCGCCTCCGCGGCGCCGCGCGTATCC
>JAKAIY010000167.1 GCA_021814145.1 Chloroflexota bacterium
GAGGCGCGCGCCGTGGCGTTGACCGCTAGCTAGCGGTCAACGCCACGGCCACTGAGTAACCGAGGGGAATCACCAAAGCCCACACTCCCCTGGACACATACCGTGAGTTCGGCCTGCCCTCGTCTGACCTCACACGCTGCGAAACCCTTCCCGGCTACCGCGTCCGTCTGGTAACCAGCATTTTGACTGATTCTCGCATTGAGCAAGGCCTCTGTCCGCCCTTTCGCGGCATGGGCCAATACTAATCGCGACGCTGCTTCGTTGTAAGAGGAAGTGAGGGGTACTAGCCCGTTATCTACGCGCATTGACAGCCCGCCTGGTCAATGCTAGACTCGGCTGGTATTCTCCTGGATTCATCATCTTGTGAACCCACATCACGGAACGCTGTCATGCGCGCCCGCGCGCATCGCTTCACCCGGCATATCGCGGTCCGCCGCGCGACTCGCCCAAAAAGGCAAGCGCCTTTCCACAGCCGCCGCCGGCGCCCGATCGAGGCGGATGACGACCTGACAGAACGTTTGAGGAGGCTCCGCGACTCATGCGCACATACACCGAGAAGGACGACGCCTCCCTGCGGCCGCCGGCTCAGGCGCGGACGGTGGTCGCGGGGCTGGCCCGCGTATTGACCGTTGCGCTGGTCATCGCGCCGCTGCTGGCGCTATTCGTTACCGTCGCCGCCCCAGGAGCGGTTTACGCGAGTGGCCGGGGGCATGGGATCACTGTCGCGCCAGATAATGGCCCCGCCGGCACGCATGTGACCGTCACCGGAAGCAACTTCCCGCCGAGCGCGGATGTCACGGTGGGCTATGGCTCCGGCGGCTGCGCGTCCGGCGTTACGACGATCTCCGGCGCGACCGGCGCGACGGATGGCAATGGCAATCTGAGCGTGTCGTTCGGCTGGCCCTCGACTCCGGCGGGCGAGTATACCGTGTGCGTGACGGTCGGGGGAACAACGTATCCCTCTGATAACACCTTCACCGCGACCACGCCGAACTCACCCAGCGTTACTGTCACGTCGCCAGTCGCGGCGGGCGATCAGGTGACTGTGACCGGCTCGAACTTCCTGCTCAACGGCTCGCAGACGGCTCAGGTGTCATACGGGCCGCAAGGCTCGAACGGCTGCGCCACGAACGTAGGCTCAACGGCGATCACCAACGGCAGCTTCACGATCACCTTCAAAGCTCCGTATGTCACCCAGACGACGCAGTACACCGTCACAGCGGTGACGCCAGATGGCAGTTGCGGCGGAACACCAACGCTCTCCGCGCAGGCGACGCTGGTGGTAAATGGCGCCACGCCGACCGTGACTATCACGCCGACCGCGACGAGCGCCTCTGGCTCCGGCGCTTCTCAAAATAACCCGAACAACGCCTCGCCAGCCCTGCCCTGGCCGCCGACCTGGCCGCCAAGCGGCGCGTGGAGCGTCGTGTACTGTCTGGTCGGTCTGCTGCTGCTCCTGCTACTCCTGCTGCTCCTGCTGCTCTTCGCGCGCAGCCGCCGCAAGGATGAGCCAGTGACCATCCAGGAGCGCGACAACGTCACCGTCCAGTCCAGTGGCGAAGCGGGCGCTGCGGGTGGCGCTGGCTCCGTGCAGCGCAACATCGAGGCGGTTGATCCACGCACGGGCCACCGCACGGTCATCGCCCAGGATGAGTACACCTTTGAGGAAGTCCCGGACGACCAGCAGCCGCAGCAGTAAGGCGGGTTGACCCGCTGCTGTAGCCAAACGCCCCCGCTCCTGAGTGGAAGCGGGGGCGTTCTTTTGTCGCGCGAGACGTGTGTGGCTGTGGCGCCGCGCCGGCAGGAAACGGGCGCGGCAGCCGGAGAGCTACGCGGCGTCCGGCTGGTGGGCGAGCAGCGCGCGCGCGCCTTCGGCGAGCCGCTCCTCGCTGCGAGGGCCAAATCCATAGGCCCCGCGCAGCCGGCGATGGCTCGCCGCGTCGAGCAACTGGGCGACACTATGAATGTCGAACTCGCCACTCAGGCGCAGCGCCGTTCGCGGACCAACGTGCGCCACCCTCATCAGGGCGCGCACATCATCGGGCAGCGACGCTTCACAGAGATCATCGTAGAAGGTCATGCGCCCGGAGACAATGAGCTCGGTGATCTTGCGTCGCAGGCGCTCACCCAGACCCGGGACGCTCAGCGCCTCGCCGCGCGCGATCACGTGAGCGGCTGGCTCCTCCAGGGTTAGCACGCCGCGCGCCGCCCTGCGATATGCGGCGACGCGATAGGGATTGGCATGCTGCATCTCGAGCAGCGTGGCGATGTTGAAGAGGACTTCAGCGATCTTCTGATTGCTGACCCGCGTGGGCCGCGCTTCGGCGCCCTGCTCGCCTGGATCAGCGACGAACTGCACCGACTGGGTAAACTGGAACATGGGAAAACCTGACATCTATCTGTCGCCACTGGCTGGCGACCGCGTGTTGGGATGGCGTCAACTGGCTGAAGGACACAAATTGGCCTAACAATCCTGCCTGTATCATCGCACATTTGGCCTTGATACACAAGTCAGAGCGGGCGGCGCTGGAAGGCGCTCGACGCAGAGCCCGTCAGGGCTAAAAGGCGCGCTGAGACCTCATAGAGCGATGAGGGGCTGCTGGAAGATGGAGGAAAGAGAGCGCCCGGCTGGCAGGGTCAGGGTCAGCGCCGGCGCGTTGTGGCGCGGGCGCGGTTTTTTTTTGGGATTTCTCGCGCGCTCGGGCCGCGAAAACGCATTTTTGGCCCGCGTGTCGCGTAGCGCGACAGAATGTGGCCGCTGTGTGTCGCGCGGCACGCGCATTCCCCGCTTATACAGCCGGGCGCTCTGGCCTCTGTATCCGCCAGGCGCGCGCCGCGGAATGCGCCTGTGGGGCGGCGCGGCTACCAGGCTGCCCTGGCGGGCGCGAAAGACGTTCAAGGAAAGGCGAGGCTATGATGAAACAGCGTATTGAGGGCGAAGGCAAGACGCCCGCTCATACCCATTCCATGCAAACCCATAGTCACGACCACTATCACGTGTCACACCACCATAGTGGCTCCTCCGGCGAGGAGTGGGAGCACCGGACGTTCTGGCATACGCATGAGCACACGCACGGTGAGCTGGCGCACAGCCACGACTACAGCCAGGAGGATGAGGAGCAGCGCCACGGCAAAGAGGCGCACAATCACCGCCACGAAGACTGAGGCGGTGGCCCGGTCAGGTCCGGTCCAGCCAGCGCGGCTCCAGGCGGTCCATCCCGATGAGTGGTGGAGCGCGGCTCCCGGCGCCATCCCTCCTGCGCGCTCAGTATTGAGCGAGGAGGACACCCCATTGCGCGTGGCGGCGCGTCACCGTTGAAACACGCGCCGCCATGCGCGCCTTGTCCGGTAATCCCCCTCCAGCGCCCCCGTCACGCCTCCCAGCGCCCGTCAGTTCCCGGCAGGCGCCGTATACCCCCGTCGCGAGTTCGTCCATCCTTGCCCCCGCGCCCTTGCGTCTGGCGCGCTGATCGCGCATGCTCTCCAGTACAGCGTTGTAGAACGCGCGTTCAAGCGGCGAAGCGCGCGGATGGGGAAGGGAGGATACGATGGGGCAGGCCAGCGATGATGCAGGCGCAGCGGGCGCCCGGCGCGCCACGAGCGGCTTCCCTTCGCCAGCGGAGGATGTGGCCGAGGCCAGCCTCGACCTCCACGCCCTGCTCGTGCGCCGGCCCGCCGCGACGTTCTTCCTGCGCATGCGCGGCGAGGCGATGCGTGGGGCGGGACTCTTCGACGGCGACCTGCTCGTCGTGGACCGCTCGCTGCGCCCGGTAGCGGGACGGCTGGTCGTGCTGGCGCTGGCGGGCGAGTTGCTCGTGCGCCGCTGCCTGCGCGTCCCCGCGCGCGGCGGGAAAGGCGGCGCGCTCGTGATCGCTATCCCTGGCGGCGCGCTCACACCGCTCCCGCTGGGTGACGCGACTGACCCCTCCCAGGCGCTAATCTGGGGCGTCGTCACCTACGTCATCCACCAGGCGGACGCCCTGCCATCCGACCGCTTCGCGCCGCCCGCGCCGCTGGATGCGCCGGAGGTCTGGTGAACGCGCCCACCGCGCCCGGCCTTGTCGCCCTGGCTGACTGCGACAACTTCTACGCCTCCTGCGAGACCGTGTTTCGCCCGGACTGGCGCGGGAAGCCGCTGATCGTGCTGGGCAACAACGACGGGAACATCATCGCCCGCAGCGCCGCCGCCAAGTCCCTCGGCATCCCGATGGGCGCGCCGCTCCATCAGGTCCGCGCCATCATCCGCGAGCGCGGCGTCATCGTCTGCTCCGCCAACTTCGCCTTCTATGGCGACATGAGCCGCCGCGTGATGGAGGTCCTGGAGCGCTACACGCCGCAGCTCGACATCTACTCGATTGATGAGGCGTTCCTCGACCTCTCGCCCGTCGCCACGCTCCCACCCATCCAGCGGCGCGCGTTCGCCGTTGAGGCGCGCGCGACCGTGGCGCGCTGGACGGGCATTCCTCTCACGATGGGCGTCGCGCCAACCAAGACCCTGGCCAAGGCGGCGGCGGAGCGCTCCAAGCGTGACCCGGCGCTCGGCGGCGTTTGCGTCCTGGGCGAGACGGCCAGCGCGCGGGACGACCTCCTGCGGGCGCTGCCGGTGGGCGAAGTCTGGGGGATCGGCCCGCGCCGGGCGGCGCTGCTGACGCGGCATGGAATCACAACCGCCTACGATCTGGCCCAGGCTGACACCCGCTGGGTCCGCCGTCATCTCTCCGTGACCGGCGCCCGCGTCCAGCTAGAACTGCGCGGGATCGCCTGCCTGCCACTCGACGCCACGCCCGAACGGCGCAAGCAGCTCTGTGTCTCGCGCTCCTTCGGGCGGCCCGTGACCACGCTGGACGAACTGAGCGAAGCGGCGGCGCTCTTCACCGCGCACGTCGCTGAGCGCTGCCGCGCCCAGCGGACCATCGCCACGCGCCTGACGCTCTTCCTCACCACCAACCCCTTCCGCGAGTGGGAGCCACAGCATAGCGCCAGCGCCACCATCCCGCTGCCCAGCGCGACGGCGGACACGCTGGCGCTCCTGCGCGCGGCGGCCAGCGCCCTGCGGCGGATCTACCGGCCTGGCTACTCCTACCACAAACTGGGCGTCATCCTGGGTTCCTTCACCCCCGACACGCCGCGCCAGGGCGAGTTGTTTGGCGATGGCGCGCTGACGCCAGCGGCGGAGGAGCAGCGTGAGGCGCTGATGCGCACGCTCGACGCCATCAACGCCCGGTTCGGGCGTGACATGATCCGCCCCTTGAGCGCGGGCGTCGCCCAGCCCTGGCGCATGAGGCAGGCGCGCCGCTCGCCCCACTACACTACCCGCTGGGACGAGTTGCCCGAGACGCGCTGAGCGCGCCGAGACACGCCTGGCTAGCCATGTGGCGGAATGCGCCCCCTGAACGCCGGCAATCCGGGCGCCGCATCCTCGACGCGACCCGGCGGCGGTGGTAGAATGCCCACGCGCCCTGGACGCTGGCAGCCGGGGCGCGTGGCGTGCGCGCGGGATGGCGCGCGTAGAGCGATGCGAGGTGATATGGCGCGCCGGCTGGTGATCGCGACGACGAATCCGCACAAGGTCGAGGAGTTCCGGGGACTACTGGCGGGCCTGCCCTTCGATCTGGTGAGCCTGACTGATGTGGGCGTCACGGCGAATGTGGAAGAGACTGGCAAGACCTTCGCCGAGAACGCGATTATCAAGGCCGTCGCTTACGCCGAGGCGACTGGCCTGCCCACGCTGGCCGACGATTCCGGGCTGGAGATTGACGCGATGGGCGGCGCGCCCGGCGTCTACTCCGCGCGCTGGGCCGGGCCGGATGTCACCTACGCCGCGCGTAACCGCATGCTGGTAGACCGTCTGGAGGACCTGCCGGACGAGCGGCGTGGCGCGCGCTACCGCTGCGCCATCGCGGTGGCTTTGCCGCCCCCACGCGGGCTGCTCGGCGTTGTAGAGGGAACGCTGGAGGGTCGCATCGCGGAGGCTCCCGCCGGCCACGGTGGCTTCGGCTATGATCCCATCTTTCTCGTGCCAGAAGATGGGCGCACCGTGGGCCAGATGAGCGCCGAAGAGAAGAGCCGCATCAGCCACCGCGCGCGGGCGGCGCGGGCCGCGCGCCCGCTGCTGGAGCGGCTGGCCAGCGAATCGCAGGAAAGCCAGTAGCGCCGCGCGTTGAGAATCCCTGTTCACCCACCGCTGGAACGGAGAGAGCCGTGCGCTCGGACCCTGTCCGCGTCGCCATTGACCTGGAGACAACGGGGCTGCGTCCCGACCAGGACGCCATCATCGAGATTGGCGCGGTAAAGTTCGCTGGCCCGCGCATTCTGGATACCTACCAGAACTTCGTCAACATCGCTGGCCCGCTGCCCTACCGCATTCAGCGGCTCACCGGCATTGTTCCCGCCGACCTGCGCCGCGCGCCCACGCTGGGCGCCTTGCTGCCCGGACTGCGCGCCTTCCTGGGGGACGCGCCGCTCGTTGGCCACAGCATCTCGTTCGACGCCGCCTTCCTGCGGCGCGCTGGCGTCGCGCGGCGCAATCCCCTGATAGACACATACGAGATGGCCTCGATGCTGCTGCCCAACCTGCCTAGCTACACGCTCGGGGCCGTGGCCGCCGCGCTCAACGCGCCTACCTCCATCCACCACCGCGCGCTGGCTGACGCCGATCTGGCCCGCGCTGTTTTCCTCGCGCTGCTCGACCGCCTGGGCGATCTTGACACACGCGCGCTGGACGACCTGGCCGCGCTGCCCGCTCCGTCGGACTGGACGCCGGGCTTCCTGGTGCGCGCGCAGGCCCGCGAGCGCCGTGAGGTGGTCAGCGCCAGCCCGTTCGCCGCACTGCTGGAGAGCGCCGGAGCGGACACGTTCACCGCACGCGGGCTGGATCCGGCGCTAGGGAGCATGGCGGTCGCGTTGGAGGAGCCTGCCGCGTCTGAGCCAGCGCCAGCGCCGGGCGCGGCGGAGCCAGCCCCGGCGCGGCTGGCTGTCCTGCGTGAGTTTCTCCATGAGGGCGGGGCGCTTCTCTTTGAGCTGGAGCGCAAGGAAGAGGCGCTGGTCGAGGCGCTGGCGGAGGTGGTCCGCTGGGTCGCGTCGGGTGGGGAGCGTGTGATCGTCGCGGCGGCGGATCGCGAGGAGATGACGCGCGTCGCGCGTGACCTGCTACCCCGCGCCGCCGCGCTGGCCGGAATACACCCGGCGCCGCGCGTGGCGGCGCTGGATGAGCTATCAGCTTACCTTTGCCTGCATCGCTGGTTCGGCGTCGCGCGCGACCCGCTGGCGGGCGAATTTCCCATGGAAGTGACGCGCGGCCTGGCGCGGCTCACAGTCTGGGCGCGCGAGACACGCTCCGGCATGCGCGCCGATGTCTCGCTGCATGGCGGCGAGGCGGCGGCGTGGGAGCGCGTCCGCTCAGGGGATGAATTCAGCGCGACCATGAATGGCTGCGCGTATCGCGCGGAAGGGTACTGCTTCACGGCGCGCGCCGAGGCGCGGGCGGCGGAAGCCCGCGTTATCGTTATGACCTACGCCGCCCTGGCCGCCAGTCTCGCCGGAGCGAGCGCGCCGCTTCCCGACGCGCCACGGGTCGTCGCGTTGGATGGGCGCCAGCTTGAAGACGCGCTGCGCCAGGAGCGGACCCTCGCTCTGGAGCCACTGGCGCTGCTGGGTCTGCTGGATACGCTGGCGGCGGATGGCGGCGGCCTGCAGCATGATCTGCTGCGAATGGCTGGCTCGCTGCTCTGGCCGGAAAAGCCAGGCCGCAAGCCGCACGCAACGCCCGCCCAAACAGCGGAAGAGCGCGCATGGCGTGACGCCGTCGCGCAGGCGCGGGCTGAAGCGCGCATGTTCTTTACCGCGCTGCGGCAGGCGCTACGCGAGGGGCAGGAGGGTCAGACGCGCGGTGGGCGCTGGCGGGAAGGACGCGACGAGCAGCGCGATGGAGCCGCCATGCGGGTGGACGATGAGTTCCGTGGCTCCCACGCCTGGGGGCGCGTGGCAGACGCCTGGGCGCGGCTTGCCCCGGCGCTGGAAGCGGCGGCGGCGGCGGCGCGCGCGGCGGCGGACGCGCTGGAAGCGGCGACACTGCCCCCCGCGGCGGCAAGATCGGCGCGCGGCGCGCGAACCGACCTGCTGGGGGCCGCGCGCCGCCTGGGCAGCCTTCGTACGCAGGGCGCGGCGCTGACCG
>JAKAIY010000020.1 GCA_021814145.1 Chloroflexota bacterium
CGGGAGAGGTCGCCAGCCAGATCGCCGTCGAAACCATCCGTAGCGAGCTCGCCCCCCTCCTCGACCCGAACGCGCCACAGCCCACGGTCAAGCTCACCAAGGGGCGCGGACGCAAGCGCGTGAAGAGCGACAAGACGGAATCCGCGCGCGTTGAATCCGCCGCTATCGAGACGGAAGCCGAAGCCGCCACGGAGACCCCCGCAACGAGCGAAGAGGCCGTAAGCGAAGAGGCTCCGAGCGAGAGGGCTGAGGCCGCTGAGACACGGCAGCTCTTCGAGACTATCGCTCTGGAGCACTACGCCGGCAAGCTCACCGAAGCGATCAAGCACGGCAACACCGCCATTGTGGACTATGGCGACACCCATCGCGAAGCGCGCGGCCTTGGCGCCACCCTCACCGCCATGCTTGTCGTTGAAGGCCTGGCCTTCATCGCCAACGTCGGCGACAGCCGCACCTATCTGCTGCGTGATGGCAAGATCGAGCGGATCACCCGCGACCACTCGCTCGTCGAGCGACTGGTCGAGATGGAGCAGATTACGCCCGATGAAGTCTACGAGCACCCCAACCGGAACCTCATCTATCGCTCACTCGGCGCCGGACACGCGGAGGTGGACGTGGATATCTTCATCGAGCGCCTCCAGCCCGGTGATGTCCTGCTGCTCTGCTGCGACGGCCTGTGGGAGATGGTGCGCGACCCTGAGCTGCTGCGCATCATCACCGAAGCCGAAGACCTTGAGCAGGCCTGCGAGCGCCTGATCGCGACCGCCAACGAAAATGGCGGCGAGGACAACATCACCGCCCTCCTCGTGCGCTGCGTGGAGGCCTAGGAGCGCGGCGTATGAGCCTTGCCGTGGGCGACACCCTCGCTGGCCGCTACCTCCTGATCCGCCCGCTCGGCGAGGGCGGCATGGGTGGTGTCTACCTTGTCGAGGACTTGCGCGACGGCGGGCGCTGGGCGCTGAAAGAAGTGCTCGACGACGCCTCGCTGCCGGAGGATGAGCGCCAGTGGGCGCGCAACCACTTTAACCAGGAAATCGCGCTCATGCGCAAGCTCTCCGCGTACACCGGCGGCGCGCGCATCCCCGCCTATCATGACGATTTCATCATCGGCTCCAACCATTACCTGGTCATGGAGTACATCTCTGGCGAAACTCTGGAGACCCGCATCGAAGCCACCAAAGGGCCTCTGCCGGAGCGCGACATACTCCGCTGGATGAGCGCCGTCCTCCAGACGCTCGAAGCCCTGCACCGCCGCATGCCTCCGGTCATCGTGCGCGATCTCAAGCCCGGCAATATCATCCTGACCCCAGATGGCTCCGCCCGTGTGATTGATTTCGGCATCGCCCGCACCTACAAGCCAGGCATGGCCACCAATACCGAAAACCTTGGCACGCTGGCCTACGCCTCGCCAGAGCACCACGGCCATGGCCAGACCGACGCGCGCTCCGACATCTATAGCCTCGGCGCTACCATGTATCACGCCCTTACCGGGCGTGAGCCGCAGCCGCTCGAAGCGCCCATGCCCGGCGCGCTCATCCGTCTCAACCCGGCGCTGACGCCACGCACGGAAGCGCTCATCGTCCGCGCCATGAATCTCAGCCCCGCGATGCGGTTCCAGAGCGCCGGGGAGATGCGCGCCGAAGTGGAGGCCGCGCTCGCCGCGCAGCCCGCGCCAGCCCCGCCACACTACGCGCCCGTCCCCCGCCCCGCGTCTCGCGTCACCCATGCCGTGCCGGCCGTCACCGCTCCCACCCCGCGCGTCTGCCCGCGCTGCGGCTTCGCCAACCGGCCAGCCGCCCGCTTCTGCGCCCACGATGGCGCGCCGCTGATCCCTGGAGCCGTCGCGCCGGCAGCGACGAAACCCGCGCTGCCGGCCCGCCCGCGCCAGGCCGCTTCAGCGACGAATCCCGTCACCAGTGATGGCGCCACCCACGCCCGCCGCGCCACTGAAGCCTTCGCCCAGGGACGCTACCAGCAGACCATCGTCCACGGGCGCCAGGCCATCGAGCGCGGCCACACCACAACTGACTTGCTCGTAACGCTCGCCCGCGCCTACGACCAGGTAAACCGCCCGCTCGAGGCCGCCAGCGCCTGGGAGCGCGCCGCCCAGATTCGCCCAGACGCCGCCACGCTGCTGGGCGCCGCCGCCGCATGGCGCGCCGCCGGCCGGCTGGCGGAGGCGCAGGTGGCGCTGACACGCGCCCGCCAGAGCGCGCCAAACGACCCGGAGATCAGTTACCAGCTTGGCGTTGTCAATATGGCGCTGGGACAGTTTGCCCAGGCGGAAGGTGACCTGCGCGAGGCGCTGGCGCTGGAGCCGCGCGCCCCGCGCGTCCTGACCGCGTTGGGCCGTCTCGCCATCCAGCGTGGCGCGCCCGACGCGGCGGTGGAGCTGTTGCGGCAGGCCATCGCCGCTGACGCCTCCTACGGCGAAGCGCATGCCGAGCTGGGGCGCGCCCTGCTCGCGCGGCGCGCGCTTCCCGAAGCCATCCGCGAACTGGAGCTGGCGCGCCAGCTCGGCGTACAAAGCGCGGAGGCGTCGCTTGCGCTGGGCATGGCGTACCATGCCACAGGCCGCCGCCAGCAGGCGCGCGAGGCGCTGCGTCAGGCGCTGGCGCTCAACCCCGGGGACGCCGAGGCCCAGCGTCTCCTTCGGGCGCTCTGACAGTTCCCCCAAGGGGGGACAACCACTGGAGCCTGTGATACGCTACTGAACGCTGCGTCATGTCCCTGCGCTGACCCCAGTCACGCGGGATCATGGTCGGGGCGCCTGTGAATTGCTGTGATGAGGAGGGTGGAATGCGCTGTAACCGGTGCGGCGCCGAGTTGAGAGAACACGCGCGCTTTTGCAATCGTTGCGGATTGCCCATCGCGAGCCAGCCAGCGGCCGCCACAGGTCAGCTCTCTCTGGGTATGACGCCACCCGAAGCCCGCCTGCGCCGCCCCTCACGCCCATTACGCCATCCGGGTGATCCCGCCTATGGCGCGCCCGCGCCCATCTCGCGTCCCATCCAGCGCGAGACCACCGTCTTGAATGGCGGCGACCCGCTCGATCTCATGCCATCTGACCGCGACGTCCTCAGCGAGACGCCCACGGAAGAAACACCAACTGCGCAGGGAGAAATCTCCGAACTGCCCACCGCCGAGTATGCCGCCACCCCCAACAGCGTGACACTCGCGCCCGGCGCGCTGCTGGGACAGACGCCCTGGCCGCTGCCCATTGGCGTCACGCTGCTCGACCGCTTTCAGATCGTCGCCGTTGTCGAAGCGCAACCCGACGCCGCCGACGCCGTTAACACCTACCGCGTTGTGGATCTGATGGGGTACGCCCGCTGCTGGTCCTGTCAGACAGAGCACGGCTCGTCCGCCGCTGGTGAGCGCTTCTGCCCTACCTGCGGCGCCGACATGCTGGGACACGAATACCTGATGACCGAGCGGCGCGACGCGGCTACTGGCGATGACACGCCGCCTCCGCTCGCCATGCCCGCTGAAGCTGGCGCTAGCGCCGTGGACAGCTTCACCTTGCAGGACCGTTCCTACGTCATCGTCACAATCGAGCCAGAGACGCCGCTGTTTCCGTTCGGCCCGCACATCAGCGCCGCCGGCATGTCGCACGTGGGCCTGACACGCGCGGGTGACGCCAACGAGGACAGTTTCGCTACGCTCACCGTCAACCTCGCCCATGACTCCCGCCAGCAGCCCCTGGCCCTCGCCATCGTCGCCGACGGTCTGGGCGGCCATGCCAACGGGCAGGAGGCAAGCCGGCTAGCCACGCGCAGCTTCATCGAGCGCCTCACCAGGGACCTGACCCTGAATTTCATCCTGCCGACAGGCGGCTCACTCCCGCCGGAGGAGGCGGTTGAGCCAGCCCTGCGCGATGCCGTCACCGCCGCCAACGCCGTCATCTACGAAGCCAATACGCAGGGCGCGGCTGATATGGGCTCAACGCTGGTCGCCGCCATCATCGCCGGAGATCAGGCCTGGATCGCCAACGTTGGCGACAGTCGCGCCTACGTCCTCGACGAGGCGGGTCTGCGCCGCGTCACTAGCGACCACTCGCTCGTCGAGCAACTGATTGTCAGCGGCATGATTACGCCAGAAGAACGCTACACGCATATCCAGCGCAACCGCATCTTCCGCAGTCTGGGTGGTGAGCCAACCGTTGAGGCGGATATCTACAGGCAAAAGCTCACACCTGGCATGCGCCTGCTGCTCTGCTGCGACGGCTTGTGGGAGATGGTGCGCGACCCTGAAATGGAACATATTCTGCGTGAGACACCCGATACACGGGCGGCGTGCGAGGCGCTAATCGCTGCGGCCAACGCTCACGGCGGCGAGGACAATATCACCGCTATCGTGCTGCGCGCCGACGCCTGAGGGCGCCAGCTTCCGGCGAGACGCAACTTCCCCGCGCTACCTGCGTACACTGGCATGGATACGCGCGCTTCCACATGTCCAGCGGCACTGCGCGGGGACGCGCGCGACGGGGTGGTGAAAGGAGCGAACAGGCACATGGCGGGTGAAGTGACATTGACATGCCAGGTTGGCCGTCCGCGCGTACAGATCACAGGCGGCAGCCAGCTCGCATACGTACTGATTGAGGCGCGCGTCGCCGGAGCGGCCGCCGGAGTCCAGATCCCTCAGCGGCTACCCTTGAATCTGGCCCTGGTGCTCGACCATTCCGGATCAATGCGCGGCCCCAAGCTCCAGGGCGTCAAAGACGCCGTCAAGCTCGTGCTCGACCACATGGCGCCCACCGACATCGTTTCGATCATTGTCTTTGATGACAACGTGCGTGTCGTGGCCCCCGCCCAGCCCGTACGCGACAAGGAGCTGCTCAAAGCCGCCGTGGATGGCATTCGCGATGGCGGCGGCACCGCGATGTCGCTGGGGATGAACATCGGCATGACCGAGCTGCGCAAGAACGCCTCTCCGCAGACCGTCAACCGCATGATCCTGCTGACCGACGGCGCGACCTACGGTGACGCCGACCGCTGCCGCCGCATCGCGGACGACGCGGGCGCCTCTGGCATCGGCATCTATCCGCTGGGCATTGGCGCTGACTGGGAGGAAGACCTGCTCGATAACATCGGCCAGCGCAGCAGCGGCATGCCCGCTGAGTTCATCCAGCGCCCCGAGAACGCGCTGAGCATTTTCCAGCAGCAGCTCCAGAGCGCCGAAGCGGTGGCCGTGCGCAGCGCACAGCTTACCGTGCGCCTCCCCAACGGCGTCTCGCCCAAGCGCGCCGTGCGTGTCCTGCCGCTCATCGCCGGCCTGGATTCGAGCGTGTTGAGCGAGCATGCGTTCACGATTCCCCTGGGTGATCTGGAGCGCGATACCCCGCAAGGTGTGCTCGTTGAGGTGATGGTCGAGAATAAGCCCGCGGGCGTTTTCCGTATCGCGCAGGCGGAGCTTTCCTATGAGCTGGCCGATGGCAGCCGCGAAACGGCGCGCGCCGACGCCACCGTCACCTTCGTCACCGAGCAGGTCCCGACCAGTGAGGCCAACGCCCTGGTGATGAATTACGCCGAGAAGGCCAACGCCCATCGCCTTGTTACCAGGGTGCTCGACGAATACAAGACAAGTGGCAAGGTCACGATCAAGCTCAGCCCAAGCGTCACTCGCGTGCTCGATCCCGAGACGCAGCGCCTGCTCGATCAGCTTCAGGCGGGCGGCGACCTCTCACCGGAACAGGTCAAAACCATCGGCTCGAAGACGCGCAAGCTGACCCAGCAATTCTAGTGTCACACCATACGCGAAGCGGAGGCGTTTGCGCTGGGTGTGATATGCTGGCGGCGCGGTGTAGCGAGCGTGCGAGCCAGCGGCGCGCCGGGGGAAACCATCGCGGCGACATTCGCGCCCCTGGCCAATCGCGGCGCGTGCGACGACTTTTAATGATAAAAAGGAGCGTCCCGATGTCTGTCACCTGTTCACAGGGGCACGAGAACCCTGACGGCTCGATGTATTGCGATCAGTGCGGCGAGGAACTCTCCGCCACCGCGGGTCCCAGTGTCGCGCCGGCTTACCCGGACGCCAGCGCGGCCCCAGCGGCCCCGGCGGCGCCCGTAGCGGTGGGCGCTCCGCGTCTGGTGCTCAAAGAGGATGGCGCCGAGTTCTCGCTTGAGGGCAAGAGCGAATTCCTCATCGGGCGCGAGGACCCCGTCAGCAATATCTACCCGGACATTGACCTGACCCCGCACAGGGGCGAGGACTACGGCGTCTCGCGCATGCACGCCAAGATCTACGCCCAGGGTGGCCAGTACCTCTTGGAAGACCTGAACAGCACCAACTCAACCTACATCAACCGCCAGAAACTCGCCGCAAAGACGCCCACAGCCATCAAGGACGGAGACGAGATCCGCTTCGGCAAGGTTGAGGCTACCTTCCGCGCCGTCTGAGCGCACGGCCCTTACGCGCCTTCTCACGGGAGGCCATCACGTCTGATTGGATGTGATGGCCTCCTCGCGCGCATCCTGGGGCGATGATCTCATGGGATCGCGCTGAATTTTCAGCGGCTTTTCCGCCAACATGTGAGAAACGGCGCCTTGTGCGACGTAGTGTAGGTACACCGTTCCGCACGTCCGGGAGCGGGTAGCTCTTTGTGTCCTCTGCGCCGGACGCCGCCTCCACCAATGCGCAGATCAGCGCTGGGCAGGCGCGCGACGTTGCGGCTGCGCGCTGAGGCGCTTTCGTCGCTCTGTATAACTCGTATCCACATCGAGGGGGTATCATGGACTCGCGACAGTCTCCCAGCCTCATTACCCGCGCCCGAAAGATCTTGCGGGGCGGCATAGGCGTCGCTCTGGCGTCAACCGTCGCCCTGCTGACACTCGCCGGCTGTGGCGCGACGGGTGGCGGCACATCCTCGACGACCGGCAGTAATTGCCCGTCTTCGTCCGCACAGGCAAGCTGGAATCTGGTTACACCGGGCAAGCTTACCATCATCACCAACGCGCCCTATGCCCCGGCGGAATACCCCGACCCCAAAAACCCCACCAAGATCATCGGCTATGACATGGACATCGCCGCCGCGATCGCCAAGCAGATGTGCCTGACGCTGGTAATCAACAACACCGAGGACTTCTCCTCGATCATCCCCAGCATTTCGGGTCCGGCGCTGGGCAATCAACTCTATGACATGTCCATCTCCTCCTTCACTATCAACCCCCAGCGCGAGCAGAAGGTGGATATGATCCCCTACTTCCAGGCCGGTCAGTCGCTGCTGCTCCCGCCCAACAGCACATCGGGCATCACCGCTGACATCTCAACCTGGTGTGGCAAGAGCATCGCGGTCCAGGACGGCACGGTTGAGCTACAGCAAATCCAGGACATCAACGGTGGCAACAACGGCACCGGCGAGCAGCCGGTCTGCAAGAGCAACCCGATCAAGATCCAGCACTTCGCCGATCAGGCGATCGTCGTCTTGCAGGTCGTGAACGGCAGCGCTGACGCCTCTTTCCAGGACTCGCCCGTGTCCGGCTACTACGCGAAGCTGAATAGCGGCAAGGTCGTTCTGGGCCCGGTGCCGAACGACCCGAACGCGGCCGTGGCGCCTGAGGGCATTGTCGTCCGCAAGGACAATCCGGCCTTCGAGACAGCGGTCAAGAACGCGCTGGCCACGATCCGCGCTAATGGCACGTACATGTCTATCCTGACCAACTGGGGCCAGCAGAGCAGCGCCTATCCACCGCTCAGCTAACCCAGTCAGCGTGATACACTCCAGCCAGCGCTTTCTCTACTGGCTGGAGCGTCCGGCCCGGCGAGAGCTCATCTTGCCGGGCCATGCTATCAGCGGATCGCCACGGATCGCTTGCATGCGGGTCACACGATCACGCATGCGTGGAATGATGAGCGGGGCATGCCATGAATCCCATCCAGAACTTCTTCAGGACCTACGATGTCCACGCGATCGCGACTAACTGGCATGCGCCACTGATCATGCAAGGTCTTGTGATAACGATCATACTGGCGGTGTCGGCGCAGTTTTTCGGCGTGTTGATTGGCCTGGCGCTCTACTTCATGAGGCGCGCGCGGCTGACCCCGATACGCTGGCTCGCTGAAGTCTATATCTGGCTCTTCCGCGGCACACCGCTCATCGTGCAGGTGTTATTCACCTATCTATTCCTCCAGTATGTAGGTGTGGCTCGCCCGCTCCGCGCCACTGACCTCCTCGCTACGTTCGGCTTTGTGCAAGTCAATACCGATGCTTTTATCGCTGGACTGCTCGCCCTTGCGCTCAACGAAGGCGCTTATATGGCGGAGATTGTGCGCGCCGGCATTGACTCGATTGACCCTGGGCAGATGGAGGCGGCGCGTTCGCTCGGCATGACCTACTGGCTGGGCATGCGCCGCGTCGTGCTGCCCCAGGCGATGCGCGTCATCATCCCGCCGCTGGGCAATGAGTTCAACAGCATGATCAAGAGCACCGCGCTCGTCTCGGTTATCACCGTGTATGACCTGCTCGGCGCGGCGGAGGCGATTGGGCAGCCAACCTTCCGTATTTTGGAACTCCTCACCATCGCCGTGTTCTGGTATTTGCTCTTGACTACTATATGGACCTTCATCCAAATCTGGCTGGAGCGCCGTTTCAGCGCCTCCACGCGCGAGCCAGGCGGGTCAACATCCCTTTGGGAGCGACTTACCTCCGGCTGGCTACTGCCTAAACGCTGGACTGGTCCTATGCCCGCGCCTGCGGGTAGCGATCTCAGGCGGTAGCGTACCCGCTTTAATTGGGTGCGAAATGAAATCCGCGCCACGCCACGAGAGAGGAGATCGGTCATGAAAGACCCATCGCAGCCGATGATGGACGCTCAGGATGTTCACAAACGGTTCCATAACAACGAGATCCTGCGTGGCGTCAGCATGCAGGTCCGCAAGGGCGAGGTTGTCTGCGTCATCGGCCCCAGCGGCTCAGGCAAGACAACGTTCCTGCGCTGCATCAACCATCTCGAAAAGATCAACAGCGGCCGTATCTACATCGAAGGCGAGCTGATTGGCTACCGCGAGCTACCCGATGGGCAACTGGTTGAGGACAGCGAGCGCAACATCGCCCGCATGCGCGCGGAGATCGGCGTGGTCTTCCAGCGCTTCAACCTTTTCCCCCATATGACGGCGCTGCAGAATGTCACGGAAGCGCCCATGCAGGTAAAAGGCGTCTCACGCGAACAGGCGGAGGCCCGCGCCCATGAGCTCCTCGCCAAGGTCGGCCTCGCCGAGAAGGCGAACGCCCACCCCGCGCGGCTCTCCGGCGGCCAGCAGCAGCGCGTCGCCATCGCCCGCGCCCTGGCGATGGACCCCAAGCTGATGCTCTTCGACGAAGCCACCTCCGCGCTCGACCCGGAGCTGGTCGGCGAGGTGCTCAAGGTGATGCGACAGCTCGCTGAAGAGGGCATGACGATGATCGTCGTCACCCACGAGATGGGCTTCGCCCGCGACGTGGCTGATCGCGTGGTCTTTATGGACGGCGGCGTGATCGTCGAAGAAGGCAAGCCTGCGGATATTTTCACGAACCCGAGGGAAGACCGCACCCGCGGCTTCCTCGGCAAGATCCTCGAAAGCAGGGCGTAAGGCGCCTTGTCCCATCACCCGGATGCGCTGTCGCGTCTGGGCTGGCGCTCGTGGGCTAACAGGTCAGGCGAAAGCCAATCAGGTCGCCGTTATTCTCCGCACGATTGAAAAAGCGGAACGCGGCGCGGGCGTCTTTCCGGTCATCAAGCCATGACGCTCCACGCATCGTCCGGTGATCAGTCGCGTCCGCGTTGGGATCATCGGCGACGCTGAACGGATAGGACCTATACAGGGAGTCTGTCCACTCCCAGACATTGCCGATCATATCCTCCGCGCCGCACGGGCTCGCCCCGCTGCGGTCCTGGTCGCTGGCTGGGAATGAGCCCACAGGCAGTGTCCTGCCAGCGCCGTTGTCGCGCGTGTTGCAGCGCAACCGGTCAAACGTGTCTCCCCAGGGATAGATCCGGCTGACACGCTGAGCGGCATCCCAGCGCGCGGCTTTCTCCCACTGCGCCTCATTCGCGAGTCGCCACTGCTTCTGCGTCACGGACGACAGCCAGCGCGCGTAAGCCCTCGCGTCGAGCCAGGTGACACAGACCACGGGGTAGTCGGGATGCTGTAACTGGGTCTGCCAGGTTTGCCCACCTAGCGAGGAAGGTTCTGGCACACTGCCATTGCGTACCGCGAGCGCATACTCCGCCACGGTCACCGGATAGCGCGCAATCTGAAAAAAGGGAACCTCAACATGATGCTGCGGCTGCTCGTCGGCGTTCGCCGCCGGGTCGCGCGCTGGGTCGCTCCCCATCATAAACGGCCCGCCAGGTACTTCGCAGAGCGGGGGCGCAATCGCTGGCACGCCAGAGAGATTTATCCCTCGATAGCCTAGCTGCGCCAGCCGCTCGGGCACTTCAGGCAGGGGATAGCGCGAGAGCGGCTGCGTCGGCGTGAGCGGCCCAACCACCGGGGCATCAAGTACGCTCTGGGCTCCCTGGGACATGACAGCTAGCGTTTTTGCAACCGCTTCCTCAACCGGCACTGAAGCCCCACCTGGTCCCTCGATGCGCTTCCACCGGCGCAGCAACAATGGCACAGCGCATTGTTCGGCCACGACAAACGTAAAAGTCTGTAGCGTTCCATCCTTGAGGAGTTCGATGGCCGCGTCTATCTCGGTATTAACCCATTCGGAGCTGGCGGCGGCGGGGCTGAGGATAGCGACGAAGTGCTGTCGCTTGGGCATCTCACGCTCGATGGTCGCCCGGAGCGCGCCCCAGCCCAGATTGTACTCATCATACCAGACATCGCAGTTCCGCGCGCGCAGCCCTGCCACATAATTCCGACAATAGTCGTTGTCCTGATGGCTGTGGCTTACGAAGACGCGAAGTTGGTTCTCGCCAGCCATTTTCCGGCCTCCCTCGCCCGTTGGTTTGACCATAGTGTGAGTGTAGCACGCCACGAGGCGCTCCCTCAATCCCGCGCCAGACATTCGCGGGAGGCAATCACTCGCCCCGCCTTTCTCGACAGCCACCATCCTCCGGGCCAGGTATGGGGCGCTTGCGCACTGCGCGCGGGCGCCTCTATACTGCCTCACGGGAGCGTCCGCCGCCGCATACCCTGGACGGGGAATGCTCCCGCGTGACGTCATGTGGTAACGAGCGCGTATGCGTGAGCGGAGGGGCTGTCAGTGCGCGTGCTGGTGACCGGCGGAGCCGGCTATATTGGAAGTGTGATCGTCGAGGAGCTGCTGCGCGAGGGGCATATTCCAGTCATCTACGACGCGCTGGTCAAGGGGAGCCACGCCGCGCCACCCACCGGGGCGCTCGTTGTCCGGGGTGACATCCGCGACACCGCCCTGCTGAGCGAGACGATCACCCGGCATAGTGTCGAAGCGGTCATCCACATGGTCGGGCTGATCGAGGTTGGCCTCTCCGCGACCAATCCCGCGGCGTTCTTCGAGGTCAATGTGGGCGGCAGCATGAGTGTCATCCGCGCGATGCTCGACACCGGCGTCAAACGGCTGGTCTTCAGCTCCTCCGCCGCGGTCTACGCCCCCAGCGCGCCACTGCCGCTTAGCGAGGAGTCAGCGACGGAGCCGGCCAGCCCCTACGGCGAGTCCAAGCTGATGGTCGAGCGCATCCTCCACTGGGTCGCGCCCGTCCACAGGCTCACCTGCGTCTCGCTGCGCTACTTCAACGCGGCGGGCGCGACCGCGCGCAACGGGGAAGCGCACGAGCCGGAGACGCACCTGATGCCGCTGGTCCTGAGCGCCGCCGAGCGGGGAACACCCGTCACCATCTATGGAACCGACTATCCCACCCCCGACGGCACGGGGGTACGCGACTATATCCACGTGCTCGACCTGGCCCGCGCGCATATCCTCGCGCTGGGCGTCAAAGAGCCAGGGGCGCGGATCTACAATGTCGGCTCCGAGACCGGCTATTCCGTGCGGCAGGTAGTGGAGATGGCGCGCGAGGTAACCGGGCGCCCGCTAGAGGTCATCGAGCGGCCGCGCCGCGCGGGCGACCAGCCGGCGACTGTGGCCAGCGCGGCGCGCATCCGCCGCGAGCTGGGCTGGGAGCCACGCTCCAGCGACCTGCGCACGCTGCTCGCCAGCGCCTGGGACTGGCGCCAGGCCCATCCCCACGGCTACGGGGAATAGCGCGGGCGCTACGCCACCTTCTGGGCGACCAGCTGGAGCCAGACGCGCGGCACAACGGTTAAATCAAGCTCCGCGAAGGCCTGGCCGGCGGCCCAGGAGAGCGCCTCAGCGCCAATCGGGATCGGCACGCCGGGCAGCGCGCCCTCGATAAAGAGCCAGTAGCTGCCGATGTCCTTCCAGGAGCTGAGCGGCATGTAGGCTGTCTCCTCGGAGCGGGTAGCCACGCGCAGGCCGCTCTCGTCCATCAGCGTCTCGTATTCGTCGGCGCTCAGCCAGACCATCGCGGTCGTCTTCTCCGAGCGGGAGGGGCGCGCCTCAGGGTGATGCTCGCGCAGCCAGCCAAGCGCGCGGCGTGTCCAGAGGTGATAGAAGCGCTCGCTGCCTGGGGCGTAGGCGCCGGTAAAGAACGAGCTGTTGATGGCGAGAAAGCCGCCGGGCCGCAGTGTAGCGGTCAGCATACGGATGACTTCCGCCTTGTCGGGGATCAGGTGAATCGCGTTGCAGAAGAAGACGGCGTCGGCGCCACTGGCAAGCCGGGCGAGATCGCTCGCCTCCCCCTGGGCGAACTCCACTGGACGCCCATACAGGCGCTGCGCGGCGATTTCAATCGCCTCTGGCGACGGCTCGACCCCTAGCACATGCCCCGGTCGCCCCAGGCGCTCCAGTTCATCGAGAATCAGCTCAGTGACCGCGCCCGTGCCTGACGCCAGCTCCGCGACGCGGACGGGCTTCCCGGGGGGCATGCTCTGATCGAGCTGGGCGAGAGCCAGCCGCACGAGCGACTCATTGATGTCATGATAG
Source organism: Chloroflexota bacterium (assembly GCA_021814145.1). Classification (GTDB taxonomy): domain Bacteria; phylum Chloroflexota; class Ktedonobacteria; order Ktedonobacterales; family JADMIN01; genus JAKAIY01. The sequence goes on from JAKAIY010000020.1 coordinate 12,965, forward strand.
AACTGATGGCGCGCGAATGGATCAAACGTATAACTTCTGGCGACCGCCGGTGTCTCCGCCATGGGTATCCTCCCTTTTCCAGACCATCAGCGCCCGCCTGAGCGCGGACGAGCCGCGGTCATGGGCGCGCGCGATGGCGCATCCCGCCTCACTCCGGCTGGCCCGCGCGAGGAGGCGTGCGAGCCAGGGACGGACTATCTTGTGAGGTTAGAGTCACGGCATGGCATGTTTGTTTCACCAGTGGCGCCGGTCACATAGCGCCCGCGCCGCTGACGCCGTATAATTCGGCACGCATGGGATACGCGGCGAAACCTGGCCACATCCCCAGACTTGACTATCATCATCCGGCCGCTGGCCCGTATGGGAGCCTGTATATATGCGTGTGGAAGCGCCACAATCCGGCGCCGTCGCGGGGGTCATCCGCAAGATCCGGGTCTTGCTAGACTCGATCAAATTCGAGCACACGATCTTCGCCCTGCCGTTCGCCTATCTGGGAGCCGCGCTGGCGGCCCGCGCCAGCTATGGCTGGCCCGGCTGGGGGCCGCTTATCTGGGTGACGCTGGCGATGGCGGGCGCGCGCACAGTAGCGATGGCGGTCAACCGGCTGGCTGACGCCAGCATGGACGCGCTCAACCCGCGCACAGCCAACCGCGCATTGCCACAGCGGCTGCTCAAGCCCGCTGAGATGGCGCTCTTCGCGCTGGCCGCCGGGGGATTGATGGTGTTCTCCGCCGCGCAGCTCAACCCGCTCTGCCTGGCGCTGACACCAGTGGCGGCGATCTTCCTGGTAGGCTACTCCTACACCAAACGCTTCACCTGGCTGTGCCACTTCATGCTGGGGCTGACCGACGGCATCGCGCCGATTGGCGGCTGGCTGGCGATCAATCCCACAATCAGCGCCGCCAACCTGATTCCGCCACTCCTGCTGGGGCTCGCGGTCGCCGCGTGGGTCGGCGGCTTCGACCTGATCTACTCCTGCCAGGACATCGCGTTCGACAAGGCCCACGGGCTGAAATCTATCCCCGCGCGCTTTGGCCCGGAGCGGGCGCTGCAAATTTCGGAGATCATGCACGGCGCGTCAGTGGGGCTGCTGGCGGCGGTGGGAGGCATGCTCGGGTTGGCATGGCCATTCTGGATCGCCGTGGGCTGCGCGGCATGGCTGCTGATCTGGGAACACCGCCTGGTGCATCCCGACGACTTCTCGAAGCTGGATGTCGCCTTCTTCAACATGAACGGCTATCTGGCGGTGTCGGTCTTCGTGTTCACTCTGGCCGCCGTGATCATGGATTAGCGAGCTGGCGGCTTCTCAGCGGGCTTTCAGTTACGCCGCTCAAACGGAGAAGGCGCTCGCGTCGTACACTATCTTGAAAGGCCGCGCCGGGGAAGGCGCGTCCACGATGAGCGGCGCGTGACGCTTGGCCGCGTCGCCACCACTCCGCTATCATCTCTACAGAGAGCGGGTGATGTGGGTCGTAAGGCCAGTTGACGCGAAGATGGAGACGCTTGGCGATTATGGAACAGACGATGGACGCGCGCGCGCTGATCGAGAAGGGTGACGCGCTGCTCAAAGAGGCGCGCGCCCGTGAGGCCGCCGCTGAATACGCCCGCGCGGCGCAGGTGGACCCCAACGCGGTAGGCGCGCACCTGGGGCTGGCCGAGGCGAACGTGGCGCTGGGCCAGTACAACATCGTGGCGATGGCCTGCCAGGCTGTCCAGCGGCTGGCGCCCAACACAGCCGACGCCTTCCTGGCTCAGGCGATTGACGCGGCGCTCGCCCAGCGCTATGCGGAGGCGCTGGCGGCGCTCGACCGTGTGACAGAGCTTGACCCGACACGCGCCTACGCCTATGCGTTGCGCGGCTTCGTCTTGCGCCAGCTCCGGCAAAACTACGACGCGGCGCTGGCGGAGTCAAAAGCGGCGCGCATGTCGGGGTCACACGATCTGGTGAAGCTGTTTCCGCCGGTCAATCCCGCCGTTCCGGAGGTCTTCGCCACACCCGTCATGCCGAGCGCGCCAGTCGCGCCACCACCCCAGCCAACCGCCCGCCCGTGGGGCCAGCGGCCAGCGGCGGAGCGGGTAGCCGTGCGGGCGCGCTTCGCCACCCGCAACGTCCCCATCGTGACCTTCACGCTGATGATTATCAATGTGGCGGTCTATCTCGTCTGCCTGGCGCTCTCAGGCTTCGATCTCTTCAATACGGCGCACATTGATAACCCCATCTACCTGTACGGCGTTGAGCTCGGGCTGCCCTACATGCAGCAGGACCCAACGCAATGGTATCGCATCTTCACGGCGATGTTCCTGCATGCCAGCATCTACCACATCGGCCTGAACATGCTCTCCCTGTACTTCGTCGGCGTCGTTACCGAGCAGATCTTTGGTCACTGGCGCTTCCTGGTGATCTACCTCGCCTCCGGCATCATCGCGGGCGTGGCGCAGGCTTTCTTCCTGGGCGCGGATGGGTTCGCGCTGGGCGCGTCGGGCGCGATTTTCGGCATCTTTGGCGCGTTCGGGGCGTTCTTCCTGCTCTACCGGCGCGTGTTGGGGCCAGCGGCGAACGTGATGCTAGGACAGTGGTTGTTCTGGCTGCTCATCAATATTATGTTCACCGTTGGCTATCCAGGCATTGGCATCGCTGACCACATCGGCGGGCTACTGGCTGGCATGGCGCTGGCGACGTTCCTCGCGCCCAGCCTCGGGCGGCGCTGACCCCCAGCGCGCGCTGGCGGAGGGTTGGCGCCAACGCCCGCGCGGTTTATAGTTGATTACGGCGGCTGGACTGGCGCCCCCAGCGGCGACCAGCGCCCCGCCAGCCACAAGGTCTGCCTGCGCAGGCCTGTTCCACATCATCTCGCGCGGACGTTATCAGCTTTCCGCTTGTTCAAGAGCGTATGCCGCGAGATTGAGCGCAATTGAACGGTGAACGTGAGGCGCGCTATTATGAGCACTCCCCCTTCGCATGTCGGCGTTGTGTTGATGACCTATGGCTCTCCCCCAACACTTGACGATGTTCCGGCGTATCTTCGCAATGTCTATGGTGGGCGCGAGCCCGCCGCCGAGGTCGTGGCAGAATTCAAACGGCGCTATGCGCTGATCGGCGGTTCACCGCTGCTGCGTGTCACCCAGGAGCAAGCCGCCGCGCTTCAGGATGAGTTGAACCGCCGCCACCCCAACGGCCCCAGCTTCACTGTCGTGGCGGGCATGCGCTTCTTCGCGCCCCTGATCGCCGATGTCGTTCCAGAAGCCGCGCGCGACGCGGACGCGCTGGTGGGCGTTATCATGTCGCCGCAGTACTCGCCGATCCTGATGCGCGGCTATATCACCACCATGCGCGACGCGGCGGCCAGACTGGGGCGGGACGACCTGAAGGTTGCGATCACCGAGGACTGGCACATGCAGCCAGAGTTCCTCCAGGCGGTGGCCAACCGGGTACGCGAGGCGCTAGACACAGTGCCAGCCGACCGGCGTGACGAGACGCCTGTGCTGCTCTCGGCGCACAGCATGCCGCTGCGGGTGGTGGCTGACGAGCCAGACTACATTGACAACCTGAAGCAGACAGCGGCGGCCATCGCGGAGCGCGCGGGCCTGCCCGCCAGCCAGTGGCGGTTCTGCTACCAGAGCGCGGGACATACACCGGAGGAGTGGCTCAAGCCAGACTTCGCCGACCTGATGCCGGAACTGGCGGCGCAGGGCAAGCGGGATGTGCTGATCGCCCCGGTGCAGTTCCTGGCCGACCACCTCGAGATCCTCTATGATATTGAGGTAGGCGCGCGCGAGCAGGCCGAGGAGCACGGCATCACCTTCCACAGCACCAAATCGCTCAATTCGACGCCACTGTTCATCAGCGCGCTGGCCAGCGTGGTCGAGGATACCCTGACCCGCGCGGCGCCGCTCACCACGCCAGCTCCGACGGGCCACTAACGGCGGAGTTTCGCGCCTTTCCCGCGGGGGCGCTTCTATTCATGTGAGCGCTCGCAAACGGGCGCCCACACACTATCGAAATTTCTTTTTGCGTTTGAAGCGAGGATAGCGCATGCGCGCGATACGAGTCGAGCAGCATGGAGGGCCGGAGGTTCTGCGCCCGCAAGAGGTCGCCCTGCCCGAGCCAGGCGCGGGCCAGGCGCGCGTCAAACTCACCGCCGCCGGGCTGAACTTCATTGAAATCTACCAGCGGATGGGACAGTACAAGATTCCGCTCCCCTGGACGCCTGGCGGGGAGGGAGCGGGCATAGTGGACGCCATCGGCCCTGGTGTGACTGAGGTGAAGGTGGGTGATCGCGTCGCCAGCGTCGGTTTTGAGGGCTCCTACGCGGAATACGCAATCGCACAGGCAGGGCGGCTCGTCCCAGTGCCAGAGGCGGTGGACTTGCGCGTGGCGGCGGCGGTGGCGCTGCAAGGCATGACCGCGCACTATCTGACCTATAGCGCATATATGCTGAAGGCGGGCGAGACGGCGCTGGTCTACGCGGCGGCAGGTGGTGTGGGAGGCCTGCTGACGCAGGTTGCGAAGCGGATCGGAGCGCGGGTGTTCGCCGCCGTCGGCTCTGAGGCGAAGGTCGCGGAGGCGCGTGCGCTGGGCGCGGACGAGGTCATTCTCTACCGCCAGGTGAATATCTTCCAGGAGGTCCGGCGACTGAACGGCGGGCAGGGTCTTCCAGTCGTCTACGATTCGGTGGGCAAGGATACCTTTGACGCCAGCCTGAGCTGTCTGCGCCCGCGCGGCTATATGGTCCTCTTCGGCCAGTCCAGCGGGCCGGTGGGGCCGTTCGATCCGCAGATCCTGAACGCGCGCGGCTCGCTCTTTCTCACCCGCCCAACGCTGGCGCACTACGTCGCCACGCGCGAAGAATTACTCTGGCGCGCGAACGACATCTTCAACTGGATTGCCGCCGGACAGCTCAAAGTACGCCTTGATCGCAGCTTCCCGCTCGACCAGGCGGCGGCGGCGCAGGCCTACCTGGCGACTGGCTCAGCGCTGGGCAAGGTCTTGATCGAGCCATAAACACTTCCCGTCCACGGTGGCCAGACAACAAGGCCGTCACGTTTTTCTCACGCCATATTGTGACGCGAGCGAAAGCGTGACGGCCTCGTTATCTCGTTGTGACCTTGCTGTGACACGGCGCCTGTAGGCTATGCGATACGTCAGGGCGCTGGTTTTGAGCGGTGGTTTCTCTCTCAATTTCATCAGCGCCCGATTGACGTATTCGCGCGAAGAGGCAAGCCCTCTTCGCGCGTGTCACGAGCGGGAGAAGTTGTTATGACCAATGAGGGAACCCAGCCAACGGTTCTAGAGACACCCCATGATGATGACCAAGCGCCAGAAGGCGCGCAGGCAGCGCGCTATGAAGAGCCGGAGGTTTCCACCAGTGGGCGCGCCGCGTGGAGCGTCAGCCTGTGGGATGACGCGATCATGAAGCGGCTGGCGCTGCCGGTGACAATCATCGTACTGCTGGCAATCGTGCTGGCGGGAACGCTGGGTTTTGTACTGGACGGCGTCATCAGCGGGGCGAGCGGCGCAAAGTCCGCATCCACTACCGCGTCGAGCAATATGAGCGGCATGAGCGGCATGAGCGGCATGGGAAGCTCCAGCGGCTCGACCTCCTCAGCATCCGTTCCCGACGCCATACAGCAATATGGCAACCAACTCCTGGCCTACACTCTGGATAGTGATGGGTACAAGCACTTCACGATGACGGCCCAGCAGGTAATGTGGCAGCCTGTGAAGGGACAGAAAGTGCTCGCCTGGACACTGAACGGCACGGTTCCTGGCCCAATGCTGCGTGTCACGGCGGGCGATAAGGTCCGCATTACGATTGTCAATCATCTCCCTGAGCCGACCAGCATCCACTGGCACGGATTCGAGGTGCCAACCGATGTGGACGGCGTGCCGCCGCTGGGCCAGAAGCCGATCGAGCCGGGGCAGTCCTATACATACGCCTTCACGATCCTCGATAGCGACGCCGGCACACACTGGTATCACAGCCATTACGACGACCTGACCCAGGTCAGCGGCGGCATGTACGGCGCGTTCATCGTGGATCCCCGGCCAGGCAGCCCGCAGGCGGCGCTGGAGCCGAAGGTGGATGTGGATCAGGTCGAGGTGATCAGCCAGCTTGATGGGTATTACATCATCAACGGCAAGAGCTTCCCTGATACGCAGCCCATTACCGTCACGCACGGGCAGACGGTGCGCCTGCGTCTGATCGGCGCGGACGCCAATTTCATCCACCCCATGCACCTGCACGGCCATACGTTCACGGTGATCGCGGAGGATGGCCACATGCTGACGGCGCCGTTCCTGAAAGACACGATCCAGGTCGCGCCGGGCGAAACCTACGACCTGACATTTATGGCCTGGGCCGCGCCGGGCAGCGTTTATCCGTTCCACTGCCACATCCTCTCGCACCTGATGAACCCAGGGCAGAGCGGCGGTGAGATGGGTGGCCTGGTGCAGCTGGTTGAGTACACCAAATAGGGAGTGAGCGCGGCGCCAACACAAGAGAGTATCCACGCGGTGGAGCGGGCATGAAACATGCGGGTGACAACGCTTGCTCCACCACGTATTCACCCTCACAGGAGGTTTGGTATGGATACTCAGGTTCGCGCGCTGATTCACAAGCTCGCTTCCGTCGAAGCGCAGCCCGCTCCAGCTGGGGAGCCGGGAGTCATGGCTCCTGCCGCGCTGGGTGGCAAGGCGCTCTATCTGCCCATTCTCAGCGTGTACCTCGACTGGCGGCCCATCACGACAGGTGTGCGCCCCGCCGAGCGTCCCGCCCGCGTCGTCCTGCGCGACCGGCTGCGCGACATCCAGCGCGCCTTCTGGCCGCGCGGAGCGGCCTATGACGCGGTCGGCGCGGATGCGGAGCGCATCTGGCGCTATCTGGATGAGCAGGCCCCCACGAGCGCGCAGGGACTGGCGATTTTCGCCTCCGATCCGCTCGGCCTGTTCGAGACGCTGGAATCGAACGTTCCGTTCGAGAACGAGGTGACCGCCGGCGCGACCCCCAGCCTCTATCCACTGATGCGCCTGATGGACGATCAGGAGACGGTGGTTGTGGCAGTGGTGGATACCAACACCGCACGGCTGTTCCTGAGCCAGCGGGGACTGCTGCGTGAGCTGCGGGGGCTGGATGAAGACCCCAAATTCTTCTCGATGATCAAGAGCGCGAATGCGATGAACCAGGCGCGCTACCAGAGCTACGCGCTCACCAAGCGGAAGCGCTTCGCGCAGGATGTGGCGGAGCGCATCGAGAGCCTGGTGTCAGAGTACGGCGCGACACAGGTGATCCTGGCGGGCGACGCGGTGGCGACGCCTGTGCTGCGGGCCGCGCTCTCGCCCCAGATAGCGGAGATGGTCCATGAGACACCGCTCTCCATGGACATCAATGCCCCACGCGACGCGATCTGGGATGAGATCGAGCCGATGATCCGCGAGACAGAGGCGGAAGGCGACCGCACAATTGTGGAGCGGCTGGTGGATGCCGCGCTGGCGAACGGGCTGGCCGTGGTGGGCCTGGAAGAGACGCGCGCGGCGCTGGAAGTCGGGCAGGTAGACACGCTGGCGATCTCGTCAGGCGCGCGGCTGCCAGAAGGGACACGCAGCCAGCTCATCAGCCTGGCGGCGGAGACCGACGCGGATGTAGAGGTCGTGGATAACGCGCCCGCGCTGGACGAAATGGGCGGCGTAGGCGCGCTGCTGCGCTATCGCTATACGCCCGCGCGTCGAGTCTATATCCCGCCATCCGGCCCAAGCGCGACGCCATGAGGGCCACCCGGGCGGATACGTATACCCTGGTGGTCAAGGAGTCGCCCCGCTCCTGCTTTTCCTGGGGCGCGCCAGCAGCGCGCGCGGCGCGGACTTCTGAACGCCCGCGCCGCCGTTTTGCGCGCTGCGTATTTTTCCCGTTGCGCTGGCCAGTCGCCGCTTATAGCGTGACAGCGCGCCACCATGCGTAATTACAAGTGAAGAGAGGAGCTGGGCTATGGCGTCACAGCATGAGCGCGACACGGGGGTACTGGGAGGAGTGGATGATCCGCGGCTGGTAGAGGCGTTAGAAGCCAATACAGCGGCGGCATACGCTGACATGGCGCGCAACCTCGGAGGGGATGTCTACAGCGGACCGGACATGACACGCTATATCTCTGGCGTGCGCGTCCATATCCTCAATGGTGTGTCTGGCGCGATTCTGCCGGAAGAGCGGCTCGACACGCTATTGGATGCGATTCTGGGACGCTTCAAGGCCCAGGCCGCGCCGATGATCTGGTGGATTGGCCCTTCTACCCGTCCTGATGACCTGGGCGCGCGCCTCGAAGCGCACGGTCTGACCTACAGCGGAGAGACGCCGGGGATGGCGGCTGAAATTGGCGCCCTGAGCCCGGCGGAAGCGGCGATACCCGCGCTCAGCGTGGCGCCCGCCACCAGCGAAGGTGATCTGGCGGAGTGGGCGCGAATCACGACGCGCGGATTTGGCTTTCCAGAAGATGTCACCCCTGCGCTCGCTGAAATGGCCATGCGCCACTGTATACGCGATAATCCACAGTGGGCTTACTGCCTCGCGCGCCTGAGCGGGCAACCGGTGGCGACCGCCTCGGTGTTCCTGTATGCGGGCGTAGCTGGCGTCTACTGCGTGGCGACGCTGCCAGAGGCGCGACGGCGCGGAATCGGGGCCGAGATCACGAGGCTAGCGCTCCAGCGGGCCGGCGAGCAGGGCTATCGTGTTGGTATCTTGCAATCATCCGATATGGGCTTCCCGGTATATTGCCGCCTTGGCTTCCAGACGCGCCTGATGTTCAGGCTGTATGCGTGGACGCCACAAGGCTGATACGCGCGGGGCGCTCGCCATGACCTGGTGGAGGGAGGAGGCCGGAATGCGAAAGCTGCTCGGCTATCTGCTGATCGCCGCCAGCGTGATTGGCGGCGTCTACATGGTGTTCGTCACCTTCCAGCAATGGCTGGGCGATGGTGCCAGCGGGCAACTCCTGCTGGATGGCGCGATCCTGCTTGGGCTGCTGCTGTTGTTCGTCGTGGGCTACTACCTTGCCACGGTGATGGATGTACGACGGTGAGGGTGGCTACCCCTCACGACTTCAGCGCCTCTAGCAGCTCCTCAAACCCAGCGTCGTATGCGCTGTCGCGCGCGTCAATACCCTGGTAGTCTGTTGCGCGATTCGACATTCCAGCGGTAACAGGGCGACAGGATAGCGTACGAGCGAGAGCTACGGCTATGGTTCGCGTGTGGGCTGGGGTTCAAGGATGGGCGCTTCGTAGGCGGGGACGGCTGTGATAGTGAGCGAGGTATCGGGCGCGGGGCGGCGGAGGAGGATGCGCCAGCCTTCTTTGAAGAGGCCGCCAAGGAGCAGGCGCGGACCGATGACGCGGCGCTCGACGCCGGTCTTGCCATCGGTGGCGCTGGAGGCGAGGTAGACGGCGTCTTTAGCGGGAGCGCTGGGTGGCTGGCCCCAAAGGCGGATGACAGCGCTCAGCGGCGCGAGGCGCTTTTCATAGCCTGCGATCGCCTCGATCTTGCGCAGGAAGTCGGTATCCATCAGGCCGGGGTTGAGAGCGAAGATGCCGATGCCGCTGTCCCTGTATTCGCGGGCGAGTCCGCGGGTGAAGGCGCGCACCCAGACTTTGGTAGGGGCGTAGGCGTTCTGATACGTGGGGGCCTTGCCGTCGTCACCACGCCCGAGGATATTGATGAGCTTGCCGCCTCCCCCCTGAGCCTGGAAGGTGTGGATGGCGGTGATGGAGCCATGGTAGACGCCAAGGATGTTCGTGCGGATAACACGCTCATAGCGGTCGGGCGGAATAGCGGCAGTAGGGCCATAGACGCCGGACTCGCCAGCGTTGTTGACCCAGATGTCTATCCGGCCAAAGCTCTTGCGAGCGTGCGCGGCGAGGGTCTGGACCTGCGCAAGATCGCCCACGTCGGCGACCATGCCGCTGACACGCGCGCCCGCAGCGGACAATGTCTTGATGGCCTCGCGGACGGCGGGCTCGGAGCGGGAATTGATCACGACAGCGGCGCCCTCATGAGCGAAAGCGCGGGCGATGGCGAGTCCGAAGCCCCGGCTGCCCCCAGTGATAACAGCGACTTTTCCTTCGAGCCGTCGCATGGGTTTTCTCCTGAACAAGAGCGGGCTGACGCCTGCCGGAGCGCCCGAAGGCGGGCAAGCCTCGGCGCTTCCGCCTAGGTCCGGCGGACGTTAGCTCTACGTGAGCGTGACAGCGTTGAAAAGCTCGCGGCGGACACGGCGAATCCCCTCCGGCGGAACAGGCCGCCGCTGGAGGGGACGAGAGGAGCGCTTGAGCGATAGAGGGCCAGCGCGCACGGGGAACGCGCCGGCCACCGGAATTAGCGCTTCGTGTACTGCTTCGCCTTGCGGGCGCGCTTGAGGCCGTACTTCTTGCGCTCTTTCATGCGCGGGTCGCGGGTGAGGAAGCCGCCCTTGCGCAGCGCGGGGCGGTTGGCCTCATCAGCGCGGACGAGCGCGCGGGAGATGCCGTGCAGCGCGGCGCCAGCCTGACCGGAGACACCGCCGCCGATGACCTTCACATGCACGTTGAAGCCATTCGCCTCGACCAGGCGCAGCGCGCTGCGTACCTGCGTGACGAGCGTCTCGCGGCCAAAATACTGCTCGGCGGGGCGGTTATTGACGATGATTGAGCCATCGCCGTTGGGATATAGCCGCACGCGAGCGACCGCCGTCTTGCGGCGACCGGTTCCATAGAAGTAGGGGAGTTTCTCCGCCACGTATCATCCTCCAGCGCGCCAGCCCGCTCGACTCATCTGGCTGGCGCGGATTTCTCGCTGAACGCGCCGCGCGGAGCTACGCCTCCGCGCTGGCTCCGGCGCTCGCGGCCTGCTGGGCCATCACGCTCTCGATAGTCGGGCGCGCCCACGGCTCAGGCTTCTGGGCCTGGTGCGGGTGCGTCGGGCCAGCATAGACCTTCAGGCGGCCCATCATGTCATCGCCCAGCCGGTTGCGGGGGAGCATGCCGCGCACGGCGCGCTCGATGACGCGCTCGGGATGGCGCTCCAACGCCTGGCGGAGAGTCTCCATCTTCGCGCCGCCAGGATACTGGGTGTGGTGGAAGTAGATTTTCAGATCACGACGGTTGCGGGTCACATCCACCTGGGCGGCGTTGACAACGATCACGTAGTCACCGCAGTTGAGATTCGGCGTGAAGGTGGGCTTCCATTTGCCACGCAAAACCTGCGCGATCTCGGTCGCCAGCCGGCCCAGTACGAGGCCTTTGGCGTCAAAGACATACCAGCGCGGTTCCAGCTCACCAGCCTTCGCGCTGTAAGTCTTGGGATTCGGGTTCATCGCTCAAATCACTCTCTCTGTGGCGCGCGCCGGACACCCGCCCAGCGCCGTCCATCATGCCATCATCTATGATACCGCGCCAAACGCCGTTCTTGGCGTCTGGTCAGATTGCCCGCCGGAATCCTCCCAGAGGCCCCACTCCGCCGGATAATCTACCCCAGTGAAACACAGGCCATGCGGCGGCGCGGCAGGCCCGGCGCGCGCCTTGTCACGCGCCTCCAGAATATCGCGTAGGCCGTCCACTGTCAGAAGCCCCGCGCCAACCAGCGCCAGGGTTCCCACCAGCCGCCGGACCATGCCTGTCAGGAAGGCGTTCGCCGCGAAGTCGAACGCGATCTCGCCAGGCGCTATCCACTCGCAGCGCGCCAGCGTCAGCCGCCGCACGGTGTGGCCGCGATAACCGTCCGCGCGACTGTCGCGCGGGCTGGAGCCAAACGCTCCGAAGTCCCGCTCGCCGGGCAGACAGGCCACCGCCGCGCGCATCGCCGCGACATCCAGCGGGTTCGGCGCCCGCCAGGCATAGCGCTCGCGCAGTGGCGAGCGGACCGGATCATAGAAGACCCGGTAGCGATACCGGCGGCCCAGCGCACTCTTGCGCGCATGAAAGCCATCCGGCGCGACGCGGGCGGCGCGAACAGCGATGTCGCGCGGCAGGTGGGCGTTGAGCGCCCGCCGCCAGGCGTCCGCGTCGAGCCGCGCGTCCGATTGGAAGCTGATAACCTGGCCTGAGGCATGAACGCCGCTGTCGGTGCGCCCAGCGCCGGCGATCAGGACGGGGGCGCCGGTTATCCGGCGCAGCGCCGCCTCGATCTCGCCCTGAATGGTTGGCCCGCGATTCACCGGCTGCCGCTGGAAGCCGCTGAAGCGGGTCCCATCGTACTCGATGAGCGCGGCGATGTTCACGGAACCTCACTCCCCAAGCCCCATCTCCCTGGAAGAGCGGGGCGCAGAGAACGCTAGACAAGCTCCAGGCGCGCCAGCTCGGCAGCGTCGCCCTGACGGCGACCGATCTTGCTGATGCGCGTGTAGCCTCCGTTCCGGCCTGCGTAGCGTGGCACGAACTGCTCGAAAATCTTCTTCACCGCGCGCTCGTTCGGCAGGCGCTTGAGGATCGTGCGGCGCGCATGCAGCTCGATGGCCATCGCCTCGCGGGCGGCGGTCAGGGCGCGCTGCGCCTCCTCACGGTCCTTGATGATGCCGAGCATTTCTTTCTGGAGCTGGGCCAGGCGCTCTTCTCTGATCTTGCGGGCGCCGGCGCTCAGAGGATACTTGCCCTGGGCCTCGCGCTCTTCATTCGTCGCGACCCGCTCATCGAGCGTGAAGCGGGCGCGGCGCGCCAGAGCCAGCGCCTGCTCGGCGATAAAATCATCTTCAACAACGGACTTCAGATGGTCCCACGCCTCCTCGTGGCCGCGAATGGCGATGGCGATGAGGCGCTCGGCCTCACCACGCGCCACCTTGGCGCGCGCCTCGGTAGTGGTGACGTGCTCCCAGGTATAGAGGCCTTCGATCAGGCTGCGGATAGCGGCCCGGCGACGCGCCTCTGGCATATTGATGCGGTTGCCCGCGATACGATGCCGCATTGACGCTACTCATCCTCCCCGTCGGGGACATTGTAGAAGCCATCCTGGTCGCTGCTGGCGGGAGAATGGCTTGCGCCCAGATCGGGCAGGAAGCCCCGCGCGATCAGGGTGTCTTTCAGCTCGTTGAGGCTCTTCTCGCCGAAGTTGCGCACGGCCAGCAGATCGTCCTGAGTCATCGTGAGCACCTGGCCAACCTTCGTGATGCCGCTGCGCTTCAGGCAGTTGAACGCGCGCACGGAGAGATCAAGCTCTTCGATGGGCGTATCGTAGATGCGCTGCGGAATCGCGTAGGTCGTAGCGCCCGCCGGCAGGGTGGGTGTCTCCACTTCGCCGGGGACGGTCTCGCGGTGGTCGGCGATCATCTGGAAATGCTGCACCAGCACCTGCGCCGCCTGATGCAGGGCGTCCTCAGGGTCAATGGAGCCATCAGTCCAGATCTGCAGGGTGATCTTGTCGTAGTTGGTCATCTGGCCAACACGGGTATTTTCGACGATGTAGTTGACCTTCTCGACCGGCGTGAAGATGGCGTCCACCGGAATCACGCCGATCGCCTGCCCCTCTTTGCTCTCGGCGGGAACGTAGCCCTTGCCGTTCTCGACGACCAGCTCCATATCAAGATGGGCTTCTGGATCATCGAGCGAGCAAATGTACGCATCGGGGGTGACGATCTCAATGGTCGAGGGCGCCTGGATGTCAGCGGCGGTGACAACGCGCTCCCCGCTGACCTCGATGCGCATAGTCACCGGGCGATCAGAATGGGAGCGCACGCGAATCTTCTTCACATTGAGGACGATATCAGTAACGTCCTCCCGCACGTGAGGAATATCCTGGAACTCGTGCGACGCGCCTTCGATCTTGATCGAGGTGATCGCGGATCCGGGCAGCGACGAGAGCAGCACGCGCCGTAGCGCGTTGCCAAGGGTCCTGCCGTACCCTGCCTCCAGCGGCTCGATGTCATAACTCGCGTAATTCGCCTCGGTTTCAACGGGCGTAATGCGAGGCAGAGCGATGTCTAGCAAGGGGATCCCCTCCTACCGCTGGTAGAATTCGACGACCAGCTGTTCGTTGAAGGGCAGCTCGAGATCCTGCGGGGTTGGCGCGGCGAGCACGCGACCAGTGAGCGTGTCCGGGTCTATGCGCAGCCACGATGGAACACCCTTCTGCGCCAGCAAGAGCGTGCGCGCCTTGAAGTATTCAGTATCGCGGCTCTGAGGGCGCACCGTGATCTCATCGCCGGCCTTGACCATAGCCGACGGGATATCGAGCTTGCGTCCGTTGAGACGGAAGTGGCCGTGAGTAACGAGCTGGCGGGCCTGTGCGCGCGAATCGGCGAAACCAAAGCGGTAAACGATATTGTCCATCCGCATCTCAAGCAGCTGGATCAGGTTATCGCTGGTCTTGCCGGCGCGGCGCGCGGCCTCATTAAAGTGACGCTTGAACTGGCGTTCGAGGACGCCATAGGTCTTGCGGACCTTCTGCTTCTCGCGCAGCTGGAGCGCGTAGCCAGAGGCCTTGCGACCGCGGGCGGCGCCGTGCTGTCCAGGCTTGGACGCCCGGCGGTCGAGCGTACACTTGGTAACGCACTTTTCGCCCTTGAGATAGAGCTTTTCGCCCTCACGCCGGCAGATGCGGCAGACAGGGCCAGTATAGCGAGCCATGTGTTGGCGTCGTCCTCCTGAAGACTGTTTTCAACAAGACTGTGCGCGCATGCGCGACCACAGCGCGTGAGCCGCGCTATGACGCGACCAACATCGCGCGACCATTTCTCTCCACTGGATCACCCCAGCCGCAGAATGAGCCAGCCAGAAATAGACGCGCTCGCCGGTCGCCGCGGTAACGCCGCTGGACGGATGGCGTTCACCGCTCGCGCGGAGCTCGCCAGGTGAGGCGCGAGTGAAGGGCGGCGGGCCGCGCGCTCCATGAGAGAACTCAGGATGCGCGGCGCCCACGCCCAGGGCCGCGCGCGTCGCGCATCCTGCGAGTTGACGCGCGTGGAGCCCCGCGCCGCCCAGGACGAAGGCGGCGCCTCACTGTCTCGCGCCAGGGCGAACACAGTGCGCTGACGGGAACCGGGAACCGTTCAAACCGTGCGAAACGGAAACCGTGCGAAAGAAATGTGTCAGCGAATCGAACGCGTGTATTCGGTTGTCGAATCTGGCGCCTCGACGCTGGCTCTCCAGCGTCAGGGGCGACTGACTAGACGCGGCGGCGCTTGGGTGGGCGACAGCCGTTGTGCGGAATCGGCGTCACGTCGGTGATCGAAACCACCTGGAGGCCAGCGGCGGCCAGCGCGCGAATCGCGGCCTCACGGCCAGCGCCAGGCCCACGCACATAGACTTCGATCTGCTTGACGCCATGCTCCATCGCCTTGCGAGCGGCGCTGTCAGCCGTCATTTGGGCGGCGTAGGGCGTGCTCTTGCGCGAGCCCTTGAAGTTGGCGGAGCCGGCGCTGCTCCACGCCACGACGTTGCCGTTCGGGTCGGTGATGGTCACCAGCGTATTGTTGAACGTCGCGCGGATATGCGCTTGCGCCCGCGGCACCGACTTCTTTTCACGCCGGCGCTGACGCCCCACTGGCCGCTTCGGGGCCTTCTCAGCCATGCTGTCTGTATCCTCTCTTGCGCGTTGCGCGATACGCTGAGCCGCCCGCGCCCTGTTACGCGGCGCGCGCGCCAGCGGTCGCTAGACCGGCTACTTCTTCCTGGGTGACTTCTTCTTGCCAGCCACCGTCTTGCGGACACCGCGACGGGTACGCGCGTTTGTGCGCGTGCGCTGGCCATGCACTGGCAGGTTGCGCCGGTGCCGCATGCCACGGTAGCAGCCGATCTCGATCAGCCGCTTGATGTTCATGTCCACTTCGCGACGGAGGTCGCCTTCCGTCTTGAGATTGCGGTCAATGAACTCACGCAGGCGGGCGACCTCTTCTTCGGTGAGGTCCTTCACCCGCGTGTCAGGGCTGACGCGCGTAGCGGTAAGCACCTGTTTGCTGGTGGTAGCGCCAATGCCAAAGATATAGGTCAACGCGACCTCGATACGCTTTTCGCGGGGGATATCTACCCCGGCGATTCTGGCCATGCGCCAGATCCTCCTCGCTGTGTCGTTCCAGACGGTTTTGATGGTTCCCACTTGGTTTCGAGCGCGCTGCTCGACATGGCTCGCGGTCGCTCGCGATGATCGCTGGCCACAGGCCCGGCTGTCAGGAGAGGCGTCTGGGGCGCGCTGTTGCGACTGGCGCGCTTCCAACGCGGAAACTCATGACAGGCTGGCTTTGGCTGGCGTGCGGGAAGCGCCTGATAGCGCAACCGCCAGATACGCCAACGCGCACGTGGGCCGCTCTACTCCATCGCGTCGCCATGATCGCCATCCACGGCAGGCTCGCGGGAGAAAGGCGCGGCTGTACGCGCGCTCAACGATCTTTCAGGGGCTAGCCCTGACGCTGCTTGTGCTTGGGCTCTTTCTTGCAGATGACCATCACCACGCCGTGGCGACGGATCACCTTGCAACTGTCGCAGCGCGGCTTCACCGACGCTTGCACTTTCACGTTGACTGTCTCCTCACCGGTAGGGACGAAGCGGGATGCGCGAACGCGCCCCGCCCACGGACGATTGCCCCCAACGCATGAGCCGCCGCGCTTGCTCCACTCACTGAAATACAGCGAGTGAGACACGGACAGCGCAACACCGCCACGACTATCAGGCGTCACTCCAGGGAACTCCCGGAGCAAGCGGCGGAGTCGCGCATGTCAGACGGGCGCTAGGCGCGCATGGTAACGCGCCAGCGGTTACGTCAGGTTGCGCAAAGCGCCTGGGCGTCCCAGGCGCGTCAGGTACGATTACGCCAGGTGATGCGCCCCTGGCTCAGGTCATAGGGCGAGAGCTCGAGACGGACGCGATCCCCAGGCACGATGCGGACGAAGTTGAGCTTGACCTTGCCGGAGAGGTACGCCAGTACGATACGGTCGCCACCGTCCAGCGCGACACGAAATTTCGCGTCTGGCAGGGCCTCAACGACGGTGCCTTCAACTTCGATTGCGTCTCGCTTGGGCATAGGATCCTTTCTCGGTGTGGCGCCAAATGGCTCAGGCTGCGCGACAAATACTATCTTCAACTGAGTAGGCGCAGCCAACTTGGAAGTATAGCATGTTAAGACCCCTCTAGCAAGTCTTTTAACCCGCGAAAAACGGGCTGGTGAATAGTCACCGCGAGGCCCGGTGAGAAACCCACGCCTACAGACCGAACGGCGTGCGCCGCCCCCCAGGCGTGGCTCACACCTTCCGGTTCGCGCTCTCGCCGCTAGCGGGCAGCGTTCAGGCTGGCGCGCCAGGCAGCGACGTATCCGGCGGCGGCTCTGTGAGACGTTGCGCCTCGCGCCGTGGCTGTGGCTCAGGCTGCTCTGGGGGCGCCTCGCCAACAGGCGCTTCCTCGGGAGGCCTCTCAGCCTCAATCGGTGGCAGTTCGGCGGTGGGCGTTTCAGCATGTGGCTGCGCCTGAGGCGCAGCGGGCTGCGCTTCAGGCGTAACGGGCTTTGCCTCAGGCGTAATGGGCTGCGCTTCAGGTGTAATGGGCTGCGCCTCAGGCAAAGCGGGCTGCGCCTCAGGCGCAACGGGCTGCGCCTCAGGCAAAGCGGGCTGCGCGGACTCAGTGATTGTGGGAGCCTCGGCGCGCCAGTGTGACTCAGCCGTGGAAGGCTGCCGCAGGGGCTCGCTGGTGGCAGGCAATGGCTGCGACAACGCTGGTTGCGGCTGCGGAGCGGCGACAGGCGCCGGCGCCGGAGTGCGGCTAATGTACGCCAGCCAGGCGGCGGGAAGCAGGAAAAGCGCCGGAATAATCCCCCACCAGCCCGCGACAAAGAAAAAGCCAACACCCGCGACGAGCAGACAGATCGCCGCGACGAGGCCAGGGCCAATAGCCAGCAGCGCGCCCACAAACGCTAGCAGGGAGAGGGCGATGGCCAGGAAGAAGTGGGCCTGGTCCGTGGAAATGCCAACGGCGCCTCCGATCACGCGCAAAATAGAGGCGGTAATGCTGATGGCGAAGCCAACCAACGCGCCCACTAGCCCTTCGAATACAGCCAGAATACGCAATGACAGCCGCATATGACTCCCCCCTCTTTAAAATCGCGTGCATGGGGACGCATGCGCGTCTCCGTTTTCCTCATCGCATCACACTGGCCAGCATTTCAGCCATTCAGTAAGCCGGGAAGGCTCATGACCGTCAGCGCAGAGGTTCCGCAATGGAGGTTGATGAGTGGAGAAGGCGCGCGGATCCGCGTGTCAGGCGGCCGCTTTCTGCTCGGTAATGGCGGCCCAGAAAAGGTTGGCGAGCGCGAGATAGCCCGCGTCGGAAGGATGGAAGCCGTCGCTGGAGATGTAGTCGAGGTGGCCCGCCAGGTCAGCGTTGTAGAGGTCTACCAGGGTGTCATGATGCGCGGCGACGGTGGCGTCAATCGCCTGATTCCACTGGATAGTCTCGGCATGGATGGCAGCCTGGGTTGGTGGCCCGCCACAGAACGAGCCAGCGGCGGCAGCCTGCTGGATGGCGGGGAGCAGGCTGAAGTCCGGCGCGTTGGCGACGAACACTCTGGCGCTGGTCTTCGTCTGGAGCTGCGTCAGGAGCGTGTTGAGGTCCGCTGTGTACTGGCTGAGTGGCACGCAGTCCTTGAAATCGTTGCCTACCAGCCAGATGGTAATGAGCGTGGGTTGCGCCTGGATGGCAGCGGGAAGCTCGTCGGTCAGCGCGCCATGCAGGGTCTCGCCGCTGATGCCCAGGTTGAGCGCGGTAGCGCCCTTTGGCAGGCGGGAGATGAGGATAGGCACGTAGGCTGTGTGGTTGGGATCACTGGCTCCCACTCCTACCGCGTCGCTGGCCCCAAGCGCGACATAACGCACGGATGGCGCGTCCGGCGTCACTGTCGCCGGACTGGAAGCAGCGGGAACGGTTGGAGTCACACCCGCGCCCGATCCACCAGTCGAAGAGGCGCAGCCAGCTACGAGCGCGCCAAGTAGCGTCAGCGCCAGCGCCATGCGCGCCGCAAAGAATTTCCGTCCAGCCATTGTATCGTTGCGCTCCAGAGGGAGAGGGAGGGATTGGAATTGGTGCGCAGGCCGTCGTCATGCCGCCCGTTTGAGGAGTCAGCGCGAGCCTTCGTCTGGAACACATCGTATGAGCGGCCAGATGCGCGCGTCAAGGCTGAGCCCCCTGAGGAACTTTTGATAAACCGCGAGGCCATGCCAAAGCGCGGGCCGGGTCGCCAGCCAGCGTCCCGCCAGCGATTCACCAGCCCAGACTGGGCCAAAAATCGCGTTGACATCCCTACGCGCCGCGCGCTATACTGCTTAGCGTGTACGCATGCGCGCGTGCGTATGGTGGCTGTAGCTCAATTGGCAGAGCGCCAGATTGTGGCTCTGGAGGTTGCGGGTTCGAGACCCGTCAGTCACCCCCTAACACCCCTTTATCGCGGCACGGTGACCGCCAGGAAGCGGCGCTATAATCTCCACCACGCCAAGGCGGCGCGCTCCAGCGCGCGCTCGAAGATGGGCGAGACGCCCAGCTCGCGACGAGCCGGCTCCCTATCTTCTGATTGGCAATGTCCCTGGCCAGGGAAATCGAAGTCCCGGCCGCCGGCGCTACTTTCTTGGCGCATCCGGCGCGCCAAGAAAGTAGCGTGTGCAATCTGGCTCACACCTCGATCTCGGCCACCGACTCCACGATGCGCGTGGGGCGATAGGGGAAGTGGCTTACCATCTCGCGCGTGGTGACGCCGGTGAGCACAAGCGTTGTCTCCATGCCCGCCTCCGTGCCCGCGACAATGTCGGTGTCCATGCGGTCGCCGACCATCACTGACGTCTCGACATGGCCGCCGAACGTGCGCAGCGCCGAGCGAATCATCAGCGGGTTAGGCTTGCCGACATAGTACGGGCGTACACCTGTCGTCTCATGGATCAGCGCCCCGACCGCGCCCGTCGCTGGCACGACGCCATCTTCACCGGGACCGCTCGGATCGGGGTTCGTCGCGATGAAGCGCGCGCCCTCGCGAATCAGCCGGACCGCCTGTGTCAGCCGCGTAAAGCTGTAAGACAGCATCTCGCCCAACACCACATAATCGGGCGAATGCTCCGTCAAGGTATACCCGGCCTCGCGCAGCGCCGCCGTCAGCCCATCCTCGCCAACCACATACGCCGAGCCTTCTGGCGCCTGGCGCTGGAGGAACTGCGCGGTAGCCATCGCCGAGGTGAACAATTCGTTCAAGTTGACACGCAGGCCGAGCGACGCCAGCCGCGTCTGAAGATCACGCGGTGTGTAGAGTGAATTGTTCGTCAGGATGAGGAACGACTTGCCCGCCGCGCGCAGCCGGTTGATGAACTCATCCGCGCCAGGAATCAGCTGGGATCCCCGCACCAGCACGCCATCCATATCTATGAGCCAGGTCAGTGGCTTGCCATCAGTTGTTTCGCTCACAAGCGTCCTCTCTCTCCATCTGGCGGCGCCTTGGACTGCCCCCGGCGCAACCAGACTACGCCGTGGCGTTCGCGCCAACCGTATCTTCGCTGATACAAACCTGTCTCCGCAAGGAGCCTGCGCATGTCATGCGTCAGGAGGAGACACTCATAGATGGCCGGGTAAGCGCGTCATGGCGAAACAATGCCGGTGAGAAGACGAAAGCGCCGCTCGCGCTCCCGTTGTGACGGGTACGCGCGAGCGGCGCCGTGGGGTCGCGTAAAGGCGATCACCGCTACTCGTTGCCGTCAAACTCGCTCTTGATGCGCCCGAAGACACGCCCGATGATATTCCCTTCGCCCTTCTCCGCCTGCGCCCGCTCGATCTCGGCGAACTCCTGGAGTATCTCGCGCTGGCGCTTGGTCAGGTTCTGCGGCGTGACGATCTTGATCGTCACCAGCTCATCGCCACGCGCGTTCTGATGGATGACCGGCACGCCCTTGCCCTTCAGGCGGAAAACGCGGCCGCTCTGCGTGCCAGCGGGAACCTTGAGCGTCTCCTTGCCATCGAGCGTCGGGACCTCAACCTCAGCGCCCAGCGCGGCGTCAGCGAAGCTGATCGGCAGCTCATACGTGATATCCGTATTTTGCCGCTTGAAATACTCATGCGGCTTGACCGAGAGCGCCACATACAGGTTGCCTGGCGTGCCACCGCGCGGCGGCGCTTCGCCCTCGCCTGTCACCCGCACGTTGATGCCATCATCCACACCAGCGGGGATATTGACTGTCACGCGCCGTACGTTGCGCACCCGTCCCTGGCCGTGGCAGCGCTCGCACGGCGTCGTGATGATGCGGCCCTCACCGCGGCAGCGGTCGCAAACCATCACATTGACGAACTGGCCAAAGATAGACTGCTGCACACGCCGGATCTCGCCCGACCCCTGACAGTTGGGGCAGCGTTGCGTCGAAGTGCCGGGCTGCGCGCCATTCCCCTGGCAGTTGGGACACGTTTCCCAGCGGGGAATCTCGATTTCCTTCTGACAGCCGCGCACGGCCTCATCAAAGGTCAGCGTCAGATCGTAGCGCAGGTCAGCGCCACGCTGCGCGCCCGCTCGCGCCCGCGCGCCCGCGGCGCCAGCGGCGCTGGCGAACAGCGTCTCAAACAAATCATTGAAATTGCCGAAGCCAAAGCCCTCGAACGGATTTGCGCCCGCGCCCGCCTCTCCTGAGACGCCCGCATGACCAAAGCGGTCATACGCCGCGCGTTTTTGCGGATCGCCGAGCACCTCATAGGCCTCGTTGATCTCCTTGAAGCGCGCTTCCGCGCCCTTTTCCTTGTTCACATCAGGGTGATATTGCCGGGCAAGGCGGCGGAAAGCTTTCTTGATATCATCTTCGCTCGCGCCGCGCGCGATACCCAGTGTCTCATAATAGTCGCGTTTCGCGGCCATCGGCATCCTCTTTATCCGCTATGTCGTCAGGGAGCGAATCACCACCAGCGCCGGCGTCGCATTACGCGACAGGCCGCGTGAGGGCCGGCGAAGCCATTCCTCACGCGGATCGGGGCCAGGCCCCACGCCGCGTCAGCCGCACAGACTCAACAACTATACCATAATACCCCTCACCGTCTCTCTCACGCCTGGCGGCATGCCGGCGTGAGAGAGACACGGCAAGAGCGGGAGTGGTCGCCTACTCCTCCTTGTAATCAGCGTCCACAGTGTTGTCACTCGCGCTTCCCGCGCCAGCTTCCCCAGTCGAAGCGCCTTCCGCGGCCCCAGCGCCCGCCGCGCTGTAGATGGACTCGCTGATCTTGAACATCGTGCTCTGAAGCGCGTCGCGGGCGGACTTGATGCGCTCCACATCCTCCGTCGCCAGCGCGGCGCGCACATCGCTGATGCGCGTCTCCGCGTCAGTCTTCAGGTCAGCCGAAACCTTGTCGCCCAGATCGCGGAGGGTCTTCTCGGCGGTGTAGGCGGCGTTATCGGCCTCGTTGCGGACCTCCACTTCCTCGCGGCGGCGGCGGTCCTCCTCGGCGTGCGCCTCCGCGTCGCGGACCATCTTCTCGATCTGATCCTTGGCGAGGCCGCTGGAAGGCTGGATCGTGATATGCTGCTCGCGCCCTGTGCCCTTGTCACGCGCGCGCACATTCACGATGCCGTTGGCGTCAAT
>JAKAIY010000168.1 GCA_021814145.1 Chloroflexota bacterium
TTCCGATCTCCTGCTCTTCTCCTTCATTCCGCCGCTCGGCGCGCTCTTCACCCTGACGCCGCTCCCGCTGATCGTGTACGCCCTCACCGCCGCCGCTATCGTCGTCTGGTTGCTGGCCGTCCGCTGGGTCTGGCGCGCCAACATCCTCAATCGCTACCTCGGCATGGAGACGTAGCGCCGCTCGCGCGCCCTGAGACAGGATGAAGGGGAGCGTCCAAAATCAACACTAGTCCATATCGGTGAATGCGTGTTTCAAAAGATGACGCGCATGGTACCTTATGGTATACTGCGCTTGCAGCCAAAGCCGCCTGCTTCAGCAAATGTTGTATGAAACGTCAATTCCCCAGTTCCAGGCGCCCGTCTCTATACGTGGGAGCTGCGACTCGCCATGACACAGGCCACTTTTCGAGGGTTCCCTTTGGAGCGCGATGTCAGCGGCTCCGCGCCGCTGATTATGCTCTTCGAGCGCGACGACGCCATCGCGGTCCCGCTGCTCTCGCAACTGCGCATGGCTGGCTACGATGTGCGCTGCGCGCGCACGCCGGTCGAGCTGTTCGACACCCTCAGCAAACAGCTGGTGACGCTTGTTCTGGTGGATCTTGGCGCCGCGACGGCGGGACGGCGCGAGTTCTGGGTCGCGCTTGACGCCCAGCGCCGTGGCCGCGCGATCCAGGTGATGACGTTCCGCTTCATTACCCCCCTCGGCGATTTCGATCTCGACAACGAGCCTTCCGCGCGCGCTATCGCGGATGTCGAGGCGCACGGCGTCCACGAATTCCAGCGCATTATTGACGGCGTGCGCCAGCGTGTCCCGCTGCATGGGGCGGCGGGCGCGGCCCCCATCAACGGGGTCAGCTATACCCCCAACGGCGGAATCCAGCCGCTCGGCGCCGCGCTGGGCATCGCGCCCACCCCGTTCTCCACCCAGAACAGCCAGCTCTTCAACGCGCCCGCCACGCCGCCTACCGCCGCGGCCGCAAGCTGGGGCGGCATCGCCCCGCTGGGCGTCTCGCCGCTGGTAACGCCGCTCGATCAGGCCGCCCCAGGGCGTCTCCCGCCGGTCCAATCGCTGCCCAATCCGGGCCTGGGAACGCCACGGTTTGATGGCTACGGAACCTATGGCCCGCTCGGCGCGATGGGGCAGGCGAGCCCGACGCCGCCGCAGATTAGCGCGCAGATGGAGACCACCCCGTTTAATCCCTCCAGCCCTCCGCCGGGCATTCCGCCGTTCGCGCCGCCGGACTCCAGCCCGTTCGCGAATCCCACGCCCTCGAACCCCTTCGGCCCTGGCTCGTCGCCTTTCGCCCAGCCATATGACACCAACCCGTTCGGCGGCCAGGCTTCCGCGCCGCCGTCGCCCGCGCCACAGCCGTCCTTCGCGCAGCCCGGCCCATCCAGCGCGCCCGCGCCGCAGCCGCCCGCCTGGAATAGCGCGCCCGCCAGCTTCGCGGCTGGCGCCCCATCCAGTTATCCTCCGGGCGCGCCCACCAGCGTTCCCCCGTGGGGAAACAGCGGCATGCTCGCCAACCCAGGGCTCAGCGGGCGGTTCGATTCCGCGCCCGATTACGCCTCCTCATCGCAGCCGCCCTTCCTGACGCCTGATACGCCCGCCTTCCAGGACGCCTGGTCGCCGCCTGACGCGGAGAGCGACGCCCCGACTGGCGTCGTGCCTGAGGTCGCCTTCCGGCGGTTCATGGCGCCCGCGCCGAGCGACGCCTGGGAGACAGCGCGGGCGCCTGTCCCCGCGCCGCAGCCGTCCTATATTCCGCCCCGCTCGCAGCTGGTTCCCGATCCTGAGGGACAGCACCCATCACATGTGACGCCGGTTTCGACGCCTACTGAGACCGCGCTTGGCGGCGTGCTGGTGGATGGCGCGCTGCTCACCCCAGGCAAGCTGGAGGCGCTGAAGGGCATCCAGGCGATGCTGGCGGGCGTCAATATTCACCGCAGGCTGGGCGACCTCGCGCTGATGTTCAAGTTCCTCAGCGCGGACCAGCTCCTCGCCGCCCTCCTTGTCAGCCGCGGCCTGGTCAGCCCGCAGCAGATCGCCTCGCTGGGGCGCGTCAAGCAGGAGCTGGCGTCGTCAGGCGTGGATAACGACCTGGAGACGCTGCTGGTATCCTTCCGCATCCTGCCCGCCGAGCAGCTCCGCCAGATCCGCGCTGAGCTCGCCAGCTAGCGGGCGCGGCGCTGGGGGCAGCCGCTCCCGGCGCCGCGCGTCATCCCCCCCTTATACCGCCGTCGCCGTCAGTTGATAGGGCGCCTGTGTGTAGCTTCCCCAGGTCACTGGCGTGATCGCCAGCTCGACATGCGTCACCGCGCCGCCGAAATCGCTGAACGTCACGCTGCCCGCGCCCGTCGCGCCATTGATCGCGACACGCTGGATGGTCGGCGCCGCCTTGCCGGGATGGAAGGCGACCGCCTGGACGATCCAGCTCTGCGGCAGGATGTTGTCCGAGCGTATCCAGCCATTGGCGGACCAGCCGTCGCCAGTGGAAACAGTGTCCGTAAAGTTGATGGCGGGAATGCTGAGATTGTCGAGCGCGAAGCCCGCCTGATGGACGGTGTCGTCAGTCACGGTCTCGAAGCGCAGCAGGATCTTCTTGCCCGCGTAGGCGCTCAGATTCACCGACTCCTGTATCCATTGTGGCGTATCGCCGCCGCCGCTGATCCCGGTGATGCCGTGGCCGTCATTTCTGCCGTTCGGATTGCTGTTTGTCGCGGTCGTCACCGGGAGCGCCGTCCAGGTGGCCCCGTTGTCGGCAGACACCTCAACGTAGGTGTAATCGAAGTTTTGCTCCAGGTTGTACCACGCCTCGAAGGTCATGATGACCGGCGGCGGCGGCGCGGAGGGCGTGGCGGTGGCCGCTGGCGTGGCGGTGGCCGCTGGCGTCTTGCCCGGCGTCACCCTGGGCGTCGCCTGGGGCGTGGGGGTCGCGTTCGCCTGCGTCAGATCAATCACCCGTGTCAGCGTGGAATCCATATTGTCGCCGCTATTGCTCCACCACTCCGCCGAGGCGCCGTTATAGGGGGTGTTCGGCAGGATGGTCGTGGTAGGCGAGCCTGCGATGTTGATCGTCAGCGTGCGCGGGCCGCCCTGCGCGCTGTCCGGGCGCACATCATAGTAGGCCGAGCCGAATTGCGGCAGCGAGTCCTGCGCGCTGGCGTAGGGATAGGTCGAGATCGTTCCCGCCAGCCGCGCGCGCTCGTTGGGGAAGGCGGCGAAGCTGTAGGCGCCGTGCGCGATGGTGGGATCGTTCAGCAGCGCGGCCAGGACGAAATTGGCGTAGACATCATTGAAGTGGCTGCGCGACTTCTGATGGGCGAGCGCGTCATCGAACGCCTGCGGGACCTGGTTGCCGCTCGCCATGAACGCGCGCAGGAACGCCGCGCCGCCATACCGCTCGTAGAGATAGTCCATGAGGGCGTAGGAGGCGCCGTAGCGCGCCTGATTGGCCGCCGCGTTATCGGACCAGCCATTGACCAGCGGCGTTTGCGGGGCGTTCAGCCACGCGCGCTCGATTCCCTGGGTTGGGAGGTTGTTGATGCGCTGCGCCAGCTCGGACATGCCCTCATTGACCCATGACGGGTCGCCTGGCCGCGCCCACCAGTGAATCATGTGCTGGAACTCGTGCGCGAGCGTGGCCTGATAGGCCAGCGAGCCGGGCGTCACGCCATCGCTGAGGTTCACGTACAGGATCTGCCGCTCGTTCGAGAACGGATTGATGATGCTGGGATACTCATCGCCCGAGGAGAAGTAGCCGCCAATCGGGCCAAGGCCGGTGGCGTTGAGCAGCGTGATATGTCCGTCGTGGTTAGGGCCGAGGCTCCATTGCGCGCCAAACGCCGCGCGGTCCGTCTCGTAGACGGTCGCCTCGAACTGGTCGGCGGCGTTCTTCAGCGCCAGCCCGTTCACGGCGACGCCATCCTGCACGTACACATACAGCAGCGGCGTTACGTAGTCGAGCCGGGCGCGAATGGTGTGGTAGCCGCTCTGGCTGGAATTGATGACCCAGAAGGAGCGCTCGTCGCCTACCTGCTCATCGTCGGGCGTGGCCGCCGCCGTACAGGCGATGCTGTCCTTCTGGTGAGTGGCCAGCCGCTGCGTCAGCGCGTAGGGGTTGGTGATCGGGCGGATGGTCTGGTTGACCAGCCGCTCGTTATACTGGGCCAGCGCCGCCGGATCGGTCCCGCTGGGCGGCGCGATGTTGGGCTGGCTCCGCGCCGCCGTCCAGGCGGGGCAGCCCGGCCCTACCGGCGGCACGCGCGGGCTGGACGCCCAGAATGACCCGTCACAGCCAGCGAGCGCGATGAGCAGCGTGATGGCGAGCAGCGCGCTCACCATGCGCCGCGCGTTGAGCCGCGCGTCAAGCCTCGCGACGGATTTCATGGGGCTTCCTCCCTGCGCAGGAAACTACGCCCCTCGCCTGCGGGGAGGGGCGTCGGAGCCGGGGTTGCGGCTAGTCCGCTCCCCGGATTATAGCAGATAGCGCGCCTGGAGTACGCGCTGTGGCAGGGGATCAGGAAGCGCGGCGGCCGAGGTCAGCCCGCGAAGGGCGCGGTTTCCTCGCATATCCAGGCGCGCATCGCGGGCAGATGCGCGCGGTAATGCTCGTACGTCAGGCTGGCGATCGCCTGCGCGAGCGCGGTCTGCTCGCCCCAGCGCCGCCGGACAAAGTGGGGCGCCCGGCTCGGGTCCTCCAGGTCCTTCTCGGAGAGCCGCTCGACCGCCAGAGCCAGCCGCTCGAAGGTGAGCAGGGAATCGCCCAGCGTCAGATCGAGCGGGAAGGACAGCGTCAGCTTGTGCGCGGCGCGATCACGCCGCCGCTCATCGCTGTCGTCCAGCACGGATGGGCGGGGAGCGTCTCCTCGCCCCGTCGCCTCCAGCCACTCCAGCAGCCAGCGCTCGTACGCCGTCGCGTGCGACACCACATCCCTGGCCGACCAGTCTCCCTCCAGCCCGGGACACAGCATCCGCCCCTCCCCTATCGCGAACAGCGCCGCTTCCCACGCCTCGCGCTCCGCGCGCATCGTCTCCAACAGGAGCGACTTCGACAGTGGCCGGTGAATCATCGCGCGCGCCCCCCATAGATCTGGCGCAGGGATAACCTGCTACAGATAGTTTGATGGTTATAGCGTACCCCGCTGTGGTATAACCGTCAATAGGTAATTGGGTGGTTAACAGCGGGGCGGGCGGCCATGTACGCTACCCTCGCAGCCATTAAATTCTTACGCGAGGCATACGAACCGGAACCAGATGCGGGCCCTGGAAACAGGGATGAATGGATAGAAAGGCGTAGGACGATGGACAGCATGGCAGGCGGGCTGACGGAGGCGTCCACCGGGCAGGTATGCCTCGACTTTGCGAATACAGTCAGCGATCACGCCAGCGATCACCCCGAAGAGGCGCTGCGGACCTATGACGACCTGACGCGCTGGGCCCAGCGCGCGGGCGTCGCCACCCCGCGCGAGGCGGAGGCGCTGCGGCTGGCGGCCCGGGAGCGCCCCGGCGACGCGCGGCGGGCGCTGGAGCGGGCCATGGCGCTGCGCGAGGCGATCTACCGCGTCTTCGTCGCGCTCATCGCCCGGCGCCCAGCCTCCCCCGATGACCTGGCCGTCATCAACGCCACGCTCAGCCAGCTCACCCACGGCCCGCGCATCGCCATGACGGGTGACGCCTTCACCTGGGCGTGGCCGCTCGATCGCGCCGCGCTCGACTGGCCGGCGCAGGTGGCCGCGCTCGCCGCCGCCGCACTGCTCACCTCCGGGGACCGCGAGCGGGTCGGCCAGTGCGCCAGCGAGGACGGCTGCGGCTGGCTCTTCCTCGACACGAGCCGCAACCACAGCCGCCGCTGGTGCTCGATGGGTGACTGCGGCAACCGCGCCAAACAGCGCCGCCACACGCGACGCCTCGCCGCCGCGCGCGTGGACGAGTAGCGCGCCGATGCGCCAGATCACCGTCATCCGTCCCGGCGCGCTCGGCGACACCCTGCTGACTTTTCCCGCCCTCGCCCTGCTGCGCCGCCGGGCGCCCGCCGCCCGCCTCACCCTCATCGCCCGCGCCGACACCCTGCCCCTCGCGCTCGCCTCCAGCCTGGCCGGTGACGCCTGGCCGTGGGACCTCCCCGACTGGGCCGCCCTCTTCACCCCCGATGCGACGGCGGACAGCCTGACCGAGCGCGCCCGCGCGGCGCTGGCCGGCGCGGACGCTGTTATCGCCTGGGCGCCCGACCCCGACGGCGCGCTCGCCGCCACCCTCCACCGCCTGGGCGCCCGCCATGTCATCGTCGCGCCTGGCAAGCCGCCCGAACCACCCGCCGCGCCGGAGCGCGCCGCGCTGTGGCTGGCCCGCGCGCTCGCCCAGCTCGGCGTCGCCCCGCCCGGCGATCCGCTTGCGCTCTGGCGGACCATGCCCCCGCTGCGCTGGCCCGAAGCGGACGCGCGCGACGCGGAGCGCGTCTGGCGCGCCCTGGGGCTGCCGGACGCGGGCGTTATCGCGCTTCATCCCGGCAGTGGCGGCGCGGCCAAACGCTGGCCGCCGGAGCGTTTCGCCGCGCTCGCGGACCTCGCCCGCCAGTCAGGCTTCACGCCGCTGCTGCTCGCTGGTGAAGCTGATGAAGCCGTGGCCCGCGCCGTCCTCGCCCACGCGAGCGCCCCGCCGCCCCTCGCGCGCGGGCTGCGCGTTGGGGCGCTCGCCGCGCTGCTGGCGCGCTGCGCGGGCTACGCCGGAAACGACTCCGGCGTCTCCCATCTGGCGGGCATGCTTGGCGTCCCAACCCTCGCCGTCTTCGGCCCCACCGACCCGGCCCGCTGGTCGCCGCTCGGCCCGCGCGTCGCCGTCCTCCGCGCGCCATCCGGTGAGCTGGGGCGGCTAGCGCCCGGCGTGGCATGGCGGGCGCTGCGGGCCATGATGGACTAGAGCGCCGGTAGAGTTAAATGCCTGATTATTCTACCGGCGCTCTAGAGATAGTAATCGGTGTGGGAGGCAGTGGTATGCCAAGCCACAGACATAAATTCAAGATAGCGCACTCAATGGTGGCTATTTCGACATGGCGAACATAAAGATGAGGATGATGTAAAGCCCTATCTCTATGTAGCCGATGATGAGACCTGCCAGAGCCAGCTCTCGGCCTCGAACTTGGGCATATGGTTTGTTGATCTCACTTAGGGCGAGGTGGCCACAGATAACTGCGCCAATGGCCGCCAGTCCTGTACATAAACCGAGGATAGCAAGACCGAGACTTGCCTCTGCTAACTTGCTGAGCGTGGTAGCTGGCGCCATACCAGTAGGCGCATAACCGGCAGGATATGGCATAGCCTGAGGCATGTAGTTTGGTGGAGGTGGAGGTGGAGGTGGCGCCTGATAAGATGGATTCGTAGGTTGGTTATACAGTCCTTCGCCTGGGCTTGGAGGCTGATATTGCGGATACTGATTTGATCCGGGATATTGTGGATACTGATTTGTCATGCTCGATCTCCAGTGTGCTTAGAACTCGCAACACAAACAAGAACTCTAGGATTTGTCGCTAGAGGGGCGCGATGCGGGAGGTGGTGGCTCATCTGTAGGGCTTTGTGGTGGAATCAACCGAGGCTGTTCCGGACTGGGAGGATATGGATAAGCCGAGGCTTGTTGGGGACTGGGAGGATATGGATAAGCCGAGGCTTGTTGAGGACTGGGAGGATATGGATAAGCCGAAGCTTGTTGAGGACTGGGAGGATATGGATAAGCCGAAGCTTGTTGGGGACTGGGAGGATAAGGATAAGCCGAGGCTTGTTGAGGAGTGGGAGGATATGGATAAGCCGAGGCTTGTTGGGGAGTGGGAGGATATGGATAAGCCGAAGCTTGTTGGGACCAGCCCTGTGGAGGTGGCGCTCCATATGGAGGTGATGCCGGTTGACCATCTTGGTATGTATGTGTCCAGGGGAGTGTGGGCTTTGGTGATTCCCCTCGGTTACTCAGTGGCCGTGGCGTTGACCGCTAGCTAGCGGTCAACGCCACGGCGCGCGCCTCCACGACGTAGCCATCGCCCGCTGG
>JAKAIY010000169.1 GCA_021814145.1 Chloroflexota bacterium
CGGTGTCCACAGCGCGCAATCCGGAGCGGTCGCCCGGCGGCTCTGCCCGCGCGCCGTCTTTCTCCGTCCGCGCTTCGAGCGCTACCGTGAGCTCTCGGAGCGCGTCATGGCGATTCTGGATGACTATGTGACTGTGCGTGAGCAGGTCTCGATTGACGAAGCCTATGGCGAGCTGCCACCCGGCCTGCCGGGCTGCCGCTCCGCGCTGGCTATCAGCGCCGAGATCAAGGCCCGCGTTCGCGAGGAGATTGGCCTCGTCATCTCGATTGGCGCCGGGCGCAACAAGAGCATCGCCAAGCTCGCCAGCGACCTTTCCAAGCCCAACGGCCTGCTGGTTGTCAGGCCTGACGAGGAACTGGCGTTCCTCCATCCGCTGCCAGTGGGACGCCTCAACGGCGTTGGCCCGCACACGCGCGACAAGCTGGAGGCCCTCGGCCTGAGCACGATTGGCGACCTTGCCGCACGCCCGCGTGAAGAGCTTACCGCGTTGCTAGGCAAGCATGGCGACTGGCTCTGGCGTCTGGCGCACGCCCAGGATGACCGCCCCGTCATCGCCGATTATGGTCCACCCAAGAGCGTTTCCTGCGAGGACACGTTCGACCGCGACATCGCCGACCTCAACCGCGCGGCGGAGCAGGTCGAGCGGCTGGCGCGGCATACCGCCGGGCGCGCCGCGCGTCAGCGGCTTGCTGGGCGCGGCGTCACACTCAAGGTCCGCTGGGCGGACTTTCGCATCATGACACGCCAGCGACCACTCGCCAGCGCCACCGCCAGCGGCGACATCATCGCCGCTACGGCCCTCGACTTGCTCACCAGGGAGGTTGGCCCCATGCTCGCGGCGGGAGGCGCGATCCGCCTGCTCGGCGTCGGACTGTACCATATCACTGCGGCGGACGATTCGCCGGATGTGTCGGGCCGCCCGATCGCTCCGGGCTATTACCAGCCGCCGCTATTCGCGTGGGATGGCTACGATGGTCACGGGCATACGACCCCTTCCCCTTGAGCGCGCCACCAAACGCGGCGCGCCCTGGCGTTAATGAAAGGAAGCCAGCATGCTCCTCGAAACGCATGGTATCCGCGTAGGCTATGACCTGTACGGGGAAGACAGCGCGACGCTCGTCCTTTTCCACGCTTTCCCGCTGAGCCGGGGCCAATGGCGCGCGCAGGCCGAGGACCTGGCGCGCTCATTGGCGCTCCGGGTGGTCACACTGGACCTGACTGGCTGCGGCGAGTCCAGCGATAGCCCGGAGCCGATCACTGTGGAGCGCATGGCGGATGACGCCCGGATCCTGCTCGACGCGCTCGGCGCTGGACGGCCTGGCCATCCCGCCATTATCGGCGGCCTCTCGCTGGGCGGCTATGTCGCGCTGGCCGCAATGAGGCGTTATCCGGAGCGCGTCTCCGGCCTCATCCTCTCTGACACCCGCGCGACCGCCGATACGCCGGAAGGCAGGGCTGGCCGCGAGGCCGCCGCCCAGTTTGTCACCCAGAACGGTCCCGGCGCGCTTTTCGACCGCGATGTTCCCAGGCTGTTCTCCAATCGTGTCATCACCCGCCGGCCTGAGATTGTCGCGGCGGCGCGCGCGCTGGCGGAGAACAATACCGCATCGGGCCTGGCCGCCGTCGCGCGGGGCATGGGCCAGCGTCCTGACGCGACAGCTACCCTGCCCACTATCGCCTGCCCTACGCTGATCCTTGTCGGCGATCAGGACGCTATCACTCCGGTCGCTGACGCCCGCGCGCTCTTCGAGCGCATCCCGAGCGCCGAGTTGGAGATTATCGAAGACGCCGGGCATCTCTCCAACCTGGAGCGTCCCGACCTCTTCACCAGCCATGTCGCCACATTCCTGCGTGAGCGGCTCGGCGTCGCCCCTCGCGCATAACGCTTACGCCAACTGTAGCTGGCGCGGCTCGGCGTCAGGCGCCCGCCTGCCGGCCATAATTGCGCCGGAGCGTCCCGGTCGCCCGGCGCATGCCAAGGCGCTCCAGCTTCGCCATCATATGGCGCATTGGCTCACTCTTGAATACCTTTGACGATGCGCTACATGTGGCTCATGCCAGACCCAACTCACCCGCGAAACTCGTTCCGGTATCCAGCGGCGGAATAGCGAACAGTTCAGCCAGCGTCGCGCCCACGTCAGCGAAGGTCTGGCGCACACCCAGGTCTACCGGCTTTACGTTGGGGCCAGCGACCAGCAGCGGCGCCATCTCGCGCGTGTGGTCCGTGCCGCGCCAGGTGGGGTCGTTGCCGTGGTCGCCAGTGATGAAGAGCGCGTCGCGTGGGCCGAGCAGCGCCAGCGCGCCCGGCAGCCAGGCGTCGAACGCTCCCAGGGAGGCGGCGTAGCCGCGCGGGTCGCGCCGGTGGCCGTAAACCTGGTCAGTATCAACGAGATTGACGAAGAGCAGGCCGCGAAACGGGCGCGCCAGCCGCTCCAGCGCGGCGGCCATCGCTCCCGCGTTGTCGCCAGGATGGACGCTCTCCGTCAATCCGCGCCGGGCGAACAGATCCTCGATCTTGCCCACGCCGAGCACATCATAGCCCGCTTCAGCCAGCCGGTCGAGCAGCGTGGGCGCGGGCGGCGGCAGCGCGAAATCCTTGCGCCGCTCCGTGCGGGTGAACGCGCCTGGCGTCCCGATGAACGGGCGCGCGATCACGCGCCCGACGGCGTGCTCGCCTGTCAGCAACCCGCGCGCGATCTCGCACATCGCGTAGAGCCGCTTGACCGGGATGACCTCTTCGTGCGCCGCGAGCTGAAAGACGCTATCCGCAGAGGTGTAGAGAATAGGTTTACCCGTCCGCATGCTCTCCGCGCCCAGCCGCTGGATGATCTCCACGCCTGACGCGGCGACGTTGCCAAGTGTGCTCCGTCCAATCGCCGCCTCGAAGCGCGCCACGAGGTCAGCGGGAAAGCCATCGGGGTATGTTGGCATGGCGCGGGTGAGCGTCACGCCCATCAATTCCCAGTGGCCTGAGACGCTGTCTTTCCCTGCCGCCCGCTCGATCAGCCGCCCATACGCTCCGGAAGGATGGGATGCTGGGGTGACGCCGGCGATCTCCGCCAGATGCCCCAGCCCCAGCGCGCCCATATTCGGCAGCGACAGCCCACCCATCGCCTGCGAGGTATGGCCTAGGCTGTCGGCGCCCGCGTCACCATACGCCTCGGCGTCCGGCGCATAACCAATGCCCACGCCATCCAGCACGATCACTGCCGCGCGGCTGAGCGCCGGATCAGCCATCGCCGCCTCCCTGGGGCCGCTGCGCCCGCTACCGGCCACCCGCGATGCCCGCGATGCCCGCTCCGCTACCAGCGTCCAGCAGGGGGTACTGACCTTGCGCTACCGCGCTCTGGATGTAGCTGTACGCCATGTCGGACTGCGCCTGTGTCATGGAGCCGCTGGTGACCGCCTGCTTGAGAAGCGTCTGGACCGCGCCCAGATAGGCGGAGTCCACCGCGCTCTTCTGGACGCCCCGCGCCGCGATCAGTTGCGCGACCGTCTTGCTGCTGGCGAGATCGCTCTGGAGTGTGGCCTGTGAGATACCCAGCGCCTTTGCGGTCGCTGTCTCGAGCGTTGTCCGGGCAGCGGTCAAGGCCTGGCTTGGCGTTCCCTGTCCACTCTGATGAGCCGCCGCCGCCTGCTTCAGCGCGGCGCAGGGATTCGTCGCGTACTGGGTGAGCTCCTGCTCGGCTTTCGCCTTCTGCGTCTGGGTGATCGCGCCATCAGCGTACATCTGGTTGATCACCTTCTGTAGCGCGTCCTTGTTCGCGCTTTCCAGCTTGCTCTGCGAGACGCCCAGATCTTTCGCTACTGTCTGCTCGTAGAGCGCGCAGTAGTCACCCTTGGCGACGCTGGGCTGCGCCGTCTGCTTTGCCGCCGCCAGCGCCTGCAGCGACGGCCCCACGATGATGCCCACGACCAGGCCCAGCGCCAGCAGCGCCGCGCCACCCACGCTCACAAGAATCCGTTGACGCATCCGCGTTCTCTCTTTCAGCTTCGTTGGCGTTCCTGGGGTTCGCGCTTCCCGTCCGGCGCGCTGAACGCTCTCACGTTCTTTTGTACGTCACGAGAGAGTGCCAGGTGAAGGGCTGCGCCATTTGGCGTCATCCGCCGCGCGTTGACATGCCGAAACATGGCGGGCTATCATCCCCTGAAGGGCGTCGCGCCCGGCGGCGGCGCCACACGATACTCCCGCCGGCTCCCACTGGATGCCTGACCGGCCAGCGAGAAGGGTGACAGCGATGGCGGCTCCCGAAATTTCCCCGACCCGTGCGGATCAGTTTTTTACTCACCGGCTTCCTAATGGCCTGCTGCTGCTCGGACAGCGCATGCCCGACCTGGAGTCGGTTTCCCTCTGCTTCTACGTCCGCACCGGCGCCCGCGACGAGAGTGACCCCGCGCTGTATGGCGTCTCGCACTTCCTGGAGCATATGGTCTTCAAAGGCACCGAGCGCCGCGACTCCGAGCGGATCACGCTCGATTTCAACCTGATGGGCGCGGAATTCAACGCCTTCACCTCACTCGAACAAACAGTCTATTACGCCCGTGTGCTGCATGAATATTTGCCGCAGGCGGTGGACCTGCTCAGTGACATGATGCGCCCCAGGCTCGACGAGAGCGACTTCACCATGGAGCGCAATGTTATCCTGGAAGAGATCGCCCGCGCGGAGGACGTGCCTACCAGCCAGGCTTATCGCCGCCTGATGCAGACCTACTTCGCTGGCACGCCGATGGGGCATGATGTGCTCGGCAGCAAGGAGAGCATCCGCGACATGGCGGTTGAGGGCATGCGCGCTTACCACGCGCGCCGCTACGCCGCCAACAACCTGATCTTCGCCATCGCTGGCGCCTTCGAGTGGGACCAGGTCATGGAGCTGGTCGAGCGCCACTGCGGAGGCTGGGCCAGCGGTGAAGAGGGCCGTCAGGCGTCGGAGATCATCCCCGCCAGGCCGGGCGCGAACGTGATCGTCAAGCCGCAGCAGAAGCAGCAGCTCATCCTCGTCGCCAGCCCCTCCGTCAGCATCCAGGACAAGGATCTTTATGCGGCCCAGCTTGCCACGATGGTTCTTGGCGATGGCACAGGCTCGCGGCTGTTCTGGAATATCTTCCAGAAAGGGCTGGCGGAATCAGCTTACGCGTCACTCTCACCGTTCGACTCCACCGGCCTGCTGCTGACTTTCCTCAGCACCACGCCCGATCACGCGCCCGCCGTGCTGGAGCTGGCCCAGGCGGAGCTGCGCGGTCTCCAGGAGGATGGCGTCCTGGAGGATGAGCTGCGCCGCGCCAAGGACAAGCTCATCAGCCACACCGTGCTTGATGGCGACTCCGCTTTCAGCCGGATGCAGGACCTCGCCTATACCTGGGTCGCCGAAGGCGCGGTCCGCAGCATCCAGGATGAGATGGACCGTATCGAGGCTGTCACCCTCGCCGATGTCCGCCGCGCGCTCGACCGCTATCCGGCCACCGCCCCCCAGGTCATCACCGCCTATGGCCCGCTCGACGCCGCCGCGCTCGGCGTGGAGGGCTAGCAGGGGCGTGAGCCTTCCATGCGTGGGCGGCCAGCGGCCGTGACACACATCCTCGCGCTGAACATGTGGGCGGGATGTGATCTGCCCTCATGTTCACTCTCCGCGCAACGCCACACACGTATGAAAGCCGGCTCACGCCAACGCTGTCTTTGCGGCTGGTCTCTGACCCAAACGGGGAGACGCGGACGGATGATATGAGATGCTATCAAGTGACACGGCATGGCGATTCTGGCGATGATGCGCGCGCTGCCCGCGATGGCGCGCTGTAGGGACGATAGGGGCGGCGCTTCGGCGTTGAGGAGCCTAGAGCAGCCCGGCGCGGCGGGCGATGGCCAGCCGCTTCTCCTCCACCCGCAGCGAGGCGGCGTCAATCATCTCGTCGTCTATCACCAGCGCGCCTACACCCTGCTCGGCGCCCGCGCTGGCGTAGGCCTCCATGATGCGCCTGGCGCGCGCGATCTCTTCCGCCGTCGGTGTGAAGGCGGCGTTGATGACGGCGAGCTGCGGCGGATAGACCGCCCACTTGCCATCGAAGCCCATGCGCGCCGCCATCTCCGCGTCGCGCTTGCAGGCGTCAAGGTCCTTTATCGCCAGCGTGACGCCGTCCATCGCGGTAATGCCAGCGGCGCGCGCGGAGGTGATGACTTTCGCCTTGGCGTAGTTGTAGTAGAAGAACTGCTCGGCCCCCAGCTCCTTCGCGCCAATGTCGCCCGCGAAATCCACCAGCCCGAAGATCAGCCCGCTCAGGCGCGGCGATGACCTGGCGATCGCTTCGGCGCGCAATACCGCCTCGGCTGACTCGATCAGCGCCTCCAGCATGATGCGACCGACCGCGAAGCCCATGCTCATCTCGATCTGTGTCAGCAGGCGGTCCGCGAAGGCGACATCCTCAGGCCCGTTGACCTTCGGCAGCACGATACAGTCCACCAACTGGCCAGCGGCCTCGACGACCTCGATGATGTCACGATAGAAGAAGCGCGTCTCCGGGCCATTGGGGCGGAAGGCGCGGATGCGCGGACCGAAATCGAGCGTTGTAAGCGCCTCGATCACCGTCTTGCGCGCGCCTTCCTTCTGCGAGACAGCGCAGGCGTCCTCCAGGTCGAAGATCACCTGATCAGCGTCCGAAGCGGCGGCCTTTGTCATCATCTTGAGCGAGTGGCCCGGGCAGGTCAGCTCTGAGCGCCGGATCAGCGTCTCACGTCTTGGCTCGGCAGTCATCGTCAAGTGGCTCCTTGGCTGAGACGGCGCGCGGCGGATGCGCGCCACGCTGTCAGTATACCGCCCGCTCTCAGGCCCCTGGCGCGGCCCGCCAGCCAGCCAGCAGGTCCACCGCCGTCTCTACCAGCCCCGCCAGTGGCGCCAGCGCGATGTATTCCCCGATGGTATGCTCGCTCATCGCACCGGTAGAAATGGTCACGGCGTGGATATGCCGCCGCAACGCGCTGGAGTCGCTGCCAATATATGACGTGACTGTGCGGAATGTCCCGCCGCGCGCCTCGTAAGCCTTGCGCCAGGCCAGCAGCGCCGGCTCGTCCTCAGGGACGGTGTAGCTGTCGCAGTGCGAGTCAAAGCTGACCTCCGCTGATCCGCCCATCGCTTCCGCCGCGTCCGTAAAGGCTCGCGCCACGCGGTCCAGCAGCGCCGCGCGCTCGGCGCCTTCCAGCAACGTGCGGATCTCGCCTTGCGCGCGTAGCTCGCGCGGGACAGCGTTACGCGCTGTTCCCGCCTCGACGCGCCCCACGGATATGCGGGTGGCGTCACCATCCAGTGAGCCCCACGGATATGCCGCGCGACGGAAGATTTCGATCGCGCTGACCGCTCCGTCCAGCCCCTGGCCTGGATGCCCGCCTGCCCCGTGGATCGCTACATCGAAGGCGATATAGGTCGCGGCGCGTGTCGCGACGGCGCCCGCCGCGCCCGCGTTGTCGAAGATTAGTCCATCCACAACGCCCCACGGCGCCGGGTCGAACGCCTTGGCTCCTTTGAGGCCTACTTCCTCACTGACAGTGAAGAGGGCCAGCAGCGGCGGATGGGAGAGGCCGCGTTCCTGAAGCGCGTCCAGCGTTTCCAGGATGATCGCGACCCCCGCGTTGTTGTCCGCGCCCAGGTTCGTTTTGCCATCACCACGCATCACGCCATCCACGATGACCGGCGTATGCGCCAGCCCCGGCGCCACACGGTCGAGGTGCGCGTCGAGCAGCAGCGGCGGCTCCGTGTCGCGCTCAGCTGGGACGCCTGGTATGCGGGCGATCAGGTTGCCCGCCGCGTCAGTGACTGTCGCCAGCCCCAGGCGTTCCAGACGTTTGCGCGTATAGGCGCGTATCTCATCTTCCTGGCCAGAAAGGCTGGGAACGCCCG
>JAKAIY010000170.1 GCA_021814145.1 Chloroflexota bacterium
CGCAGGAAGTAGGGGTCGAAGCTCGACGGCTGGATGTTGATCTCGAAGCCGCCGCGCTCGATGTCGCCCAGGATGCGCCGCAGCCGCAGTGGGATCTCCAGGCTGCTCTCCACTGCGTCAATGCCTGAGAGCAAAAACTGCTTCGTCCAGCTGCTGAAGGTGATGCGGGAGCGCATCACTTCACGAACCAGCGGCACATAGACATCCATCAGATTGAAGGCCGGGTCAACATCCTCGCCTAGCCCTTCTCCCATCGCGATTGTCTTGAGCAGCAGGGCGAGATCGGTTGGCATGCGCATATGCCGCCAGCGCAGCACCTCCACCATGTCGGTGATGAAGGCCCCAAACGGCACATCGCCCATCGCGAGGTTCCAGTAGCGCGAGAGCAGCCGCTGCAGGTCGCGGCGCAGGTCGTTGCGGTCCGCGTGCTCCTGCGTGATGCACAGGTCGAGCAGCACATCGGCGAGAAGCCCCGCGTCCCGCTGCGTGATGCCGAGCATCAGGCGGGTCAGCTGGTGCTGGGTAGCGCGATCCACCTCACCGGTCATGCCGAAATCAATCAGGCCGATGGTTCCATCCGGCTCCACAAAGACGTTGCCCGCATGCGGGTCGGCGTGGAAGAACCCGTCGCGCACGATCATCGTCAGCAGCAGGCGCGCCGCGCGCCGCGCCACGTCCGAGCGATTGAGGCCCATCGCCTCCAGCCCGGCGATATTGGTGATCTTGACGCCGCGAATGCGCTCCAGCGTGAGGACGCGCGACGTTGTGAAGTCCCGGTAGACCTTCGGGATGTGAATGCTCGGATCGTCGGAGAAATTATCCGCGATCCGCTCGAGGCTTTGCGCTTCGTGGAGATAGTCCAGCTCCAGCCGCAGCGTGTGCGCGAACTCCTCCACAATCGCCACGATGTCGTAGTAGCGCGCCATCTCCCACTGGCGGTTCGCGCGGGTGGCGAGGTCGAGCAGCACGCGCAGGTCCTCGTCAATATCCTCAATGGCGTGGGGACGCCGCAGCTTGACGATCACCTCGGAGCCATCGGGCAGCGTGGCGGCGTGCGCCTGGCCGATGGAGGCGGAGGCGATTGGCTGCGTATCGAATGTGACGAACACCTCGTCAACGGAGCGGCCAAACTCTTCCTTGAAGATCGCGCGAATCTGGTCGCCTGGCACTGGCGGCGCGCTATCCTGGAGCTTTATCAGTTCCTCGCGGTAGTCCGCTGGGAGCAGGTCGCCACGGGTGGAGAGAATCTGGCCGAGCTTGATGAAGGTGGGGCCGAGGTCTTCGATGAGCAGCCGCAGTTGCTCTGGCCCTTCTCTTAGCCGCGCCTGCTCGCGCTCCTCCTCCCGGCCTGGACGGAGAGAGCGCATCGCCCGCCGGACGTCCCACTCGGCTTTGCCGATCAGATAGCCAAAGCCATGCCGGGCGAGGATCTCGATGATCTGGCGGTAGCGGTTCTTCCGGCCTGACTTGCGCTTCACCGGCATGGGCGGCGGCGCGGCGACGGGCGCGGCCGGCGGCGTGAATGGCGCGGGCGCGGATGGGGGCGCGACAGTCTCAGGCGCGTTCATTTCCTGGCCCCTCGATCATCTCAATGGGAACGCGAAGACGAGCGGGCGAGCAGACGCCAGGGGACATCCGGCTCAAGCCGTCCGTCCTGAACGCCTGCCGCCCGCGATGACGGAAATCCATTTCCCCGGAGCCACCTGTCAGGCCGCGCCGGGAAAGCGGCGCGCTACCGCTTCGCTGTCTCCCTTGTGACATGGAGCGGTATCGCGCGCGCCTTGGACTCCTCGCTCTTGTGGATGTGCAGTGTCAGCACGCCATGCTCGTAGTTCGCTTCGACCTTCTCCGGGTCAATCTTCGACGGCAGGGCGATGACGCGGCTCATCTCCGGTGTGGGGCGCTCGATGCGCTCACGCCGCAGATAGACTACGTCCTCATCGTGGCGCGCATACGCCTTGCGCCCCACGCGGATGGTGACGTTGTTGTCCGCGACGGTCACCTGCACATGCTCGGGTCGCACACCCGTCAGCGACGCCTCGATGATGTACTCATCCGGCGTGTCAATCACGTCCACGGGGATTGTGCGTCCGAAGAACATCAGGCGCTCAGGGGTCAGCCCCTCATCGAACAGGCGCGAGACAGCCTCTCGCAGCGGGGTAAACACATCCACCGGTTCCATCGGCCCAGGTTGGGAACTGCTCATTGTCCATCCTCCTCAATCGCCTTTCACACCTTGAAAGGCGGAAATACGCCTGACAGATGCGGATACCATCGTTTCACGGCGCCCTCATTGTCATCGCGTGAGGTCACGATTCCATCTCCCGCGCGCTTTGCCCGCTCGCAAGCGCGTCACGAGAACACCAACCCTTCTCGCATACGCCATGCCGCAACACAACAAAACACAGCCCCCGCCGCTGGCCCACTGGCTGGCGGCGGGGGCGCCCCGCGCGGAGAAGGCTTATGCGACAGCGATGGCCGCCGCGCGCCCCCTCGGACGCATCACGGTGAGGGCGTAGAGCAGCGCCACCAGCATGATAACGGCCGGAGCCACGATGCTTGCGACGGGGAGCTGGTCAAAGAAGGGAATCTGCTCGCTCGAGCGCGCGCCAATCACTGCGGCGATCAGCCCAATTCCCACCGGGGATCCGAGGTCCGCCGTCAGCAGCGCCAGCGGAATGAGCGCAATCCAGCCTGCCAGCCAGCCACGGCGGCTTGTCTGGGCGGCGTGCGCGAGCGCCAGGCTGGCGACGGTGACTGGCAGGGGGGCCAGCGTGAACCAGAGCGCGCGCGCCACGCCTTGTAGCTGGATGATGAGCATTGTGTGATCGAAGAAGTTCGTCCCGAGCGGCAGGGAAAAGAGGAATTGCGAGTTCATCAGGTAGCTGAGCACGCTCATGACGACGATGCCGGCGCATGCGCTGATGATGAGCGTGCGTCGCTCGCCCTGACTCGCGTTCGGCGCGGCCTCCACGCCGCCAGCCACGGGCTGGGCGGACATGAGGCTGTAGATCAGCGCGGCGAGCGGGACGAGCAAGAACGCTACGGCCCACCCCACCAAAACGATGGGTTGCGGCGACTGGAGGCTGCCCGGCTGGATAGCGCTGCTCAGTGTCTCGATATTGGCGGCGAAGGGCGCAACCACCATCAACGCGATGAAGAGCCATAGCCAGCCACGGCGACCCGCGCGCGCCGCGTCGCTGGTGGCCAGGACGCCCAGCGGCATGACCAGGAGCCAGAGTTGCGCCTCCATCGCCAGCTCCAGCGCCACTGCCAAGCCCGTTGAGGCTGTGAAGCTCACGGCGCCTGCCCACCAGGCGGTCTGTAACACCCACAATCCGACCATCGCCACCAGCGCTACGATCGCGTACACACGGATCGCCTGTCGCATGCGTTCCTCTTCCTCCTCTT
The DNA here is from genome assembly GCA_021814145.1 of Chloroflexota bacterium. Taxonomy (GTDB): domain Bacteria; phylum Chloroflexota; class Ktedonobacteria; order Ktedonobacterales; family JADMIN01; genus JAKAIY01. The sequence goes on from JAKAIY010000170.1 coordinate 3,412, forward strand.
GACCCCTTGTCCGAGGCGCGCGGGTCCTAGAGTCGAGCCCTCATCCTCGCGCGCCTCGCGCCGCTCTTTCTACGCCCGGTTGCGCACGGAGTTGCAGGCGGGCAAAAAGCGGCGCTGGAGAAGAGATGGCCTGACCCGCGTCGCGCCGCTACGCGCCGATGTGACAGACAAGGCATAGTGGTGTGAAATCTGCTAGGCGCGCCATGTAAGCGGATTTCATGTGGATGAGGGAGAGCAGCTTGTGTCTGAGCAACTCGTCGTACAGGAGTGGCAGCCGTTCTTCATTACACTTGGCGGAGCTGGCGCTGCGCTCACTGGTCTTGTGTTTGTCGCAATGTCGCTGCATCCAGAGGCGATCCTCAGCCACTCCCTCATGCGTAGGCGCGCCTTCGTCGCCCTCGCTGGATTTCTGACTGGTGTCGCCTGGTCGCTCATCATGCTGTTGCCAGCTCGCGTCGCTCTTGCCAGAAGCTTCCTGTTGATCGTGTTAGGTGGCGTGGGGATCGTTTTCCTCGTCTACCAACAGATCCGGATCCGAAAGATAGGCCTGAATGTCGCGCGATCTGTCTTCGGCGATATCCTCATATTGACCCCGCTCCTCGCAGGCGTCGTTGGGCTGCTGCAGCCAGCTTCAGAGTTCCCTTTCTTGCTTCTTGCAATCGCGGGCTGCGTGGGGCTCTTTGTCCTCTTTTCCCAGTCCTGGACGCTGGTGATGCACAGCGTCGCAAGCGCGCGTGATGCACAGCGCCGAGAGCCGCAAGGCAGCGCCGCTCCTCGAAACGCTGAGGGAGGGTGACAAAGCGTCTCCCCCAATCGGGGCGACATTCGAGCGTGTGAAAAAGACGCGCAAGCAAAGCGTCCCCGCCGCCAGCCATCAGGCCAGCGGCGGGGACGCTTGTTGGAGGGCGCGGTTTGCGGCCGCGCCACTATTCGCGGATGCGGCGCGCGGGCAGCGGGCGCACCAGCGGGTTCTGCTGCGACTGCTCCTCCTTGCGGCGCGGGACACGCTGGCGGACCAGGAACGATGGCGCGCGGGCCAGGTCCTGCATCGGCAGGTTGATGTCCTCACCGAAGCGGTTGTAGAACGACAGCTCGAAGTTCGGCGTCTCACCCAGCGCGCCGTGCGGGCAGACCTCCACGCAATCGCCGCAGAAGATGCAGCGGTCGAGGGCGAAGTCCCAGCGCACCAGCTCGCGCTCGGCCATCATCAGCGAGCCGGTCGGGCAGACCTGCACGCAGGCCCCGCACGACACGCAATCTGTCTGGTCCAGCGACATGTTGAACGGGGTTGAGACGATGGTGTCGAAGCCCTTGCCGAACATGCCGTAGCAGTTCGGGCCGATCACATCGTGGCAGACGCGCACGCACTGCGTGCAGTTGATGCACTTGTTCGGGTCACGCAGGATGAAGCTGTGCGACAGGTCGAACTCGTAATCGTGGTAGTCCGCCGGCTCACCATCATGGAAGCGGTTGTTCTCCAGGTTGTACTCGATGCTGTACTTTTGCAGATCGCACTGGCCCGCGGCGGGACAGGCGCACTGGAGGCAGCGGCCCGCCTCGCGCTGCGCCTGCTCCTGGGTGTAGCCCAGCTCGATCAGGCGGAAGCTGCGCTCGCGGTCCTTATAGGGCAGCATCGGCATCTTGACCTTCGGCTCGACCGGCTTGTATGGCACGATGTCGAACAGGTCGGGCTTGCGCTCCTCAGCCTCGATGCGCTTCGAGACCGCCGCCATGTCCTCGCCATTGAGGTAGGCGTCAATCGCGCGCGCGGCCAGTTTGCCCTGCCCCACGCCCTCGATGATCGTCGCCGCGCCAAGCTGGCAGTCGCCGCTGGCGAAGACGCCCTTGCGCGCCGTCATGAAGTTGTACGGATCGGTCTCGATGGTCGAGCGCCTGGTCCACTTCACCCCCGACTCCGGCGGCAGCACCGCCACGTCCGGCTTCTGGCCGTAAGCGGGGATCACGGTGTCGCACGCGATCACGTACTCGCTGCCGGGGATCGGCACCGGACGGCGGCGGCCCGAAGCGTCCGGCTCGCCCAGCTTCATCCGCTGGATCTCGAGGCCCGTCAGTTTGTCGCCGTCAAACTCCAGCCGGGTCGCGGCGCCGAACAGCTGGAGGTCCGTGCCCTCGTTCTCGCCGTCCTCAACCTCTTCCGTCGTCGCCGTCATTTCCTTGCGGCTCCGGCGATAGACTGTATGCACCTTGGCGCCCAGCCGCAGCGAGGTGCGCGTGCAGTCGAAGGTCGTGAAGCCGCCGCCCAGCACCACCACTTCCTTGGTGTCGTCCACTGGCACCGGCAGGCCCTGCGTCTTGTCCATCAGGTAGGAGATGGCGTTGACCACGCCGGGGTTGTCCTGGCCTTCCAGGCCCAGCTCGTTTGAGGTCCACGCGCCGATGGCCAGCAGCGTCGCGTCGAAGCCTTCCTTTTCGAGGTCGTCAATCGTAAAGTCGCGGCCCAGCTTGACGTTGTACTGCACGTCAACGCCCAGCTTCCAGACGCCCTCGAACTCTTTGTCCACCATGTCCTTCGGCAGGCGGTATTCCGGGATGCCGTAGCGCAGCATGCCGCCGGACTGGGGCATCATGTCGAAGACCTTGACGTAGTGGCCCATCAGCGCCAGATAGTAGGCCGCCGTCAGGCCGCTCGGCCCCGCGCCCACGATGGCGACCTTCTTGCCGGTCGGCGCCTCTTTGACCCACGGGGTCGGCGGGTCGTCCAGGCATTGCTCGGCGGCGAAGCCGTGCATGCGGCAGATGGCGATCTCTTCCTCCACCAGGCCGCGGCGGCAGACCGACTGGCAGGGCGCCGGGCAGGTCAGGCCGAGGATGTAGGGGAATGGCAGCACTTCCTTGACCAGGCGCGCCGCCTCGCGGTTCTGCCCCTTGGCGATCAGCTCCAGATAGCCGGGGATGTCAATGTGCGTCGGGCAGCCCACCTGACACGGCGGCTGGCAGTAGGCGTTGTGGTCGGAGAGCATCATCTCCAGGTTGGTGCGCCGGATGCCCGTCAGCCTGTCGGACTTTGTGCGCACCACCATGCCTGGCCGCGCGGCGGTGTTGCAGGAGGGCAGCGGACGGTCCGCGCCGTCAATCTCCACCAGACACATGCGGCAGGCGGAGGTGGGCTCCAGCTTGTCGTCGTTGCACAGATTCGGGATGTCCAGAATCCCGTTCTCGATTGCGACGCTGAGCAGGGTCTGCCCCTCATACGCCTGCATCGTCCGCCCGTCAATCGTCACCTCGAACGACGGCTGGCCGTGCTCATTGCGCTTGAAAGGCCCGCTCCCCTGCGACATCGCCGCATCATCCCGTATGGTGACAGCCATGGAATCCTCGTCTCTATCGCCTCGGAACGCCCGGTATCGCCTGTTTATCTCGTTGTTTATAGCCGGAATACCGCCAGCGGGCGGTCGCAGCCGCGCCTCGTGGGCCAGCAGGCCACGCCAGGCGCGAATTCACCCGCCTGGCGCCCTGCCTCCTACAGCACATGCTTGGTGGCGTAGCGGTGCGCGCGGACCGGCTCGCAGCTTCCCGTGGGGCAGCGCCCCTCCAGGTGCGCGGCGAAGTCGTCCGCGAAATAGCGCCGCGCCGTCACCACCGCGTTGACCGCGTTGACGCCGAAGCCGCAGAGCGAGCCATCCGGCACATAGTGCGAGAACTCCTCCAGCAGCGCCAGATCGTCCTGGGCCCCCAGCCCGCTGACGACACCTTCCAGTGTCCCGGCGATGCGCTTGACGCCCACACGGCACGGCACGCACTTGCCGCAGCTTTCACGCGCCAGCTCGTCCGACCGCTCCATCGCCCAGTGGACCATGCATGTCCCGGCGGGCAGCGTCTCGATCACCGCCGAGCCCACAATCGCCCCGGCGTCTTGCAGTGGCTCATAATCGAACGGCGTGTTGAGCTGGGCCAGCGGCAGCGCGCCGCCCTCCATGCCGCCGACCACCACCGCGCGCGTGTTCGACTCGTTGATCTCCAGACCTTCCGCGCGCAAGAGTTGCGCCAGCGTGACGCCGAAGGGGACCTCGACCAGCGCGTTCGCGCGCTGGCCCGGGCCGATCAGCGTCACCAGCTTCGTCCCGCTCGACATCTGCGAGCCAGTCGCCCTGAACGCCTGCGCGCCGCGCGCGATGATCCCCGGCAGGTTCGCCAGCGTCTCGACATTCTGGACCAGCGTGGGCTGCGCGTAGAGGCCCACCTCGCTCGGATACGGCGGGCGCTGCTGCGCCTTCATCGGGCGGCCCTTGATGATCTCGATCATCACCGTCTCTTCGCCGCCCATGAAGCTGCGCTCAGCGCCTACAACCGTCACCGCTAGCGAGAAGCGCGAACCGAAGAGGTCGCGTCCCAGCGCGCCCTGCTCCTGCGCCTCGCGCAGCGCCTCCTGGATCGCCGCC
>JAKAIY010000021.1 GCA_021814145.1 Chloroflexota bacterium
GCCGTGATCCTCCTCGAACGGGTTCTTCATCTACCCGATGAGAATCACCTGCTGGCCGATCTCGTCAACCGACCTCAAATCCCCACACTCAATTGGACACTATCCTCACGCTCACGCCCGGCTCCCCGCGTGACCCATCGCTTGCCGCCACTATTTCGCCAGATTGCCCAATATTGCGTTCAACAGTGTCCGTTCGCGCCCCTATGGGAAACGGTCGCCCATGCTAAACCGTACTAATCAGGTGATGGGGCGCGCGGCGCGGGCTGGCCGTAGCTGGTGGGCGCTCCTGTCCTCTGGGGTGAGTGGATGAGGATGGAGCCATGAGCCAATTCACTGAGTGGCGGCGGCGCAACAGTTTGTGGCGTGGCTATCGGGTCATGTCGCTGCTGCTACGCACGCTGATTGTGATGAACCGGGAGCGCGTGCGCGTTGTGCGGGCGCGCGAGCGTGGCGACTACGAGGCGCGCCCCGACATCGAGGCGCTCAAGCGCGTGCTGCGCGACTTCCGCGAGACGGCGGTCGAGATGGGCGGGCTGCTCATCAAGCTTGGCCAGTTCTTTGGCGCCCGCGCGGACCTGCTGCCACCCGACGCGCTGGCCGAGCTGGCCTCGCTGCAGGATGAGGTGCGCCCTGAGCCGTTCCCGCTGATTATCGAGGCGCTGGAGCGGGAATATGAGGCGCCGCTGAATGATGTCTTTACCAGCGTAGACGCGGAACCCTCCGGCTCAGCGTCGCTGGGGCAGGTCCACCGCGCGGTGCTCCGCGACGGGCGCGCTGTCGCCCTGAAGATCCAGCGGCCCGGCATCGAGCGCATTATCGCGGTGGATCTGCGGGCGTTGCGGCTGACGCTGACCATCGTGCGCTGGATCGCTCCCTCCGCTGACCGCATCACCGACCTGCGCGCGCTCTACCGGGAATTCAGCCGCACTGTCTTCGAGGAGCTGGACTACGAGCGCGAAGGGCGCAGCGCCGAACAGTTCGCCCGCCTCTTCGCCAGCGACACGCGCATCGTCGTTCCAAAGGTCTACTGGGAGCAGACGACTCGCCGCGCGCTGACGCTGGAATGGATTGACGGCATCAAGATCACTGATTTCGCCGCACTCGACGCGGCGGGGCTCGACCGGGCGGAACTGGCGCGCAAACTGGTTGACAGCTACTTCACCCAGGCGCTCGACGCGGGCTTCTTCCATGCCGACCCGCACCCCGGCAATATCATGGCCCAGCCAATCGCTGGAGAGCCCGGCCAGGCGCGGCTCGTCTTTGTTGATTTTGGTATGATGGGCACAATTACGCCGAGCGCGCGGCGCGGGCTGCGCGCCTGCTTCGCCGGGGCCGTGCAGTCTGACGCCGCGCTCCTGCTGGATGGTCTCGACCAGCTTGGCTTCATCACTGAAGAAGCTGACCGCGACGCGCTGGAGCAGGCCATCGCCGCGCTGCTGGCGCGCTTCTCCGGCGTTCCGCTCTCGCAGCTTGGCCAGGTCTCTCCCGGCCAGGCGCTGGAGGATATCGGCGATGTGCTCTACGACCAGCCTTTTCGCCTGCCCGCGCAGTTCGCGTTTTTCGGGCGCGCGGTGGGCATGCTCTCAGGACTGACCGCCTCGCTTACGCCCAACTTCAACTTTCTGGAAGTCGCCGCGCCGCACGCGCAGAAGCTGATCTCGGAGTTTGGCGGTGGGGGCATCCTGGGCATGCTCGGCGCGACCAGCTTCGAGAACCTGGCGCAGAACACGCTGCGTGAGGGCATCGCGATCGCTCGCAGCCTGGCACGTTTGCCCCGCCAGCTTGACCGCGTCATCGAGAAGGCGGAGAGAGGTGATTTGCGCGTCATCATCGAGCCAGCCCCTGGGCTTGGCGTCAGACCTCTCCGCCGCAGGCGCGGCTCCGCTTCCCCGATGGAGGCGCTCAACCGGCCTGTGCCGCTCTGGGCGCCGCTGGGTATGGCGGGCGCGGCGGGCATATGGGCGCTCGTTTCCTTTATTCGCAAGCGCCGCCGGCGCTCTGTCGCTTAGCGCGCCGCCCGCTGCCGCAGTCCCGGCCATTCATGGCCGGAGCACGCGCGCCAGGGCGTACATGCCCGCGATAACTCCCAACAAAGCGCTCTGATCGCGCGCTAGCGCGCCGCCCGCTCGCGTAGCCAGCGCTCCGCGAAGTCTACCGCCGCGCGCTGCGAGAAGAGCCGCGCCTCACCAACTCCCACCAGCGCGAGCCGCACGGCGCCTGTCCGCTCAAAGTCAGACCCAATTTCGGGGAATAGCTCATCGTTCCACTCGACTTCGCGGAACACCTTCCACACGCGCTGGCCGTTCTCCAGCAGCGCCGCGCCTGTCTCACTCCACGGGCTGACTCCCGCGCGGTATTCGCCCAGGTGAAATGAGGTGTTGTTGCCAAAGCCCACGCCCAGCAGCAACACCCAGCCATCCCGCTCGTAAATGCGCGCCAGCGGCGAGCCCTCGCCCAGCCCGCCTTCCAGCGCGTGGTTGGCGGTGATCGCCTCCGCGTCGCGCCCCCACGCGGCGAAGGACGCCTGTGGGTGACCACTGCGGACGGCGCCTGGCCAGCGGCGGAAGGTCTCCGCGATGCTGCCCATCATGCGCGTAGGAGTGATGGCAGGATCGAAGGCGGGCATATACGCGCGAATGACCGGCCACCACGCCTCAGGAACGGGCGGATTCGCCCACATCGCCGGATCGGAGTTGTCCGCTGTGAACGTGGGCGTCACCAGCGTTCCCTCCGGCGTCACCACATCCATCAGCGCCTGAATGACCGCCACCGGCCCGCCCGCGACCCAGCCCAGCGCGCTCAGCGACGAGTGGACCAGCAGCGTCATCCCTGGTGTGACGCCCAGCGCGCGCAGGTCCGCAGCCAGCGACTCGCGCGTGCCTGGCGTATCCGCCCGCGCCACCGCCGCGCCCTCGTTCTGTTCATGTCGCTCAGCGGTCATTGGTTCGGCTCCTCAGGTTTCTTCTCATCATCGGTCTTTATCAGGTAGAGAGGAAGCAGTATCAGCGCCAAAGCGATAACACCAAAGCCGACGAGCATATCATCGAACGAATAGAAACAGTTGTACTGCGCTGGCGATATGGCGCCTACCACATAATTATCCCATTGCGCATGCCTGAACGCTACGAAAAAGTAGGCGTAAATCATCATGAATAGCATGCCCAAAAGCGAGAGCGCGAGCTGCAGGGCTTCCTTGCGGCGCAATTTATGCTGAAATCGCCATTTGATGTCTCGCCACAGGGCTAATACGCCCATGATTGGTATGAGCAATAAGGTTCCCACAAGTATTCCTGTAACAACCACAGCTGTCTCGGATGTCACCCATATGTTACCGAGCGCCTGCGGAAGCAAGGAACAGTCCATCGTGATCTCCCTATTTCCCACACCCAGCCCACGCCTCTCGCGTCCTAGTCCGGCTTGGCCGGACTTCGTGGCCAGCCGACCCCTAGCCGCGACATTAGTCGCTCAGCGCTCTCGCCATGCGGCGCCTGGGTCATTCTCCCAAATCCCATGATGCCAGTTACCTTAACGCGGGATCACTGGCAGGATCAGCGCCGAGGGCCGCGTGGCGTCGTGGTGGATGGTCTGCTCCGCCACCGCCATCTCGCTCGTCACGCCTAGCGGCGCGCCGGTGTTCAGGTTGCGGTCATATTTCGGGAAGGCGGCGGAACTGATTTGCAGCGCGACACGATGGCCGGCGCGGAAAACGTGCGCCGTGTTCCAGCAGTCTATCGCATAGCGGTAGGTAGCGCCCGGCTCGATCAGTGACGGGCGATCCATCCCCTCGCGGAAGCGCGCGCGGACCATACCGTCGCAGAGTCGCTGGGTGAAGCCGCTGGGCCAGACATCCAGCAGCATCGCCATGAAGTCGGTGTCCGGCGCGGAAGAGGCGGCGTAGAGCTCGACCTTGATAGGCCCAGTCACCTCCAGGTCCGCCGCCAGCGGCTCAGTCTGGTAGACCAGCACGTCGTCGCGGCGCTGCACGGCGGCGTAGTCGTCTGGCCCGCCGATCTGCGACGAGGTGGCCTCGGTGATGAATGGCGTCGGGCGGGCGGGATCGTAGCGGTAGCTGTCCGCTGGCTCGTCCGGCGCGGGCGCGTCGGTGGAGAGCGCGCCATCGCCGAAGCGGCTGTTGGCCCGCCCGCCGCCGCGCAGGTGGTAGCGCGTCCATTGCGTGCGCGCCAGCGGCCATTCCTGCTCGTCGCGCCAGACGTTCTCGCCCATGATGAAGATGCGCGCGGGCGTTACCGGCTCCTCTGTCCCAATGCCTTTCAGCCAGCGGTCGAACCACGCCAGCTGCTCGCCGCGCAGGTCAATGATCGCCCCGGCGCCGAAATCCACCTCGCCCAGCTTCGAATCGCGGTTCGTGGCATGCCCCCACGGCCCCATCAGCAGGCGTTGCGCGGCGCGGGCCTCAGCGGTTGGCGCCTGGGTGGTCATCCCCGCGAAGTTGAGCGGCGTGCCGATCTGCTCGTCGTCGTACCAGCCGGAGATGTGCAGCGTCGGGACGGTGAGTTGGCCGAACTTGTCCTGGTAGCAGATGATCCGCCAGTAGTCGTCCAGCGCGGCGTGCTCGATCTCCTCGCGCCACTTGGGCATGACGCGCCCGGCGGCCTCGTCCATCGTCAGCAGCGGCAGGTGGTCGTAGACGCGCTCCCAGTCTACCGCCTCCATCAACTGGACTTGCCGCCCGCTGGTGTAGTGCATCCAGCAGAGATGCATCGGGCTGGGCAAGCCGGTGGGTGTCTCCACGAACGGGTCGGACGGCGGCACGAGAACGATCATCGCCTTCAGATGGGGCGGCCTCTCCACTGCCGCCTGCCACTGCACGCGCCCCAGGTACGAGCCGCCAATCGTCCCGACCGCGCCATCGCACCACGGCTGCGCCGCGACCCACTCGATGCTGTCGTAGCCGTCGCGCCCCTCACTCATGTAGGGGACGAACACGCCGTCCGAGTCGCCGCGCCCGCGCACATCCACCGCCACGAAGGCGTAGCCGCGCTCAGCGAACCAGCGCGCCTGGCTCAGGATATTCACGTTGGCTTTCTGGTACGGCGTGCGCAACAGGATCGCCGGCCAGCGCCGCCCGTCCCCGCTATTATCACCAGCCGGGTCGGGCAGATACACATCGGCGGAGAGCGTCATCCCGTCGCGCATCGGAACGCGCTGGTCGAACAGGATGTGGGTTGGATAGAGCGGCTGTGGCGGCGTCATATGCGGGATACCTCAAAAATCGAAACAAAGCAGCGGCGCTAATGAAAGAAAACAACGCGCCAGCCCAGATTACAACCCCTGGGCTGGCGCGTTATCTTTGCTTGCTCGCGAGTATGGCTTTCTCTACACGAGCGGGCCGCCGGCGAGTCCCTCAGCGAATCCGCCGATGATTGGAAGCTTGGTGGCCTTGCCAGTGAAAGCCGCGAACATGCCCCAGATCCAGAAGGCGAAGAGAACGAGGCCAATGATGCCTAAAACACAGCTCGTGACCGCTGAAACGCCGAACGCGCCCAGCGCGCCAAGCCCAGAGCCTGATGCGTCAACGGCGCTGGCTCCAACAGTGAATATTGTGTTGATGATGATATCCACGATGAAAAGCGCAATCGCCACGATGCTCAGAATCATCGCCTGGGCGGCATGGAACTTGACGAAGCGGTTCTTCTCGACCGCAAACACGACAATCTGCAAAACGAGTCCGACGCCGAACAAGATGCTCACCAGATACGTGAGGCCTGCCATGATGTCGGAGCCCAGGCTGCCGATGAGCGACGACATGCCATGCGTGCTACCTGACACCGTTGTCTGCGGCTGATACTGCGGCTGCTGATCCATGACTGTGTCCCTTTCTCCCATCGAGACGCTTGTCCCCGCGGCTGGGCTTTGCCATCGCGCGCCACGCATGGGTGGCTCCCGCGATGGAAACGCGCTGCGACAGTTTGTGGCGCCTCAACATCTATCAGAGTGATGCAGGAGAAGAATCCTCCACCCTCCGGCATTAGGGTACTCATCAGCGGACCGCTTGTCTACTGGTATTGCTGCACAATTTCGCGTAGCTGGACTGGTCAGTTCCACACCCATATATTTGGGGTGACTGATGGTCACGCAAGACTGAGCGCGCCGGCCAGGTCGCATGACTCTGGCCGGCGCGCTATCGCTTCCCAGACTGGTTTTCTGGCTGGCTCACCACAGACGCCTACACGGGCAGCCGCCCACCTGAGAGCCCTTCCGCGATGTCGCCGATGACCGGGAGCTTGGTTGGCTTGCCCGTGAAACCGGCGATCATGCCCCAGATCCAGAAGGCGAAGAGCGCAATGCCGATGATGCCGAACACACACCCGAACAGCGCCCCGATACTCCCGCTCAAGAATGAGACAATCGCCGAATTGACGTTGGCCCCAGCGCCGAAGAAGGAGCTTACGATGAAGCTAACGAAGCTCAGCGCGTACCCGGCGATGCTCAGAATCATCGCCTGAGCGGCGTGGAACCTGGCGAAGCGGTTCTTCTCGACCGCGAACAGAATGATCTGCAGGACGAACCCGATGAAGGGAACAATCGCGATCAGATACGCCAGGCCCGCTACAATATGCGCGCCAATGTTCCCGATAGATGACATGCCCCATACGCCGCCGGGCGGAGCGGGCCGGTATGGCTGCTGGTATGGCGGTTGCTGGTAAGGCTCCTGAGGCGGTTGCTGGTCCATGATCGTGTTCCTTTCCACTAAAGCGTCTCTCCTACGCGAAGCCCACATCGCGCGCTACCCGAGCCATGCCGTATAATGCCTTGCGGCGCCTCTATACCAGGGGTCAGGGCGCGCGACGTGGCGCGCCCGCGAAGGCCCGTGAGATGGCCGCCCCAACGAAGCGCCCTACATGCCACAAAGGAGCCCATGATGGCCTCAGATCAACCCGTCATCGTCGCGGCGGTCCGCACTCCGACCGGCCGTTTCCTTGGGGGTCTTTCCTCCCTTTCCGCTACCCAGCTTGGCGCTATCGTCATCCGCGAGGCGCTGCGCCGCTCTGGCGCGCCTGTCGAACGCCTGGATGAAGTCATCATGGGCAACGTCGTCTCGGCGGGCGAGGGACAGGCCCCCGCGCGCCAGGCGGCGCTTGGCGCGGACGTACCCGCAGACATCCCCGCGTTCACCGTCAACAAGGTCTGTGGCTCTGGTCTGAAGGCCGTCATGCTGGCGGCTCAGGCCATCAAGGCCGGCGACGGCGAACTCTTCGTCGCGGGTGGCATGGAAAGCATGAGCAACGCTCCCTATCTGCTGCCCAAGGCCCGCACCGGCTACCGCATGGGCAACGCCGAGATGATTGACGCTGTTGTCCACGATGGCCTGTGGTGCGCGCTCGAACATGTCCATATGGGCGAGGAAGCCGAGATCGTCGCCGAAGCCTACGGCGTCACCCGCGAAGAGCAGGACGAACTGGCCTATCACAGCCACATGAAAGCGCAGGCCGCGACCGAGACAGGCCGCTTCCGCGATGAGATTATCCCCGTCGAGATTTCCGGCAAGAATGGCGCCACCATAGTCGAGCGCGACGAGCCGATCCGGCCCGATACAACGCTCGCCGGCCTGGCGGCGCTCAAGCCCGCCTTCCGCAAGCGCGACGGCACGGTGACCGCTGGCAACGCTCCCGGGCTGAGCGACGGCGCCTCGGCTACCGTGGTCGCCAGCGACGCGCTGGCGCGCGAGCTTGGCCTACCCGTGCTGGCGCATATCACCGGTTACGCCGCCGCCGCTATCGAGCCGCGCATGATCTTCGCCTGCCCGCCGCGCGCGGTTCACAAGCTGCTGGAGCGCACCGGCCAGCGGATGAGCGACTTCGATGTGATCGAGGTCAATGAGGCCTTCGCGGCGCAGACGGTCGCCAATGGCAAGGAGCTGGACTGGGACTGGGACAAGGTGAACCCCAACGGCGGCGCGATCGCGCTGGGCCACCCCATCGGCTCTAGCGGCTCGCGCGTGCTGACGACGCTGATCTACGAGCTGCGCCGGCGCGGCGGCGGGCGCGGCCTGGCCACGCTCTGCCTGGGTGGCGGCGGCGCGGTCGCGATGTCAGTTGAGGTTCGGGGCTAGTCCCTGATAGCGGCGGGCGCGCCCGCTGTGGGAGGATACATCATGCTAGAGCAAAAGCCCCGCGCGACGAAGAAGTCAGCCGCTGGCGGAAAAGCCAGTGGCCAGGCCGCGCCTGACACAGCGCCGGCGACTGGCCCGCTCTTCGCCCCGGAAGCGGTCGCGCGCGTCGCGGAGGAGCGCGCGCGCTGGGAGCGCGAGACGGTGGCCCCCGCCATCCGCCGCGTGCCGGAGCGCCGTGAGGATACCACCACGCAATCGGGCATGCCCATCAAACGCATCTACACGCCAGAGGACACCGCCGACCTCGACTACGGGCGCGACCTGGGCATGCCGGGCGAGTATCCCTACACGCGCGGCGCGCAGCCGACGATGTACCGCGCCAAGCCGTGGACGATGCGCATGTTCGCCGGCTTTGGCACGGCGGAGGAGACCAACGCCCGCTTCAAGTATCTGCTGGAGCAGGGGCAGACGGGCCTCTCCATCGCCTTCGACATGGCCACGCTCTACGGCTACGACCACGACCACCCGATGGCGCTGGGCGAGTTCGGCAAGTGTGGCGTGGCGGTCTCCTCGCTGGCGGATATGGAGATCTTGCTCGATGGCATCCCCACGGACAAGATCACCACTTCGATGACCATCAACAGCCCGGCGCCCGCCATCTGGGCGATGTACATCGCGGCGGCGGAGAAGCGCGGCGTGCCGATGGCCGCGCTGGGCGGCACGCTGCAGAACGACATCCTCAAGGAATACATCGCGCAGAAGGAGTTCCTCTTCCCGCCGGAGCCATCGCTGCGCCTGGTGGTGGATACCATCGAGTTTGGCGCGGCGAACATGCCGAAGTGGAACACAATCAGCATCAGCGGCTACCACATTCGCGAGGCGGGCGCGACCGCCGTGCAGGAACTGGCGTTCACGCTGGCCGATGGCTTCGCCTATGTCGAGGCGGCTATCGAGCGCGGGCTGGATGTAGACGACTTCGCTCCCCGGCTCTCGTTCTTCTTCGATGTCCATAACGACTTCTTCGAGGAGATCGCCAAGTTCCGTGCTGCCCGCCGCATCTGGGCGCATCAGATGCGCGAGCGCTACGGCGCGCGGGACCCGCGCTCCTGGACGCTGCGCACGCACGCCCAGACCGCTGGCGTCTCGCTGACGGCGCAGCAGCCGGAGAACAACGTCGCGCGCGTCGCTATCCAGGCGCTGGCGGCGGCGCTGGGTGGCACGAACTCGCTGCACACCAACTCGCTCGATGAGGCGCTGGCCCTGCCGACCGAGAAGGCGGCGCTGATCGCCCTGCGCACGCAGCAAATCATCGCCCACGAGAGCGGCGTCACCAATACGGTGGACCCGCTGGCGGGGTCGTACTTCATCGAGGCGCTGACCGACGAGACCGAGCGGCAGGCGCTGGCCTACATCACGCAGATCCGCGAGCTTGGCGGCGTGCTGGAGTGCATCCGCAACGGTTTCTTCCAGAAGGAGATCGCCGAGGCGTCCTACCGTTTCCAGCGCGAGGTGGATGAGAAGGAGCGCGTGATCGTCGGCGTCAACGATTACGTGATGGAAGGGCCGCTGACCGTCCCTACGCTCTATGTGGACCCAGCCAAGGAGCGCGTGCACCTCGACCGGCTGGAGCGCGTCCGCCGCGAGCGCGATAATGAAGCCGCCAGCGTCGCCCTGGCCGCGCTGGAGAAGGCCGCGCGTGGCACGGAAAATACGATGCCCTACATCCTCGACTGCGCCCGCGCCTACTGCACGCTCGGCGAGATCATGGGCGTCTTCCGCACGGTCTTCGGCGAATATACCGAGGCTGTGGTGTATTAGGGCGCTTGCCTGCGCCAGAAAAAAACGGACGCGCCACTATTCGATGATGGTGGCGCGTCCGCTACGATTAACCTTTGATGCGCGCGGCCAGGCCGAATGGTCGCGCGTAGCTCATCAGTCATGAGTATGAGCGCCCCTCCGGCGAACCCGTCGCGTAGAGAGGCGATACGATTGCGACAATTTCCGCTTTCACTCGACGGGAAGCAGCGGTTTGCCCAATAATAGTGAGTAGACATCATTGAAGTCAGTGCGCCTGGCGTCCAGAATATACGCGGAGGAGGCTTGCGTTCATGTCTGGTACTATCACTACGATTCCTCAGCCGGGGGCCGTCGCGCCCGACTTCACGCTGCCCGCTGGTGACGGCGCGACAGTCAGCCTCGCCGGGCTGCGTGGCAAGACAGTTCTGCTGTACTTCTACCCCAAGGACGACACCCCCGGCTGCACGACCGAGGCCTGCTCGTTCCGCGACGCCTGGGGCGAGCTCCAGGCGCGGGGTGTGGTCGTGCTGGGCGTCAGCCGCGACGATGTGAAGTCACACCAGAAGTTCGCCGCCAAGTACAGCCTGCCTTTCCCGCTGCTGGCCGATGAGGGCGGCGCGGTGGCGCAACGCTACGGCGTCTGGGTGGAGAAGTCCATGTACGGCAAGACGTATATGACGATGGCGCGAACCAGCTTCCTCATCCTGCCTGACGGAACCATCGGCCACGTCTGGGAAAAGGTGAGCCCTGACGGCCACGCCGCCGAGGTCCTCGCCTGGCTCGACGCCCACCCGCGTGGGTAAGGGCGTCACACTCCAGCGCATGGGCGCTCGCGTTACGGCGTGTCGTAGCGATAGAGATTGAGCGCCTGCATCGCGCGCAGGAGGCTGTCTCCCGGCGAGTTGTCCACCGTGTAGTGTCCGGCGTCCCAGGGTGACTGCCCCAGCGCGCGGGCGGCGGCGTTTGGCCCTCCCTGCCGCGCGGCGGCCGCGATACCTGTATAGTAGTGGAGCTGGGCGGCGTGGATATAGATCGCCAGGCCGGCCCCAGGGGTCTTCGGCGCGCAGAATCCCCGGACGACGGGCGCCCCATAGCAAACGCCAGTGGGCGAATCGAACGCTTTGGTGTTTCCCACATTCCATCCATCGAAATCGGGGAGCGTCCATCCGTGCTCCACGCCCCACTGCGCCAGGATCACACTGACGGGCCAGCCCAGGACCTGGCTGGCATGCCGCGCGTAGGGGAGCATGGTCGTGATGAACGCCGATGATGTGTCCACTGGATGCGGAGTCGGGCCGCCTGTGTCGAATGCTTCCGGTTGCGCTCCGGTGAACGCCTCGAAGATTGGGGCGACCGCCTTCGTGATCGCGGGGGAGTTCGCCGCGCTCAGGATACAGGCTTGCGCGACCAGGAGGATGGCCAGCGCGTTCAGTGTCACCCATAGCCACGGCGGCATGATTCGCTTACGGGACGCCTGTCTATCCAGCGCCTTCCCCCGGCCCAGCGCGTGCGCGAGGCGCATGGTGAAAGCTCTGACGCTTGCGCGACGCCCGGCGATGAGTGTCGGAGCGCTAGGTGGGTCCGTGTAGACGCCTTGCGCGGAGAGCGTGACGTCACCTGACCGGGATTCCGCCGCGCTCTCCGTTTCGGCGCGCCGCGCGCGTAGGCGCGTTGACTGCGCGACTCGCGCCCGCATCAGGCGCGAGGGCCTGGAACGCCTTGATCGTGATGCGCGCCTGGGGAGATCAACACTGCGCTGGCGCGCGGGCCGCTCCGCGCCAAATACGCGCTTCAGAGGGACCGCATGTGTGCGTTTGCGCGAGCGCGCCGCTGCCAGATCAGACGCGTTGAAGAGAAAGGGCGCGCGAGGCTCAGTCGCGTCTTCGTCGCTTCCTGACGCGCGCGACATGGGCTCCATAGCGCATCCCTTCCACAACTCTGCGGCCCAGTCCGGTCGTTCACGGGGTGAGCGGCAAATGGTAACAACGAGCGGGCGGTGGTCATGAACCCGTCTGCCCGCCTCTCGACGCCCTCCAGCCGTTATTCTGACCGCGGGCGCTTATGTAACTCATGATACCAAGCTCGGCGCTGGGCATGGCCCTGATGGGCTGTCGCCATCTCTTCTGACGGGGCCACTGGCCGTATCTGGGAGAAAAGCGGACCCCGGACGGCCATGCCGTCCGGGGTCCCAACTGGATGGACGCCCGCCCGCGCGGGCAGGTGAGCGCGCTATGGCTTCTGCGCCACTATCCATAAGAAGGGGACAGGCTGGCCGTCCTCCTCCTGCGTCTCTTCGTTCGCGCTGAGGAGGCGCAAGCCGCTCTCCTGGACCAGGCGGCGGTTCGTGGCGGCGTCGTAGTGGCTGAAGTACATCGGCGCGCCGAGCCAGTCATCCTCGATGTCACTTTCGGCGTCACGGACGCCCATGGTGGCGACAAACAGCCCGCCAGGACGCAGCCACGAGGCGACGCGCGCCAGCAGGGGCGGCTGCTCCTCGCGTGGGACGTGGATCAGCGAGAAGAAGGCCGCCACACCGTCGAATGACTCCGGCGGGAACTCCAGCGCCGTCATGTCCGACTGGATGAAGGTCGCGCCGGGGACCATCTCACACGCTAGCTCGATCTGCCGCGCCGAGATGTCCACGCCGGTCACGGCGAAGCGCGCCGCCAGCGCCCGCGTCGCCGGCACGCCCGCGCCACAGCCAAGCTCCAGCACATGCGCGCCCTCTGGCAATCCATCGAGCAGCGCCCGCGTGTAGCGTGCGCGCGAGGCGTCGGAGATGGTCGCTGACCAGGTGAGGTAGCGCCCGGCGACGGCGTCATAGCCCTCCGCGACGATGCGCTTGGGTGGTCTGTCGCCGCCTTTCCCGCCGCCTACTTCGCCCATTTGAGCTGCGGCGCCACGCGACGGCTGACCGCCTGGATGAACGCCTCCTGATTGCGCCCGACGTTGTGCAGGTACACCTCGTCGAAGCCCAGATCGAGGTAATGCTGGATGTGCGCCGCCAGCTCGTCGAGGTCGGGCGAGATGAAGACGCGACCGTCATAATGCTCGGGGCGCACGAGCCTGGCCATCGCCTCGAAGTCTTCGGGGTTGCGGATGTCGGCCTTGGGGAAGTTCATCCCGCCATTGGGCCACTCGCGCACCGCCTGCTCGGTCGCGTCCTCCCAGCGCTCGGCCCAGGAGACGTGTAACTGGAGCATGCGCGGCATGGTCGCCGGATCTTTGCCCGCCTCGCGCGCGCCTTTCTCAAAGCGCGCCATCAGGTTGTGGATTCTCTCGTCCGACGCGCCAACGGTGATGATGCCGTCCGCTGTGCGCCCCGTGCGCTCGCTCATGATCGGGCCGGAAGTGGCGATGTAGATCGGGGGCGGTATGTCAGGCAGGGTGTAGAGTCTCGCGCTTTCCAGCGTCACATGCTGGCCCTGATATTTGACCACCTTGCCGCTGAAGAGCTGGCGGATGATCTCCACCGATTCGCCCAGCAGCGCCAGCCGTGTAGGGGCTTCTGGCCAGTATTTGCCCACAACGTGCTCGTTCAGCGCCTCGCCAGAGCCAATGCCGAGCCAGAAGCGGCCCGGGAACATGGCGGCAAGCGTCGCTGAGGCCTGCGCCAGGATCGCCGGATGGTAGCGGAAGCCGGGCGCGGTGACGCCCGGCCCGAAACGCACCGTGTGTGTGCTGGCGCCCAGCGCGCCCATCCACGCCCAGACAAAGCCCGCCTGCCCCTGCGAGGGTGTCCACGGATGAAAATGGTCCGAGGCCATGATCGAGCCGAAGCCTGCGTCTTCCGCCTGGCGCGACCAGCGCAGCAGGTCCGTCGGATGGAACTGCTCGAACATCGCCGCGTAGCCTAATGTCCCCACCGATCTTATCTCCTTGAAAGCGCCAGCGCGCCTACTTCTTCTTCGTGATGCGCGCGAGCCGTGCGCGCAGCTCGCCGGTCTGCGGCAGGCCGGGGGCGACCTTGTCCAGCGTGTCCAGCTCGCGGGTAGCCTCGCGCACCCGTTCCAGCGCGACATAGCACGCCGCCACCGCCACGCGGTACTGCAGCGAGGCGGGCTCCATCTGCGACGCCATCTCCAGGTAGCGCAGCGCCCGCTGCGGCTCATTGCGCGCCATGTAGAGCGTGCCGAGGGTGTATTGCGCGACATCGTCGTCGCGGTCGCGGTTGATCGCCTCTTCCAGGCTGATGATCGCGTCCTCGTGCTGGTGTAGCGCCTCCTGCACAGCGCCGATGCGGGTAAAGAGCCGTGGCAGCGTGGCGTCAATCTTCGCCGCCTCGCGCAGCGCCTCCAGCGCGGATTGCATCGCCGCGCGCCGTCCCGCCTCATCCAGCTTTTCGGGGGCGTCGAGGTTCTCATCGCTCGCCTGGCCCATCAACGTCTCGGAGAGGTCGAGGTAGAGCGTCGCGTTGCCTGGTTCGAGGGCGATCGCCTGTCGCAGCCGCTCCGCCGCCTGGGTGAAATGGCCCTGGCGGGAGAGCAGTTCGCCCAGCCCCTGCAGGCGTCGCGCGGTTGGCTCGGCCGCCACCACATCGGTCATCGTAGCGGTGGCGCGGCCCAGCCAGGCGCTGGCCGGCTCCTGCATTTCCTGCTGCGCGTACTGCTCGCCAACGAGATACTGCTCCACGCCCAGCTCGAAGCGCACTTCCACATCATCCTGGAAGCGCCCCACCATCCGCTCCAGCAGGGCGGCGGCGCGCTCGTGCGAGCCAAGCGCCCGCGCGTCGTTGAGCGCATCGCGGTAGAGTGTTTCATCCAGCGGCAGGCGCGCCATCAGGGCGTCGCTATAGTGGAGCGCCGTCGTCAGGTCGCCGGTGATGGCTCGCAGGGCTTCGTTGGTCGCCGGGCCTTCCGGCTGGCGCTGGGCTTCGGTCGCCGTGCGTTCGGCCTTCTCACGCAGTTCCTTGACGCGCTTCGCCAGCTCATCCACAGGCACGCCCTGCGCCTGCGCGCCCTCGTCGCGGCTGGCGGCCACCAGCCACAGGTTGGAAGCGGGATCACGCCGGAGGGTGTGGCCCGTCCAGAACCAGTGGCGGCCTGTGGCTTTGCTCACCAGCGTGCCCATGGGCAACTCTGGAAGCTGCCCGCCAATCGGGCTCTCGCGCATGGTCAGCGACCAGAACGCCTCCAGGTCGCGGCCACCCGTTCCCAGGCGACCAGGCGCCGCGCTGGGCGTCCATAGCGCGCTCGCGCGCTGCTCCTGTTCGCGGATCACCGTCAGCCGTAGCGCGGCGGGCTGCGCCTCATCCGCCCACTGCCGCCGCAGCGCGATGAACTCGGCGCGCGACTTGCCCTGGCGCGCGGAATGCTCGGCGCTGAGCAGGTCATAGGCCAGGCCATAGTCACCCAGGCTCCAGGCGCCGAGCCAGTTCGCCAGCGTCT
Organism: Chloroflexota bacterium; assembly: GCA_021814145.1. Lineage (GTDB taxonomy): Bacteria > Chloroflexota > Ktedonobacteria > Ktedonobacterales > JADMIN01 > JAKAIY01. The sequence goes on from JAKAIY010000021.1 coordinate 15,259, forward strand.
CTTCGGCCTCCAGGTTGATGTCGAAGAGCGGGCGGTCGCCTTCGCGCTCCATGCGGGCCTGCTCGGCGGCGATCTCCGCGCGCCGCGCCTCGTCCTCCGGCTCCGCCAGCAGCCGTTGGTCCACCTGCGCGCGGTAGCGTGTCAGCTCCGCCGAAGGCTCGGACTTGCGCCAGGCGTTGACCTCCAGCGCCTGGAGGACCAGCCCGCGCGCCTGAGCCCAGCCAATCTTGACCGTTCCGGGTCCCCCGCGCTGCGTCAGGCCAGCTATGAGCTGGCTCTGAATCCGCGCGCGCGGCATTGAGTCGGTGATCTCGAAGTCCTTGACGCCCTCGCGCCAGAAGTCCAGCAGGAACATATACGCCCGCAGGATGTCAGCGTCGGCGCCTTCCTGCCAGACAACGATCAGGGTCATCTCGCCAGCCTCGCGGCTGCGTGTGGCGTGCGCCTCGATGAATTTTGGCGCGCGCGGAGCGAGGGTGATGGGCGCGGCGGGAGCGGCTGGTTGGGCCGTCACCGTGACGGATGCGGGCGGGATGCTGATGGTATGCGCCACGCCAGCCGAGCGCAGCCGCACGTGCGCCCGTCGCGCCTCACGCGCGACCTCGCGTCGCGTATCCAGCTCGCCCAGCGCGACGGCGACATCGGCGGCAGGCTGCGCGCTTGCCCCGCGCGCGTCGCCGAGCGCGGCGGCGTAGGCGGCGGCCACCGGCTCCTCAGCGCTGGTGACAGGCTTGAGCGCCGCCAGCAGCGCCGCCCTGTCCGCGTCCGCCGCGCGCAGCGCCCCCGCCAGCGCCTCTGTCCCGCTTAACAGCGTCGCCACCCATGCGCGCCGCTCCTCTGAAAGCTCACCGCCGGGCGTGTGTCCACGCTGCCCTTGCCGGTCTCCCCGCGCCATATTACACCGCTCCTTACCGCCGAATGTGACGCGCCGCCTCATGTCGCCAGCGCCCCCGCGCGGCGATCAGGCCAGCCTTTCGGGATTGTAGCACGCGCGGTGGGGTAGATGTCTCAGCCGCCCAGGCATGCGCCGCCGGACCGCAAGCCCCTGGCGGCTGACGCCGTGGCTAACTGGGAGCCTGGCGCGGGTCAGGCTTCGTGGCGGCGCTACCTATCACATTGACGCCGTCTCCCGCATGACGGCATACTGATGGGCGGCGCGGCGCGTGGGCGCGCTGGGCGAGTAGAGCGACGCGCGGGAACGGACGCATGGCCTCAGACGACAAGAATAACCCTCTAGACCTTTCACATGGCCTCGACCAGCGCTATGACGTGATCGTCGTCGGCGCGGGGCATGCGGGCTGCGAGGCGGCGCTGGCGTCAGCGCGCATGGGCCGCCGCACGCTGCTGCTGACGATGAATCTGGATAGCGTCGCGCTGATGCCCTGCAATCCCTCCATTGGCGGGCCGGCGAAGGGGCATCTCGTGCGCGAGATTGACGCGCTGGGCGGCGAGATGGCCCGCAACACTGACCGCACATTCATCCAGATCCGCATGCTCAACACGGGCAAAGGCCCCGCCGTGCAGGCCCTGCGCGCGCAGTGCGACAAGCAGGCCTACCGCCTCTCGATGAAGTATGCGCTGGAGACGCAGCCTAACCTGGAGCTCCGTCAGGCGACCGTCACTGACCTGCTCTCCACCCGTGACACCAGCGATGGGCGTCCGCGCGTCACGGGCGTCGTGACGACCACCGCGCGCTACCGGGCGGCCGCCGTGATCCTGACCACCGGCACGTTCATCAACGGACGGCTGGTGACGGGTTCGAAGACCCGCCCTGGCGGGCGCGCGGGCGAAGGCCCGGCGCTGGGCATCTCGGAGGCGCTGGTTGGCCTGGGGCTGACTGTCCGCCGCTTCAAGACTGGCACGCCGCCGCGCGTGGACGCTCGCACGATTGACTTCTCCCAGACTATCCCGCAGCCGGGCAGCGTCGCTCCGCTCTACTTCTCCCATGACTTCGCCCATGACCCCGCCACCCGCGAAGGGCTGGCGCTGCCGCCGGGCCGCCCAAGCCCGATTTATCCTGTCCCGCCGGAGGCTGAGACGGGCTGGCGCGCGCAGCTTCCCTGCTACCTTGTTCATACCACGACGCGCACGCATGAGGTGATCCGCGCCAATCTCGACCGCTCGCCGCTCTATAACGGCATTATCGAGGGGACCGGGCCGCGCTATTGCCCTTCCATCGAGGACAAGGTCGTGCGCTTCGCTGACAAGGAACGCCATCAGGTCTTCCTGGAGCCGGAGGGCTGGCGCACCAGCGAGGTCTATGTCCAGGGAATGAACACCAGCCTGCCCGAAGATGTGCAACTGGCGATGCTGCGCGCCATTCCAGGCCTGGAGCGCGTCGAGGTGATGCGCTGGGGCTACGCCGTCGAGTACGACTATGTGCCTTCCGACCAGCTTACCCTGGCGCTGGAGACGCGCGCCGCGCGGGGCCTGTTCCTTGCCGGGCAGATCAACGGCACGTCGGGCTATGAGGAGGCCGCCGCGCAGGGAATTATGGCCGGGATCAACGCCGCGCTGAGCGTCACGGGCGAGGAGCCGCTGATCCTGCGCCGCGACGAGGCCTATATCGGCGTGTTGATTGACGACCTCGTGACCCAGCCTCCCGGCGAGCCGTATCGCCTGCACACCTCGCGCGCCGAGCGCCGCCTGCTGTTGCGCCAGGACAACGCCGACCTGCGTCTCGCCCATCACGCCTACCGCCTCGGGCTGATCTCCAGCGAGCGCTATGCGGCGGTCGAGCGCCGCCGCGCGCTGGCGGAGGAGGCGTCAGTCACCCTGGCGCGCGTCTTCATCACGCCATCCCGCGCGACCGCCGAGCGCGCCAGCGCTGCCGGGCTGGAGCCAGTCACGCGCCAGATGAGCGGCGTCGAGCTGCTGCGCCGCCCGGAGAGCCGCTACGACCAGGTGGCCGCGCTGCTCCCGGAGCTGCCCGCGCTGGACCCAGACACTACCATCGAGGTAGAGTTGCGCGCCAAGTACGCGGGGTATGTGGCGAAGGAGGAGCATGCCGCCAGCCGCGCCGCGCGCCTCGAAGCGAACCGCATCCCTGACGCGCTGGACTACCAGGCGCTGCGCGGCCTGCGCACGGAGGCGCGCCAGCAGCTTGAGCGCGTCCGCCCGCTGACCATTGGCCAGGCGTCACGCATACCTGGCGTCACCCCCGCCGATCTCGCGCTGCTGCTCGTCCAGGTCGAACGCTTGCGCCGGGGAAAGGCGCCCGCGTAGCGCGCCTGAAGTCCACAAGGCGGCTCATCGTTCCTGCGCACCAAGCATGGCTGGCCGTTGAGGACCGCTACGGCATCAGGGTGGTCGGGCTGTTCTGGCGGGTGCCCCGGCGCGTGTCCCGCTCGCTCCGCGCCGCCCGCGTCGTGTTCACGACGTGTGCGCGAGAAATTCCTGTATCGCGCGCACTACCCGCTCCATGACCTGCAGCGAGGCGATGGGACCATCCGGGACTTCCAGGAGGTGTCCGGCTTCGGGAATGACCAGGGTCTCTCCACCTGTGACCTGCGCGAGAGCCGTGAGCTCATCAGCATCGTACCAGGGGTCCGCGGTTCCAATAATGAAGAGCGACCGGACGGGCCGCTGGCGGATCCGCTTGCCTAACGAGGGATGCGAGAGCAGCGGGGTGAGCCAGATAGCCTGCGTCTGGAGCTCGGAGGGAATGGCTTCCAAGAGGGACCCCATCGCCAGGGTGCCCAACGATTTTCCGATGAGCGTCACCCGCTCGTACGCGCGCTCCTTCCACATAGCCTGGGAAGCGGCAAGCGTATCGGCGGCCACACACGCCATCACTTCTTCCTGCGTGTAGGTTGAGAACGCGGGGCGCAAACTGTAATCAATAAGCAGCGCGTCGGCCCCGCGCGACAAGAGCTCGAGGGTTGGATAGTAGAGCGTGGGATGCTGGCAATTAATGCCTCCGCCCGCGAGCACAAGCGCTATCTGTGTGGTCGCTTCTTGCTGGCGGTAGAAGGTATGGGGAACTGGCTCGTTCCGGTAGCCAGCGATGTTTCGTCGCTCAGGAGTGAACATGCGCCTCTCATCCCCCGCTGTCTTGCGGAACACTGCTTTCCGTATCAGTAATTGAACATTTCCGGCGTGGGATTCAACAGAAAGTCAATCGTCATCCAGAAGCTCTTGGAGTGGCGATACCCCAGAATGGGCAGGAGAACCGTCGCTGGGAGGCCGATGATCAGCATCGGCGCGGCTGGCGCGCCGGAGACGGCCAGGGGGAAGATTACGGCGACGATCACCAGCTCCGTCGCGACCAGGTTGACCGCCATCGCGCCCGTCCAATAGCCTTCCTCGCGCTCGAAGCGCCAGCCACAGACGGGGCAGGCCTCATGCATCGTATAGCCGCGCCTGTAGATCTTTCCCTTGCCACAGCGCGGACAGCGCAGCAGCAGCGCGCGCCAGAGCAGCAGCAGCGCCCATCCTAGCATCTCCGTCTTCTCCCTTGGCTCATGCGCTACGCGCGAGCGGATGATCGCATAGAGCGCCTGTTTTTTATAGAATAGGGCGCCAGGCCCTCCCCTCATTGTATGCCGGGGAAAGGGCGCCCGCGACGCCAGTTTACCCATATTGCGCCGTTAATTTCGGGGATGGAGTGTGAGCAAGGTGCAAATCCCCTCGCCATCCACGCCATCCAGGCGGCTGTAGTGGGCGTCTACCGGCAGCTCGCGACCATCTTTGAGCGTGATGACGTAGCGCGCCTGCTGGTCAGGTGGTTCGTCCGGCGCTCCGGGTCGCAGCGCGCACCGTCCATGACAGAGCAGGGCGCCATCCTCACTATGGCAGCCGAGCAGGCTGTAGCACGCCACCTGCCCGGCGACTTCGCTGGCCTTCCAGCCGCAGAGATGCTCGGCGGCCTCGTTATAGAGCAGCACTGTGCGGTCGGGCGAGAGCACGAGCAGCGGGACTGGCGCGCGCTCCAGGGCGGCGAGCGCCAGCCGCCCAAGCGCGGACGCTCCTTCAGGCGGGGCGGGGGCTGCTGGCTCGGCTGTCGCGCTCGCTAGCATGCGGTATCCCACACCGCGCACGGTTTCGAGCGGGACCGCGTCACCGAGCGCCGCGCGCAGCTTGCGCCGCAGGTTGCTCACATGGATATCCGCCGCGCGGTCAAATGGCTCGCCCCGCAGGAACCCCGCCAGCCGCCCAAGCAATTCCTCGCGGCTGAACACGCGGCCCGGATGGCTGACAAAGGTGGCCAGGAGCTCGTACTCCAGGCTAGTGAGCGCGAGCGCTTTTCCCGCCGCCCGCGCCTCACGCCGCTCAGGGTCCAGTTCGATCTGTCCACAGCATAGAGGCGCGCTGGCGCGGCTGGTTCCCGCGCCTGTCCGCCGCAGCGCCGCCTTCATGCGGCCAATCAGCTCGCGCGGATGAACAGGCAGCGGCACATAGTCGTCAGCCCCGGCCCCGAACGCAAGCAATGTGTTCAGCTCGCCGGCCCGGTCGCTGAGGATGAAGATCGCGGCGTCGGAGCCCGCGCGGCGCAACTCGCGGCAAAGCTCCAGGCCGTCCAGCAGCGGCAGCGTCTGGTCCAGCAGCAGCAGGGATGGCTGGTGTCTGCGGGCGAGGAGCTGCGCCGTGCGACCGTTATAGGCGCACAGCGTGGTGAATCCTTCTGGCTCGAGCAGTGAGCGCAACAATTCGACGGTGTCGCGACTGTGATGCGCGACGAGAATCAGCGGGAGCTGGATACCGGATTGCGTGGACATAACACGCGCCGCCTTCCCTCGCCCGCGCGGCGCCAGCGCTCAGGAACAACCGCGCCACGCCGCTGTATTCCCCAGCTATCCGGCTCCATCCGCGCGGCTGGGAGACTGCCAGGCTGTTCTGCCACACATGTTCAGGAACTCTACATCTACGAAACATTTACACCTATGTATAGCATACATTCCCCTGCCATTGTATCCCCAGAGCAGACCGACACCTGCCAGGAGAACCGCCGCTATGCCTAGCCAGCGCCCGCCTCGCGCCACATCCCGCTCACACGTCACGATTCGCGCCATGCGTCCATCCGACCTCGACGCGGTCGTGGCGCTCGATGCGCAGGTGTTTGGCGAGCCGCGCCCGGCGTATTTCGAGCGTCGCATGGCGCCGTTGGGCCAGGACGAAGCGACGGGTCACACCATCGGCCTCGTGGCCGAGGCGTCCGGCGAGATAGTAGGCCTTGTCATGGGGACACTGGTCTCTGGCGAGTTCGGTTTCGCCCAGATGACGGCGCTAGTGGACTCAATCGCGGTCCACCCCGCCTATCAGCGGCGCGGCGTTGGCCGGCGGCTCGCCAATGCGTTCATGGCGGAAAGCGCGGCGCGAGGGGCGCGCGAGGTCTACACGCTGGTCAACTGGAACGCCTGGGACATGCTCAAGTTCTTCGATTCAATCGGATTTTCCCTGGCCTCGACGATCCCCCTCCGCCGGACAATCGGCTGAGCGGGCTCGCGCAAGGCGAAAGGTGGCGTGTATGGGCGCGGAGCAGACGGGCGCCATGGCGGCTCCTCCCGCATCTGAGGGCTGGATCCGGCGCTTCACGGCGATTGGCCCCCGGTTGAAAGAGGCGGTCGAACTCTACCAGAGCCTTGGATGCGAAGTCAGGCTTGGGCCAGCGGACGCTGGCGAAGAAGAGATCAGGATCAGCGACGGCTGCGAAGGGTGCCTTGTGACGACGCTCGCGCGCACCGTCTATACACGCCAGGCGCCATCGAGCGACGCCGTTCGAGAACACCAGAGAGGGTGATGGCATGACGAATTTTCCGGCGAAAGACCCCGAGAGTTTCGGCTTTGAGGAAATTATCTACACCAAGCGCGACTGGGTGGCGACGGTCACGATCAACCGGCCTGATAAATACAACGCCTATACCTATCACACCCTGCAGGAGATGACGCTCGCCTTTCGTGACGCCGCATGGGACGACCAGATCGCCGTCGTCGTGCTGACAGGCGCGGGTGACAAGGCGTTCTGCACTGGTGGCGACGTCAAGGAGTACGCCGAGGAATATACTGAGCGCCCGCGCGATTACTGGAAGTGGATGGGTCTGTTCGTCGAATGCCACGACATGCTGCGCAACATCGGCAAGCCCACTATCGCGCGCCTCAACGGCATGGTCGTTGGCGGCGGCAACGAGTTCAACATGGCCTGCGATCTCGCTATCGCGGCTGATCACGTCCGCATCCGGCAGGTAGGAACCGAAGTCGGCAGCGTGGCGGCGGGCGGCGCGACGCAGTGGCTCCCGATCATGGTCGGCGACCGGCGCGCGCGCGAGATTCTCTGGCTCTGCGAGTGGGTGGACGCCAACAAGGCCCTCGACTGGGGCCTGGTCAATCAGGTCGTGCCTTACGCTGAGCTGGACGCCGCCGTCGCTACGCTGGCCGGCAAGCTGATTGATAAATTCCCCGAATCCATGCGCTACACCAAGCAGCAGGCCAACTTCTGGAAAGATTTCGCCTGGGCGCAGACCATCGGCCACGCCCGCGAGTGGCTCTCCCTGCACTATGCCTCGCTTGAGCCCTACGAGGGTATGCGCGCCTTCGTCCAGAAGCGCCGCCCAGGTCACCTGGATGTGCGCCAGCGCGCGGCGAGCGGCGGATCAAGCGAGTTCGTTTGGGGACCGTACAACCAGTCCTGCCCGGAGTGTGGCGCGGATGGCATCCCCGCCGGGTTCACGTATTGCGGTCGCTGTGGCGCCAGGCTGGAAACAGCGGGCGATCGCTAGTCTAACCAGGGAAAGAGGCGTCCTATGCGCGCCGCTGTCTTTTACGAAGCCCACGCGCCGCTGGTGGTCGAAGAGTGGCCTGACCCGGTTCCGGGCGAGGGCGAGATCCTGGTCCGTGTCGCGGCCTGCGGCCTCTGCCACACTGACTTGCACTACATTGATCATGGCGTGCCGACGGCCAAGCGCCCGCCGCTCATCCTCGGCCACGAGGCGACTGGCGTGGTCGCCCAGGTAGGGCCGGGCGTCTCTGGCATTCAGGAAGGGGCGCATGCGCTCCTTCCCGCCGTGCTGCCCTGCGGAACCTGTTCCGCGTGCCGGACAGGCCGCGAGAACATCTGCCTCAATATGCGCATGTTCGGCAACGACGTGGATGGCGCTTACGCCGAGTACGTCAAGGCTCCCGCCAAGGATGTGTTTATCCTCCCTGACGAGATCCCGCTCGTCGAGGGCTGCATCATCGCCGACGCGACCACTACTCCCTATCACGCCGTCAAGAACCGCGCCGAGGTCCGCCCTGGCGACAGCGTTGTGGTTTACGGCTGTGGCGGCGTCGGGCTGAACGTGGTGCAATTCGCGCGGCTGGCTGGCGGCATCGTCATCGCGGTGGACATCGCGGAGGAAAAGCTGGAGCGCGCCCGCCAGCTTGGCGCCGCGGCGACCATCAATCCGCAGCAGGAGCAGGCTGGCGTCGCGAAGGCCGTGCGCAAGCTCACAGGAGGGGCTGGAGCGGACATCGCCATCGAGGCCATTGGCAATCCGGCGACGATGAAGGACGCTTTCAGCACGCTACGCCCCGGCGGGCGGCTGGTGGTCGTCGGCTATAGCGACCAGGAAGTCACGCTCAACGCCGGCCGCATCATGTACCGCGAGATGGAGATCCGCGGCAGTCTCGGCTGCCGCCCGGTGGACTACCCGCGCGTGATCGAGCTGGCGCGCTCAGGTCGTATCGAGGTCAGCTCACTGGTCACCGCGCGCTTCCCTCTCGCGGAGATCAACGCCGGACTCGACACGCTTCGCGCTGGTCGCGGCGTCCGCTCAATCGTGGTCATGGAATAGGGAGGGGCGGCGACATGGCGACGACATCCGGCTTTGTGCGGTACGAGACAGCGCGGGATACCGCGACCATCACCCTCGACCGCCCGCCGCTCAACGTTCTGACCATCGAGATGATCGCCGATCTGGAGGCTGCGCTCAACGCGGCCTCCCAGGAGCCCCATCTCAAGGCGCTGGTCCTGCGCGCCGAAGGCAAGGCGTTCTGCGCGGGGGTGGATGTGGCCGATCACGTCCCTGAGCGCGTGGACGCGATGATCCGGGGCTTCGGGCGGCTCTTCACACGGCTGCGCGCGTTCCCGGCTCCCACTATCGCGCTCGTTCACGGCGCGGCCCTCGGTGGCGGGACCGAGCTTGCCCTGGGCTGCGATCTCACGCTGGCGGGGATGTCGGCGCGCTTCGGCCAGCCGGAGATCAAGCTTGGGGTTTTCCCGCCTATCGCCGCCGCGCTCTTTCCCCAGCTGATCGGATACCAGCAGGCCGCGCGTCTGGTTCTCACGGGAGAAGCCATATCCGCCGAGGAAGCCGCGCGCCTTGGTCTCATCACCATCGCCGTCCCTGACGCCGAGCTCTCATCCCGGCTCGACCTCCTCCTCGACCAGTTCCGCGATCTGAGCGCGGTCGCGCTGCGCCTGGCCAAACGCGCGCTGCTTACCGGCGCCGACCTCGGCGTTGCGCGGGCGCTCGACCCGATTGAGGATCTCTACCTGACCGAGCTGATGTCTACGAAAGACGCTGGCGAGGGCATCCAGTCCTTCATGGAGAAGCGCGCGCCTGTCTGGCGAAACGAATAGATCGCCATAGCCGCGCCAGTTCTCATCAATACAGGAGGCGACCTCCTATGGCTATCAATATCGAAGCCTCGTTGACGGATATCCTCGCACAATGCCATACGCTGGCGATGCGGAATACACTGCCTCCAGCCGAAGAGGAAACGGCGATTGGCTACTTCCCGGTCTACTTTCCAGAGGAAATTGTCCATGCCGCCGGGTTTCTGCCCCACGCGCTGCTCGGCGCTGGCAACCGCGTCGAGGTGCGCTACGCCGACGCGCGCATTGGCTCTTTCGTCTGCTCCATCTGCCGGAGCACGACCGAGCTGGGGCTGAACGGCTCACTGAATGGCATGAAGGGCTTCTTCGCCCAGCCCATCTGCGACGCGGCCAAGCATATGGCGGGCATCTGGGGCCGCAACTTCCCCGAGCAGGACCCGCAACTGCTGGCGTTGCCGCAGAACATCACCTCGCCTGCCGCCGTTCGCTATATCTACGATGAGTACCAGCGACTGCGCGGCGTGCTGGCGGAAAAGGCGGGCCACGCGATTGAGGATGAGGACATCCGCGCGAGCGTGAGGGTCTACAACGAGAACCGCCGCCTGCAGCGGGAGCTCTATCGCATCAAACGGGACACCCCCGCGCGGCTCTCGACAGTCGAAGCTTACCTGCTCGTGCGGGCCGGGACGCGCATACGCCGCGAGAAGCACAACGCCCTGCTGCGTGACGCGCTGCGGCTGCTGGAGGAGCGCCCCACCCGCCAGTCCGACAAGCCGCGTGTCGTGTTTGTGGGCGGCTTCTGCGAGCAGCCGCCGCTTGAGATGCTGGAGACCATCGAGGATGTCTGCTTCATCGTGGATGACGACCTGCTGATTGGCCAGCGCTGGATCACCGAGGATACGCCTGAGGAGGGTGATCCCGTCTGGGCGCTGGCTGAGAGCTACGTCAACCGCTCCGCCAGCAGTCCCGTCCAGTATGACGCGCGCAAGCCCAAGGAGGAGACGCTGCTGCGCATGCTCCGCGAGGCGCGCGCCGAGGCGGCCATCATCTCGGCGGCGAAGTTCTGCGAGCCAGGCCTGGATGACCAGCTCGCCCTGTCGCACCGGCTGGACGCTGAAAAGATTCCGTATCTGGTCCTCGAATTCGAAGACAAGATGACCAGCTTCGAGCAGATGGCGATGCAGGTCGAAACCTTCGCCGAATCACTGCTGTTTGAATAGGAGAACTCCTATGCCGACCGGGACAAAACCCTCTGTGACTCTGGACGCCCGAAGCGCTGGACAGGACCTCCTCAAGCGGTGGATGGCCAATCTCGATTCCGCGCCAGAGCGTGGCCAGCGCGTCGCCTACGTCTTCGTCATGGGGAACGCCATTGAGATTCTGCGCGCGTTCGGGTTCGAGATGGTCTTTCCAGAGATCAACTCGCTGCAGACGGGCGTGCGTAAGGCGGCCCCAGACTTCCTCGCCAAGGCTGAGGACTTTGGCTACTCGCCCGATGTCTGTAGCTACGTCAAGGCTGATGTGGGGCTGATGCTGAGCCAGATGGAGCACCCTTCGGGCGTGCGCATCCCGAAGCCAGACCTCGCCATCGCTTCCAGCCTCTGTAATGTGTACATCAAGTGGGCGGAGATATGGGAGCGCAACTTTGGCACGCCAGCTTTCGTCCTCGATATCCCCGGCAAGCGCTTCGCCTCCTGGCAGCCACTTCCAGGCACGGCGCAGTACGCCGCCGACAAGCGCTGGGTCGAGGGCCAGCTTCAGGACCTTATCACGACGTGCGAGCGCATCACCGGGACGAAGTTCGACCCCGACCGGCTGGCCGAAGTGGAGACCTACGTCAACGAGATGGTCCGCCTCTGGGTCGAGATTCTGACGCTCAACCAGAACCGGCCCGCTCCCTACAACTCGATGCTCGACGGCCTCACCTACATTGGCGTGCTCAACGCCTGGCGCGGGACCCGGGAGGGTGTCGAGTATATGCGCCTGCTGCGCGATGAGGTCGCCGCCAGGGTCGCGCGCGGTGAGGGAAGAGTGCGGGACGAACGCTTCCGGCTCATCTTCAGTGGCACACCCTGCTACGTCAATCTGCGGCGCCTGGTCGAAATCTTCGAGGCGCATGGCGGCGTCTTCGCCGCGTCCGACTACCTGACCTACGCCGCTGGCGGGCTGGATAGCTCCGGCCTCTTCTACGACCCCGAACGGCCTCTGGAGAGCCTGGCGGAGGTGACAACGATGGCCTCACAGCTTGGCCTTTCCAATCACTTCTTCTCCCACCACACGCTCGCGCAGCAGGTAAAGGACTATGGCGCGGACGGCATCGTCTACCACGGCATCAAGAGCTGCCGCACCGTGGCGACCAGCATGGCCGACAATCGCGAGTATGTCACGACGCGGTACGGGCTGCCGACGCTCTATATCGAATCCGACCTGATTGACCCCCGGTACTGGGCCGACGCCCAGATCAAGAATCGCGTGGACGCCTTCTTCGAAGTCCTGGAGCAGCGGGCGCTGCTGGAAGGGAGTCGCTGAGATGTTCTATGTAGCGGGCGTGGACATCGGCTCGACCCAGGCGAAATCCGTCGTGCTGGATGAGCAGGCGGGCGTCGTGTCCGAGGCGCTCCTCGATATTGAGATGAACATGGGCTCCGCCGCCCAGCAGGTCTTTGACATGGCGGTGGCGAACGCGGGCCTGACAGCGAATGACATCGCCTATACGGTGGCGACGGGCTATGGGCGCTACCGTGTCACGTTCGGCGATAGCCAGGTGACGGAGATCAGCTGCCACGCGCGCGGCGCGACCGCTGAGTTTCCCGACACGCGCACCGTCCTGGATATTGGCGGGCAGGATACCAAGGCTATCCGCGTCGGTGACTCCGGCGAGGTGGTGGACTTCGCCATGAACGACAAGTGCGCCGCCGGGACGGGGCGCTTCCTTGGCGCGGCTTCCTTCGCGCTGGAGATCCCGATCACCGAGCTTGGCCCGCTGGCGCTCACGGCGACCGCGCCGGTGAAGATCACGACCACCTGCACCGTTTTCGCCGAGTCCGAGATTATCGGCCACCTGGCGAAGGGCCACCGGCAGGAGGACGTGCTGGCGGGCATGCATTACTCGATCGCCACGCGCTGCGCCTCGCTGGTGCGCCGCGTGGGCCTCGCGCCTGAAGTGACGTTCACCGGCGGGGTTTCGCGCAACGAGGCGATGGTCAAGCTGCTGCGTGAGGTCCTGGGGGTTCCGATCAATGTCAGCGCGCGTGGGCACTTCATGGGCGCGCTTGGCGCCGCCCTGTACGCGCTGGACCATGCGCGCGCCGGGGAGCGGCACGCCATTGTCGAGGAGGTGACGCTATGAGCGGGGACATCATCGTCGCTGGCATAGATATTGGCTCGACGTACACCAAAGCCATCGCGCTCGACCAGAACCACGCCGTTCGCGCCACCGCCATCCGGCGCAGTGGCTACAAGCCAGCCGCCGCCGCCGCCGCCGTTTTTGACGATCTCATCGCCAACGCGCGGATCGCGCGCGAGGACGTCTCCTATGTCGCGACGACGGGCTACGGGCGCTATATGGTCCCATTCCGCCATGCGCAGATCACCGAATTGACCTGCCACGCTGTCGCGACCAGCCACTATTTCCCCTCCGTCCGCACCATCCTCGACATCGGCGGGCAGGACATCAAGGCGATCCGTCTTGATGAGCGGGGACGGGTGCGCGCCTTCCGCCTGAACGACAAGTGCGCCGCCGGGACGGGCGCGTTCCTGGAGAAGACGGCGCGGTATCTGGGCCTGACCACGGATAGCATCAGCTCCTACGCCTTGCGCGCGACCAACCCGGTCGAGATCAGCAGTGTCTGCGCGGTGTTCGCCGAGTCGGAGATTATCAATCACCTGACTGGCGGAATCGCGCCGGAAGATATCATGAGAGGCTCGATTGTCGCGCTGGCCGGGCGCGCCACGCAGCTGATGAAACGGGTGGGCCTGGAGCCTGATTTCGCCCTGGCTGGCGGCATGACCAACAACCCCGCGATGGTCGCGGCGCTGGAGGAGAAGCTGGGTCAGCCGCTGCGCATGCCGCCGAACGGGCTGGGCCAGCTCAACGGCGCGTTCGGCGCCGCGCTGCTGGGCCTGCGCCGGGTGGAGCGGCTGCTCGCGGAAGGCCGCGAGATTCCGACGGCGGGCAGCCAGACCGCAACCCCTGGCCGCCGCTGGTCCACCTACGTTCCGCCCGCCGCTATGGCCACGATGGTTCCGGCGTAACGTCTGGAGGGCCCAGGCGGGCAGGGGGCCTCAGCGCCGCGGCAAGGTAGCCCCGGGTGACGTTAAGGAAGCGCAAGGGCGGGTTGTTCTGGCACGGGCAGCCCGCCTTCTTTGTGGGCGAGGAGCGTCAGTGGCGGCGCTGGCTGGGCGCTGGCGCCGGCGCGGAGAACTTCGGAATGACGCTGCGGGCGATTGTACGTCAAGTACAGTAGAGTTACGTGAAACCCTGGTATGCGATATATCCGCATGCCCCGCCAAACCAGCCAGCCTCGCGGCGATGTGTCTCTCGCCCTTCAGGCTGGCTCCTTCCAGGAGATCCCTTATGCGGCCATCATCCATCGCGGCGCAGGCCCCTCAGCGCGCTACGCCTCCGCGCATTCTGATCGTGGATGACAGGGAAGCCGACGCGTGCGAGCTGGGCAATGCGGTGAGCAGATACGGGTATGACCTGAAAGTCGTCCGAAACTCGTTCATCGCGCTGGACATCGCGAAACAGTGGAAGCCGCAGGTGGCGATCCTGGATGTGAAGATGCCGGGCATGGACGGGCTCACACTGAGCGAGAAGCTCAGGAAGTACGCGAACGATCCAATCGTGATCTTCGTGACATCGGAAGCCACGAACAAGATGCGGCGGCTGTGTCTCAACGCGGGGGACGACTATATCACCAAGCCGTATAGCGACGAGGACCTGTTCCTGCGCGTCCAGAGCAAGCTCCGCCGATCTGATCCGAACAGGGGGAATGAGCAGGGGAGCGGCGCGGAAACACGCCGCGCGCCCGTGGCTTTTGAGGCGCGCGCTTCGTGGGAGGACGTTTTCACCCCGACGGAGCTGCGGCTGCTGAATGCGCTGATCGCCGGCGAAGGTGAAATGGTGTCGCGCGTCCGGCTGCTCCGGGATGTCTGGGATGACGAGGTCTACGATAACACGCTCGATAGAACCATCCGGCGGCTGCGGATGAAGATCGAGCCTGAGCCGCGGCGCCCGCGGATCATCATCACTGTCCGGAAGGGCGGCTATCGCATCAATCTTGCCGCGTGGCGGCGGGCGCGCGATGACGGACCGCGATAACCCTCCCGCCCGCGCAAGCCGCCAGCGAGCGCCCCGCCACGCGCCCGGACAGAACGCGGCGCAGCGCGCTTTCGCCAGCCGCGTCAACCATGCCCTGCGTGGCGATATCCACGCGGTGCGCGCGGCATTGAGCGCGGCGCTCGAGCAGGCCCGCGCCGCGGCGCTGCCGGCGCCCGCGCGCGCGGCGTTCACCCAGCTGGAACGGGCGGTCGCCGGTCTGGAACAGCGCGCGCTAGACATCGCGCTGCTCACCCGCGCGGAATCTGGCGCGCTGGAGCTCAACCGCCAGCCCCAGCGGCTGAAGTGGGTCATTGAGGCGGCCTGCCAGAAGTATCGCGGCATGGCCGGCAGGTATGGCGTCAAGCTGCGACTCGACCTGGCGGCATGCGGAACGCTGGCGCCGCCGCTTGACCAGGAACTCATGGAAAGGGCGCTGGCGGCGCTGCTGGACAACGCTATCCGTTTCTCGCCGCGGGATGGAGTCGTCATGGTCTGTGGCGGACAGGATGGCGATGTGGCGCGGATCATGGTGCGCGATCAGGGAAGCGGCTTCGCGCCGGGAGACGAGAAGCGCGTCTTCGCGCCATTCGCGGTGGGCGGGAATGTGGAAAGCGGGAGTGGCGACGGGCTGGGTCTGGGGCTGGCCGTCGCGCGCGCGATCGTCGAGGCGCACGGGGGCCGCATCCGGGTGGCGCAGAGCAAGGAGCCAGGCGGCGCGGTCACCATCGAGCTGCCGCTCACCTGACGCTTCTTCCGAATAGGGCCGTCGTGGCCCTGAAGGGCTAGCGCACGGGAGCGACATCAGGGCTCAAGCCCGCCGCGCGGCGACGATCGCGCGGGGCGCCTGGTCGTCCGCTGGGGCGAGGTCGTAGCCGCCATAGATGGTAACGTCATTGAATCCGGCATGGCGCACGGCGAGCTCCACCTCGCCCCGGCTGAGCAGCGCCAGCGTGGTGACGGTCAGCGTCCGGCGCAAGAGGCCGCCCTGCTCGTGGGCGTCGTAGAGATGCGTCACCTCGACCGTTCCCGGCTCGCGGCCCGGCGCGCCGGTGATGGTGTGCGAGACGATCAACGACCCGTCTCCGCCAGCGCGCCAGCTTCCCTGCCACCACAGCCGCCCGGCGGACTCCAGCAGGCGGCGCGGCCCGGCGATGTCCACATCCAGTAGCAGCATCCCGCCGGGCTTGAGCCGCTCGTAGAGCAGGCGCAGCGCCGCGGCGCGCTCGGTCGGGCTGGTCAGGTGGCCGAAGGTTCCCAGCCCCATCAGGGCCACATCGAAGCGCTTATCGTCGCGCAGGTTGGGCGCGGTGGCCGTTCCAGCAATGATCCGCGCCCGGTGGGCGACCCGCTCCGGCAGCGCCGCCAGCCGCTTCGCGCAGCGCGCGCGCATCGCGGCGGACGGCTCGACGCCGGTGACACTGTGGCCCGCCGCCGCCAGCGCCGCCATCAGCCGCCCGGTGCCCGCGCCCACTTCCAGCAGCGCCAGCCGCTCGCACGTCCCCTCCAGCAGCTCGCTCAGCGCCTCGATGTCGGCGCTAAAGCTGTCGTGCTCCAGGTCGTACCATTCGGCGATCTCGGCGTAAGGATCGGCGCTGGACTGGTCGCGCGGCTCCGCTGGCATAGGCGTATATCCAATTCTCCTGATCGCGGATTTTCCCGCGCCCGCGCCATGCGGCGGGTGATCCGCGGCGACATATGGGCCAATTGGCGACATATCACGACATATCGTTTACGAGGACGGTGATATGATGGATAATGCTTGCGCCGGGACGCGCGTCGCTCTTATCATACGCCGGGAGCGGAGCAGCGCGCGACCGGGCGGCTGATTCGCTGAGAAATGACGCGAGACGCGCCAGGAGCGCAACCAGCGCCTGTGATAGGCGTACATCTTCGAGAGAAGGCGCCGCGCCGCGACGAGGCGGCCTTGCGGCTCGGCTGGGGACGCCAGCGCGCCAGCGTATGACCTTGATGGAGAGAAGGGCACGAGAGTGGACGCTACACAGAGCGCCTCGCAGCCACTGGCCGCGCCGGAGACAACCGCCGCGCTCGAAGCGATAGATATTCGCAAGTCGCTTCCTATGGGCCGCCAGCGCATTGATATCTTGAATGGCATCACCCTGCGTATCAACCATGGCGAGCTGGTCGCCGTCGTCGGACCGTCGGGGTCGGGCAAGTCCACACTGCTGGGCATCATCGCCGGGCTGGACAATCCGACCAGCGGGCGCGTCCTGATTGACGGCATAGACATCACCAGGATGAGCGAGAGCCAGCTCGCCAAGGTGCGCAACGCCAAGATCGGCATGGTCTATCAGGCGTTCAACCTCATCCCGCTGCTGACGGCGCAGGAGAATGTCGAGGCGCCGCTGCAGGTAGGCAAGCATCCCGGCAGGCCATCCGACCGCGCAAAGGAGCTGCTGGAACTGGTCGGACTGGGCCACCGCCTGAAGAACCGCCCCAACCAGCTCTCCGGCGGCGAGCAGCAGCGCGTGGCTGTGGCGCGCGCGCTGGCCGCCGACCCCGCGATCGTCATCATGGACGAGCCGACCGGCAACCTCGACCAGCGCAACGGCGAGAACGTGCTCCAGATGGTTCGCGACCTGCGCGCCCGCACTGGCAAGACCTTCATCATCGCCACGCACGACCCCAAGGTGGCCGCCGCCTGTGACCGCGCTATTCACATGGTGGACGGACGGATCGCCGAGGAAGGCTGAGGAGCGCGAGCGCGCGAGCGCGACTGGCGGCTGAGGCCGCGCCTGGGGGCGTTCCGCCGTGTAGCCGCCCGCGGGGGCTGAGGCTGGGTGACGCCCGGCGCGCTCTCCCGCGCTGTGGAGAGAACTGAACAGCTTATGAAACTCGGACTATATTGGGTCTACGCCACGCGGTCACTGATGCGCGGCGGCCAGCGCACGCTGCTGGCGATTTTCTGTGTGGTCGTCGGCGTGATGGCGATCGTTTCGCTCCAACTGGTCGGCGCGGCCATCAACCAGAGCTTGACGGGCAACGTGCGTGACAGCAACGGCGGCGACATCTCCGTCACGTCGGCGATCATCAACCTGCGCCCTGACCAGCTGAGCATCTTCGACCAGCTCAAGAGTGAGGGCAAGATCACCCAGTTCACCGCGGTCTCCGGCCATCAGGGGCAGAGCGACGCCCAGAATGGCACGACCCAGTACTTTGAGTTGCGCGCGGTGGACCCAGCGGTATTCCCGCTGGCGGGCGCGCCTACGTTCCTCAGCCCCAGTGGCGCGACGCTCTCCTCGGCGCTGGCCGGCGATGGCATCGTGCTGACCCAGACGCTGGCGCGGAACCTGGACGTGAAGGTGGGTGACCCGATCAGCATTACCTCGGATGACGGGCGCGTGGTCAACGGGACCGTCACCGGCATTCTCGCCAGCGCGGGCTTCTTCCAGCGGCCACAGGCGCTGGTCGCGCTCTCCACCTATGCGGCGCTCCCCAGCTCATCGGGGCTGCCCGCCAGCTATAGCGCGGTATACGCAAACGTTCCCGGCCACACGGACGCCAACGCCAGCAGCGTGAAGAGCGAGATCGAGCGGGAGCTTCCGACCGCCAACGTCACGACAACCAAGGACGCGCTGCAGCAGAACGCGAGCGATGTCCAGAACATCCGCTACTTCCTGCAGGTCGTCGGCCTGCTCTCGCTGCTGATTGGCGGCGTCGGCATCGTCAACACCATGCAGGTGTTGCTGCGGCGGCGGCAGACCGAGATCGCCGTGCTCAAAACGTCGGGCTACCGGCGCGGCGACCTCTACGCGCTCTTCGGGCTGGAAGCGGGACTGCTGGGCCTGGTTGGCGGCGCCATTGGCTCGGCGGCGGGCCTGGGTGTCTCGCTGCTGGTGCGCAATCTGGTGGTCGAGCGCTTCTTCATTGACCTGCCGGTGGTGATTGATCCGGGCATCATCGCCTCAGGCGTCATCATCGGCGTGGCGACCGCGCTGATCTTCGGCCTGATGCCTATCGCGCAGGCTGCGCAGGTCCGCCCGATAGCGGTGCTGCGCGGCGTCAGCGAGGGCAATCGTGGCGCGGGCTGGGCGCTGACTGTCGTTCTGGTCATCCTGCTGGCGGCGCTGTTCTTCGGTCTGTCGTACGTCATCCTCGGCAACCTGGTGGTGGCCGGCGCGGCCATCGCTGGCGCGGCTGTGGCGCTGGGCGTGCTGAGCGGGATCTTCTACGGGCTGGTGTTCCTCATCAGCCACTTCCCGGTCCCGGAGCGGCTGACATGGTGGTACGC
>JAKAIY010000022.1 GCA_021814145.1 Chloroflexota bacterium
TTGTCGAGCCACCCAGGCGGATGGTCTTCCCTTCGATCTCGAATTCGACCGCGATGGTTTTGACACGTGTATCCGTGGTGATGATGCCTTGGGCGAAAGCGTCGCCGCCATCGCTGGAGACCTCGACCGCGCCGATTCCCGCCTCGACCTTGTCCATTGGCAGCAGGCGCCCAATGATGCCTGTGGCGGAAATCATGACCAGGCTGGGGTCAATACCCAACTTCGCGGCCGTCAGCTCCGCCATGCGCCGCGCGTCGCGCATGCCCTGTGGACCGTTGGAGCAGTTGGCGTTGCCGCTATTGAGAACGACAGCCTGCGCGATCCCACCAGTTTTGGCGAGATGCTCTTTGCAGAGGATAACGGTATGCGAGGCGGTACGGCTGGGAGTGAACGTGCCAGCGGTCACGCATGGGGAGTCAGCGACGAGCATCGCGAGGTCAGGTGTGCCGTCAGCGGACTTGATACCGGATGATACGCTGCCGGCGCGAAATCCTGGCGCGGCGGTCACTCCGCCATCAATGAGGCGCATTCCCGTGGGTAAGTCGCGGGTCATCAATTCAGGATAATCAGGCACGAAAAACAGCTCCTCTATGAGCGGCGCGCCATAAAGGCGGTATTGACGAGGCGAGTCCGCTGAAGAGGACGACTTGCCAGAAGATGCGTTCGCTTCGAGCGGCGCCACAGCCTGGGTATTGTATCCCCCTGCGAGGAGACGCCGCAACCGCGCCAGGATGCGGATTCGCGCGTCTTGGGGCGTCTTGCCAATCCGACATGCCTATGTTACACTCGTTACGTTATGCGCAGATGCGCATCCGCTTCTGAGACAACCTGCATGGCACGTGGGTGGCTTACCGCGATGCTCGGGACCCCCAGGCGAGCGCTTTTGTAGGCGCGCCAGCCATTTTACTTCCCACCGAATCTGGCGCGGGCTTCCCCCTCCTCCGGATTTCGTATGTGGGCGCTCGGTGGCGCGCGCCGCTGTGTTCGCACGTTCGCGTGGCCCTGCGTCAACGCAGCGCAGCGTTGTCTGGTATGTCCAGATCAGCAGGAGGGCAAAGGGACCCGTGAGCAATACCATGTGGTGGTTG
This sequence comes from Chloroflexota bacterium, assembly GCA_021814145.1. Classification (GTDB taxonomy): domain Bacteria; phylum Chloroflexota; class Ktedonobacteria; order Ktedonobacterales; family JADMIN01; genus JAKAIY01. The sequence goes on from JAKAIY010000022.1 coordinate 1,089, forward strand.
GTTGTCCCGATTGGGGCAAGCCTGATCGCCTTGACGGTGGCCATTGGCTTGGCGCGCTGGGTGATTTCTCAGGATACTGGCACCCCAGAGATGCGCAAGGTGTCAGACGCTATTTTTACCGGCGCGCAAGCGTTCTTGAACCGCCAGTACAAGACGATCACGCTTCTGGCGCTTGGCAGCGCTGTGGTGATTGGCGTTTTGCTGGGAGCGCTGACCGCGCTGAGCGCGCCGGGCCAGACAGGCATAAACGGGCCGCTTGGTGTTGGAATTCGCACGGCGATCTCGTTCCTGTTTGGCGCGGCATGCTCTGGCACCGCGGGCTTCATTGGCATGCAGGTGGCAGTGCGAGCGAACATCCGCGTCGCGAGCGCGGCGCGCCGCGGCCTGGGTGACGCAGTGATGGTGTCGTTGCGTGGTGGGGCCGTTTCAGGGTTCTTTGTCATCTCACTCAGCTTGCTCGGCGTCAGCGTGCTCTATCTCATCTTCGCCGCGCTCAATCCCGCCACAGGAGCGGTCGTGGCGCCAACGGACATTGTTGGGTTCGGTTTTGGCGCGAGCTTTGTGGCGCTCTTCGCCCAGCTTGGAGGCGGTATCTATACCAAAGCCGCTGACGTGGGAGCGGACCTCGTGGGCAAAGTCGAGGCGGGCATCCCAGAGGACGATCCCCGGAACCCGGCGGTGGTCGCTGATCTGGTGGGCGATAACGTCGGTGACTGCGCTGGTCGTGGCGCTGACATTTTCGAGTCCACCGCCGCCGAGAATATTGGCGCCATGATTCTGGGCGCGGCAGTCGCGGTTGGGCTGGCTGGCGGCGTGTTGAACGCGGCGCGTGCGGAGTGGGTTGTTTTTCCCCTTGTTGTCGTGGGATTGGGTATTTTCTGCTCGCTGGTTGGACTGGCGATGGTTCGCAAGAGCGCGATGAGAGAGCCGGGTCAGACGAATGGCCGCGATCCCAGCAAGATTGCGATGGGACAACTCAACGTCGGCTATTACACGACAGCTTCGCTTTCCGCGATCGCGATCTTTGGCGCGTCATACTTCATCCTCTCCCCGGTTACACCCAAGTGGTGGGCGTTTGGAATCGCGGGCCTGATTGGCATCGCGAATAGTATCGCCTTCTTGTTCATTACCCAGTACTACACATCCAGCGCTTTCCGCCCTGTGCATGAGATTGCTAACGCGGCGAGGACTGGTCCAGCGACGGTGATCATCGCCGGCCTCGCTGTCGCGTTTGAGAATGTCACAGCGCCGGTGCTGTCTATCAGCCTGTCGCTAGGTATTTCTTACTTGCTTGGCTCGTTTGCCGACCTCGGCACGACGGGTATTGTGAGCACCGGCGGCATCTATGCTACCGCCGTGGCGACCATGGGCATGCTGATGAGCGCGGGCTATATCCTGGCGATGGATACCTTTGGCCCTATCACCGATAACGCGGGTGGCATCGTTGAGATGAGCAACGCGCCGGAGTCGGTTCGCGACATTACTGACGCGATGGACGAGGTTGGAAATACAACCAAGGCGCTGACCAAGGGCTATGGCATCGGCTCCGCCGCGTTGGCGGCTTTCCTGCTCTTCAGCGCGTACCTGGACATCATTTACACGTATCGCCGGGAGGTGCAGGACGTCGCCGCGAGCGTCGCCGCCGCCGCTTACTCGGTGAATCTAGCGGACCCGCCCGTGTTCATCGCTGCTCTGATCGGCGCGATGCTGATCTATCTGTTCAGCTCGCTTGCGATTCGCGCCGTTGGGCGCGCCGCGCAGTCCATGATCCAGGAAGTGCGCCGGCAGTTCAGAGCAAACCCCAAGATTATGAAGGGTGAGGAAACGCCGGATTACGCCAGATGTGTGGACATCAGCACGTCTGCCGCGTTGCGCCAGATGGTCGCGCCTGGAGTGCTGGTGGTCTCCACACCGATCCTGGTCGGCATCGTGCTTGGCCCTGAGGCTGCCGCGGCGCTGCTGATGGTAGGCACAATCGTTGGTATCCTGGTGGCGCTGTTCATGAACAATGGTGGCGGCGCGTGGGACAACGCCAAGAAGTACATCGAGGCGGGCTTCCTGAAGGACGACCAGGGGAACAAGCTGGGCAAGCGGACCCCGCCGCATGAAGCCAGTGTCGTCGGTGACACGGTGGGCGATCCTTTCAAGGATACCGCTGGCCCATCACTGCACGTGGTCATCAAGTTGCTGAGCACGATTACATTGGTGATGGCGCCGCTGTTCCTGGCGCTCCATCCCTAACTTTCCGCGCATCCACTGAATCGCGCAAAAACCGTCGGTCTGGTGTAGACTCTACACGGACCGGCGGTTTTCGTTTGCTGTCCGCTGGCGAGGTGGGGGGAGAGCTGGCAAGTCGAGGAGGCTGGTCGCTTGAAAGGTAAACGGATGGCCCGCGCGATACTGGCGCTCGGTATGGTGTGTATGACGCTGGGCGCGTGCGCCGCGCCCTCGGCTTCATCGAGCGGTGCCACGGGGGGAAGCGCCACGGGCCAGTGCGCTGGCGCAGGGTGTGGCGCTGTGCCAGCCGGAGCGGGCGCGACGAGCGGGCTCAGCGTTTTCGTCGAGCCCGCCGCGGGTGAGACGCCGGTTTTACATGCTATTGAGGGCGCGCAGCGATCCGTGTGGGCGGAGATCTATCTGCTGACCGACCGCAATGTTATCAATGCGCTCGAAGACGCGGCCAATCGCGGGGTGGATGTGCGCGTGCTGCTGGAACTGTCCCCCTATGGGAGTGGCTCGACAGGCCCACAGGAGACGCTTCAGGAGCTCCAGGCGGCGGGCGTGAAGGCGGAGGGGGCTGATCCGGCATACCATTACACTCATGAGAAGGTGATCATCGTGGATGGCGCGACACTGGAGATTCTGACCGCGAATCTTAGCAAATCGGGTCTGGGTGGCAGTTCCTACAGCAAGAACCGCGAGTATGGCGTTGTTGACACGAACGCTGCCGATGTTCAGGAAGCAATGAGCATATTTTCCGCTGACTGGCAACGGACAGCGCCGACATTGACTGATCCCAATCTTGTCGTGAGCCCGGTAAACGCGCGTCCGCGCATCGCGGCGTTCATCGCCTCCGCGAAGTCAACGTTGTTCGTCGAGGATGAGGAGATGTACGATACCGCGTCAGTTGACGCGCTTATCGCGGCGGCGAAGCGCGGTGTGACTGTCGAAGTCGTTTTGCCTGCGCCCAACGGCTCAGCGGGCGCGGAACCGACTGTGGCGCGGCTGCTGCAGGGCGGCGTGCGTGTGCGTTATATCTCAACGGTCTACATGCATGCAAAGATGATGCTCGCTGACGGCGAGCGGGCGTTTATAGGGTCGGAGAATTTCTCCGCTACCTCGCTCGATGACAATCGCGAGTTAGGGCTGCTGATCGCGGATTCTAGTGTAATCGGGACGTTAAACCAGACTTTTCAGCAGGATTGGGGTGACGCGCAAGACGCCGCCTGACCGGGTCATTTCAGAAAGGGAGATGGACGATGGTGCTGGAAATTGCAGAATATACCGCACAGCCGGGCAAAGCGGAGGAATTTCAGGCAGGCCTGCTCAAGGGCGCAGAGGTAATTCGTCGCGCGCAGGGGTGCCGCTCGGTGACTCCACGCCGGCAGATCGAGGATCCGCACAAGTTTATCTTGACGATTGAGTGGGAAACGCTCGAGGACCATACCGTGGGATTCCGTGGAAGTCCACAATTCGCCGAATATCGCAGCTATCTCGCCGGGCTGTTCGTGGACCCTATTGTCGCGCGGCACTATGAGGTCATTGACGGCTAGACTGTTGGCGTCGCGGTCTGGAAGAGATATTCGGTGACGTCGCTCACAGGCTCGTAGCCTATTGCCCGATAGATGTGGTTTGAGATGGGGTTCGCCAGATCGGTGAAGAGAAAACAGAACTGGCGACCCTCATCGAGCAGACGCTGGCTGGTTTGAGCGACTAACGCGCTGGCATAGCCGCGTCCTCGCAGGTCTGGAGGCGTGTACACTGGCCCAATGCGGATTCCGTTGGGTGTTGGATTGCCAAAGCCGGCGATGGATACCGGCTGGCCATCCTCCCATAGATACATACCGCTGGGCTTCCCTCGCAGCCTTCCATCAATCATTTTCTCAACGGGCGTCTCCTGTCCCAGGGCTTCGCGCATGAAGTCGCGCAGCCAAATGCGCAGCAGGCCGCGGTCACTCTCTTCGATATGGCGCAGCCTGCCTGGCGTGGAACGAGGCCACTGGACCTGGCGCAGACGATAGATGCGCTCACGTAGATTAGCCCGGTAACTGTTTCCTGTAAACGCACGCCATGCGCTGGCGAACGCTTCAGCCAACCCGCTTGGCGCGTGGACTCCGGGCAGCGTCCCGCAAGCGTCGCGCGCGTCGCTGACGAGAGCCTGAATGGCGGCTGTGGCGTCAGAGCCATCGGCAGGCAGCGAGAGCACGATATTATGTGGTGGCGTTTGGATCGCGACTAGCGCGATACGCTCATCCTCTTCCGTGACGCACCCCATGTAAAGAGGCTCATCATCCTGAAACCCGGCGAGCCGGGTAGACAGGATGCCAATGGGCAGGCAGTGCTCAGCCTCGTGGGCGAACAGATAGGGGTTGACGCGCGCCGCGAAGGCGGCCAGATCGGTATAGCGGGTGACGCGCATTGCTCCGGGACTCCTTCGCGGCGTGGCGATCAGAGGGGGATGTTGCCGTGCTTCTTCGGAGGCAGTGAGTCACGCTTGTTCTTGAGCATATCTAACGCGACGATCAATTTCTCGCGCGTGTGGCGTGGCTCGATTACCTCATCTACGTAGCCACGCGCGGCGGCGACATAGGGGTTGGCGAATTTTTCCTGGTAGTCAGCGACCAGTTCCGCACGGCGCGCTTCGGGATCGGCTGCGCGGGCGATCTCGTCTTTGAACACGATGTTGACCGCGCCATCTACCCCCATCACGGCGATCTCGGCGGTAGGCCAGGCATAGTTGATATCACCACGGATATGCTTGCTGCTCATGACGTCATAAGCCCCGCCATACGCCTTGCGCGTGATGACGGTGACTTTTGGGACTGTCGCTTCACAATAGGCGAAGAGCAGCTTGGCGCCGTGGCGGATGATGCCATTGTGCTCCTGCGCTACGCCAGGCAGGAAACCTGGCACATCCACCAACGTGACGATGGGGATATTGAAGCAATCGCAGAAACGGACAAAGCGCGCCCCCTTGTCTGATGAGTTGATGTCAAGCACGCCCGCCAGGACATTGGGCTGCTGGGCGATGAAGCCCACCGGTTTGCCGTTGAGGCGCGCGAAACCAACAACGATGTTGCGAGCAAACTGCTCCTGCACCTCGAAGAACGAGCCGTGATCGGCGACCGAGCGGATAATGTCCTTCATATCATATGGCCGGTTGGGATTGTCAGGAATGATCTCATCGAGCGCATCATCCGCGCGGGTAACGGGATCATCCGAGGGAATGGCTGGCGGATCTCCCATGTTGTTCGATGGCAGGTAACTGAGCAGTGTTCGGATCTGGCGCAGAACCTCCACCTCGCTCGGGGCCGCGAAGTGGGCTACGCCGCTGGTGGCGTTGTGGATTGTGGCCCCACCAAGCTCATCGAAGGTGACATCTTCATGAGTGACGGTTTTGAGCACGTTCGGGCCAGTCACAAACATATGGCTTGTGCCCTCGACCATGAAGATAAAGTCGGTAATGGCGGGCGAATAGACCGCGCCACCCGCGCATGGACCCATGATGGCGGAAATTTGTGGAATCACTCCGCTCGCCAGGGTGTTGCGCAGAAAGATGTCGGCGTAGGCGCCAAGGCTGACGACGCCTTCCTGGATGCGGGCTCCGCCAGAGTCATTCAGGCCAATAACTGGCGTGCCGTTCTTCATCGCCAGATCCATGATCTTGCAGATTTTTTCGGAGTGCGCTTCGGAGAGTGAGCCGCCGAACACAGTGAAATCCTGCGAGAAGACGTACACCAGCCGCCCATCAACCTTGCCGTAGCCTGTCACAACGCCATCGCCGAGGATGCGCTGCTCTTCCAGGCCAAAGCCTGTGGCGCGATGGGTGGCGAACATGTCGAGTTCCTGGAATGTGCCAGAATCCACAAGCAGCTCGATGCGCTCACGTGCGGTTAGTTTGCCTTTCTTGTGCTGGGCGGCGATGCGTTCAGCGCCTCCGCCTTGCAGCGCCTGCTCTTTCAGCAGCCGGAGCTCTTCGATCTTCTCACGGGTGGTCTTCACAGTGACTTACTCCTCATCGAGTTGAAGCGGAACCACGTCCCAGGCGTGGATTTATGGGGTTCGCTCGCCGCGTGCGGCGAGCGTGCGCTGGTTACGCGCCTATAGGCGAGGAAGCGTCGGTCCGCTGGACGAGCTCCAGCAACACACCAAACGCGCCCTTGGGATGGAGGAAGACGCCGCGCCCTTCAGCGGTCTTGCGCGGAGTTGTATCCAGCAGACGCGCGCCTTGCGCTTGCAGGTCCGCGAGCGCCTGCTCAACGTCGGGGACTTCGAGGCAGATGTGGTGCAGACCGCCGCCACGACTGGCAAGGAATCGTCCAACTCCTGTTTCCGGGTCCGCAGGTTCCAGAAGCTCGATCTGGCTGCCGTTCTCGCCGCCCAGCGGAAGAAACGCTATACGGACACCTTCACTGGGGAATTCCACGACGCTGGATGGAGCGAGGCCAAGCGTATCACGGTAAAAGGTCAGCGCGTCATCCAAACTGGCGACGACAATCGCGACGTGGTCTATGCGCTTCACGGCGCTGGTGAGCATCGCGCCACTCTCCTTTGTTCGCTGGTTTCGCTGTATCCTACGTCTGGCGTGAAAAGCGCGTCAAGGCGAGCGCGCGCGTTGAGGATAACGCGCGGATGCATGCGGGACTTCCCGGTGGTGTGGAAGGAGAGATGGCTATGACCCGAATTCGCGTTGGAACGGCAAGCTGGACGGATCACGAGCCGTTCTACCCGCCAGAGTATTCACGCGCGGACATGCGCTCGCGCCGTATTGAATACTATGCCCGCTTCTTTTCGCTGGTCGAAGTGGATTCGACCTTCTACAGCTTGCAGCCGGCGCGTAATTTCGCGCTTTGGGGGGAGCGCACGCCAACTGATTTTATCTTTGACGTGAAGGCCTATAGCGAACTGACCTGGCATCACCGTGATGAGCGTGGCAAGGGCCAGCCGCCGCACAGCGACACATTCGCGCGCTTCAGTGAGATGATCCAGCCGCTGCGCGACGCGGGCAAGCTGGGCGCGATCCTGTTCCAGTTTCCTCCGTGGTTCACGTTCGCGGATGATGGGCTGGAATACCTGAGCCTTGTGCGTGAGTCGCTCCCGAATGATACGATCGCGGTCGAGTTTCGCCACCGCTCCTGGCTGGAAGGGCGGAATGTCTCGCGCACACGGGAAACGCTGACCTCTGAGCGGCTGGCGTATTGCGCGGTGGATGAGCCGCAGGTCGGATCGGGATCCGTGCCACCAGTTGCGCTGATCACTGACCCGGGCTTCTCGATGGTGCGGTTTCATGGACGCAACCGGGCGACGTGGTACGGCAAGGGGTTGACAAGCAGTCGCCAGCGGTACGATTATCTGTACTCGCTTGACGAGCTTAAGCCCTGGGTCGAGCGAATCCAGCGCATCGCTGAGAGGTTGACAGGAAGCGAAGTCCACGTCATCGCCAATAACAACGCCAGCAACTATGGGGTCGTCAACGCGCTTGACCTGCAAGGGCTGCTCGGCCAGCCAGTGGGCAGAGGACAGCCGCTGCCTGAACCAATCCTCGCGACTATTCGTGAGCGCGCTGGTCGCGATGCAAGTGGGCAGGCGCCGGGCGCGGGCGTGTCATGGTGGCTCGGGAATGAGAGTGGGGCGGGCGCTAGACGTTGATATGGCTGCGGTGGTAGAGCAGGTAAAGCATGAGCGCCTGCCGGTAGTCAGCGGTGGTCGCGTGGCCCTGGGCTGTCACCCGGTCGGTGAGCGCAAAGACGCCTTCCGCAATACGTAGATCGGCCTCGTCCACAAAGCCCGAACGCCGCAGTTCATCGAGGACACTGGCCGGGTCACCGCCGTGTCCTGGAAGCCCGTAGCTCCGCGCGGCCAGGCGAACATATGCCTCGAGTTGATAGCGCAGCTGCCAGAAGATGAGTTGATCGCCACGCGCGTCCGCAGGACTCGCGGCAGGCGTAGCCGGGGGAATAGATGGCGGGCTTGCGAGGGGCTGTGGCGCTGAAGGCATGCGAACGGGCGCTGGCTGCTGTGGCGTCGGCGCCGCTGGCCGGACAGGCGCGGGAACATCCGGTTCCTGGTCACCAAGGTAAGCGCCATAGAGGTTGAGCAAATCTGGCGGAAGTTCCCGCATCGAAGTTTGCCCACCGCTGGCTATGGGTGGTGGCGCTACCACGGCGAGGGGGCCAGTGGGCTGGTCGGCGAGATCGGCGGGAGCCACGGGCGCGCTCGCGTGCGAGTTCGCCACGAAGACCTCAAATGGGACGATGCCAGGAAGCGATTGCGGGCCACTTACGATGGGCGCTGGAACAGTCGCGTCAGCGGGCGCGCTCTTGAGCGATTGGCGCGCGGGTTCACTTGGCGCGCTACGCTCAGGTTTCCGCAGGACTGCCTCCAGCAAGCGGCTGTTATGGTCGCTTCCAGACGCGGAGCTATGGTCACCACGCTTGACGGAAGCCCAGGAAGCGGCCTTTCGCCGGGCGCCGAAGTCGCGATTCTCGCCTTTCAGGTGCGCGACGAAGCTTCGATGGGTTTCGGAGGCGAGACGAGACGCCTGGGCGCGTATAACGGGCAGATAGCGGGCTCCATGTGGAGTGGCCAGCGATGGATTGACTTCCAGGTAGCGGAGAATGAGCCGCTCGATAAAGCGTCGTGTATCGGGCGAGGATGGTGATGCGTTCTCGATGGGAGCAAAGTTCGCGGAGCCGATGAACTGCTCGATTTCAGCGACCTTCGCGCGGTCAATGGGGCGTGTGCGAAGCTTGCCTGCGCGGAAGTCGAAGAACGGTGGATAGGCGAGGGCAGCGGAGATAGCTTCGATAATCTCCACTCGCAGCCGCTCAATGTGGCGAGGCTCAACCAGATCACTCGCGCGCGTCGCCATGTCGCTTCGATCCTCTGGACATCAAGTACTTTGACGGCGCCGTATGCGAGCGCATACAGCGCCGTTGCGCCGCTCCGTCTGCGGGCCAGTCTATCACGGGGGAGCGCGCGCGGCCAATTATGTAGGGCAGTTGGATGATGAAGCGCGGCGCTATGTTATACTCATCCAGGGAGGCAAGAGCGTTGAGCCACGCTTGATCCCCGCTATTTCTCTGGTTTTTGGCGCTTGCTTAACGCTGTCGCGGAATGGGGTTTCTCGCTGATGCGTGTGCTGGTGGACTATACATCGGGGATCGCGCAGAGCGCGGGGATCGGCCGCTATACGCGCAATCTCGTGGACGCGATGCTGCGCATGGATCACGCTGATTCGTTCACCCTGTTCTCGGCTGATAAGCCAGGCGCTTCTCGTGGGTTTCCTTCCGCGCCTAATGTTCGCGCTGTTGTAGGCCCTATCAGCAACAAGCGCATGACCACGCTCTGGCATCGCTTTCGCACGCCGCTGCCGATTGAGGCGCTCGCTGGCGCGGCGGATGTATTTCATGCGCCCGATTTTAGCCTGCCGCCAGTGGCGCGCGCGCGGAAAGTGGTAACGATCCACGATCTGGCGTTTATTACTCACCCGGAATGTTCGGTTCCCAGCTTGCGTAATTATTTGCTGCGCGTTACGCCGCATGCGATACGCAGCGCCGACCGCATCATCGCGGATTCACAGCGCACAGCGGATGATCTGGTGACGCTGATGGGCGCGCCCAGAGAGAAGATCACGGCAATCTATCTGGGGGTGGATCCAGGCCTCAAGCGTATAGATGATCTTGTACGGCTGACGGAAACCGCCAACCAATACGGCCTGCGCGGCCCGTTCTTTTTGGCGGTAGGAACCATCGAACCGCGAAAGAACTACGCGCGACTCATTCAGGCGTTCGCCCGCATCAACGGAATGCCCGGCGCGCCTACGCATCTGGTGATCGTCGGTCGCAAAGGATGGCTATATGAGAGCGTCTTTGAGACACTGGAATACTCTCGGCTAGGAGATTCCGTGCGTATTCTCGAAAATGTCTCCGATAGTGACCTGGCGGCGATGTATTCGATGGCTTCCGCCCTGGTAACTCCTTCCCTGTACGAGGGGTTTGGCATCCCGCCAGTGGAGGCTATGGCCTACGGACTACCGGTCATCGTGAGTGATGGCGGCTCGCTGCCAGAAGTGGTAGGGGACGCGGGGTTGGTTGTCCCGGCGATGGATGTGGACGCGCTCGCGGACGCGATGCTCCGCGTCGCGTCCGATGAGGCGCTGCGGGCTGAGATGAGCCGCCGAAGTCTCGAGCGCGCGCGCCTATTTGACTGGGGCGCCGCGGCGCGCGCAACCCTCGATGTTTATCGCCAGGTTGTAGATGCGCATTAAGTCCTGGCCAGCCGCTTGCCGCCTTCCCCCATTTGAGCGCTGAAGATCACGTGTTTGTGAGGCCCGCTCCGCATGCTCAACGATACCGCTCGTCAAGTGATTTATCTGAGAGCGCCATTTGATCTGGCGATCACCGCCGCTGTAGCCCGTAGGCTGCCATCCAACGTCCTCTATCCCATCCATGACGGTGAGCTGCGGGTTGTCATGTCGCACGGGGATGAGAACTGGTTAATAGGTGTGCGGCAGACTGGTCCGCGCGCTGTAGCGTACCGGACGCTCGGGAGCGCGCTCAGCGACAGGCGGCAGGCGACGATTGAGGCGAATGTGCGGCGGCTACTTGGCCTGGATGTGGATCTGGAGCCTCTGAGAGCGCTCCTTGCACATGAGCCTGTCCTGGGGCTACTTGCCCAGCGAATGTCGGGAATGTTCCCCCCCCGATTTCTGAGTCTGTGGGAAAGCTTTGTCCAGGTAATTCCTTTCCAGCAGGTGAGCCTGGCCGCGGCGATGACTATGGTGAACCGCCTGGCTCTGGCTTATGGGCCGCGGGTGCGATTTGAAGATAAGGAATATGTAGGCGCGCCGGATGTCAATCGGGTGCGCGCCGCGCCGATAACCACGCTTCGCGAGTGCGGGCTCAGCGCCACCAAGGCGATGGCGCTGCGTGAATGCGCGGATTGGATAATTACGGGAAAGGTCTCAGAGGATAGGCTCGCTGGAATGACAGACGCTGAGGCGGAGCGGTTGCTGTGCACGCTGCCAGGCATCGGCCCCTGGAGCGCGCAACTCGTTCTGTTGCGCGGCATGGGGCGGCTGGGGCGCTTCCCTGTTGGCGATTCTGGGGCGGCCAGGGGATTGCGCGAAGTATTTGCTGAGGCGACGCCCGACCCAAACGCAGCCGCGGCGGCGGCGCTGGAGCGTCTGGGCGCTTGGCGTGGCTACCTTTACTTCATGCTGTTGGCGCGAAAATATGTAACGGCAACCTGAGTTTGGCGGCGCTTTTCATATAGCCGTCAACTATGGACATGTGCGGACAAATGCTGGCATGCACGAGCAAGAGAAGCGCATGCTCGACGCTCTCATAGCATTCCCGCGTCTCTCTTTTTCCTCCGATGCCGGCTCGTTGAGGCCAGCGTCACTCAGAGGTGTAGTCTAGCCAACAGGCAAGCCGGGGAATGCCCAGCTCTGTAAAAACATGTTCAACTTGTTGAGGATATGGCCGGGTTGTGTCAATGATGGCATGGTCTAAATCTGGCTCGGCGCCCGGATTATAAGGTTCCCAGCGGAGCGCCTGATGAACATAGATTTCTGGCCGCCCGTCGGAAGCGAAGATTACATCGCGATTATCGCTTGCGCCCTGAAGCTGTATTTTCGCTTGCCAGCGCGCGTTAAGGCGGCTTATCGCGACATCGCTCGGGCAGACACATTCGAGGAAAATCGCGCGAGCGCCCGTCTCACGCGCAAGACGGGCTATCATCTGGCGGCGCTCGCGCAGTGTGAATGTGGCGTCAAGTAGTATGGAACGCCCTTCCGCCAGGCGCGCGCTTCCTTCTTCCATCAGGCGCTCGTAGACACGGCGGTCCCAGTCAGCGGAATAGATGCTTTGCTGATCCCGTGCGCTGATAGGGGCGGTGAGTGGCAGACCCGCCATGCGCTTGCGCAAGATATCCGATGAGATGACCGGCCAGCCCAGCTCAGCGTGAAGGATGCGAGCAAGCGTGCTTTTACCTGTGCCCATCAGACCCCCCATAAGCGCAATGACGGGTTCGGTGGGGCCTGCCGCGTGATGCGCCGCCAGTCCGTACATCGCTTCGGCGTCTTCGCGAACGCTCGCCCGCGTCATGGAGTCTAAGCCTGACTGCCTGAGAAGGATGGAGCGCACTTTCCCTCTCACCATCGCGCGATACACCTGATAGAGCGGCAGGACCTCAAGTAGATCGCTGACGCCCGTCTCTTCGATGTATGCGCGCGTGAAGGCGCGCGCCAGATCGAGGCGGCCCGCGCGCTCCAGCTCGATCACCAGGAACGCGATCTCGCCCGCGACATCACCATAGCGGAAGCGCGGATCGAATTCGATGCGGTCCACCATGAGCAGGTTGACGCGATTTTCGCCATCGCCTGGCTCCGCTGGTATGGCGTAGACGTGCTCAAGCCGGAGATCTCCGTGGCAGTCCCGCACCCAGCCAGCGCGCAAGCGTGATTCCAGCAGCTCGCGCTTACGCTCGACGAATCGGGTGATGTAACGCCGTATCGCCGCATGCGTTTCGCCAGAGATCGTGACGCCAATGTCAGCTTCAGACTGATCGAGTGTCTGTATGATGTTTGCCAGAACCGTTTCAACGGTCCCGTACGGCGATAAAGGTGGACCGTTTTCCGCCGCAAGGTGGAATCTGGCGGTTGCGCGCGCGACCTGACGGAGAAGGTCCCCATTCGCCTCACCCGCGCTGACCAGCGAGGCAAGCGTGCGAGATTCAGGCAGGCGGCGCATGACGACAGCGAAATCCACAACCTGCTGATCTTCAATCCAGGCGCCTAGAGACGGAACCTGTGAAACCGGGAAGGCGGCCCCGAAGCGGGGAGCGCCATCAGGCCGAGAAAGAACCGGCGCGACGCCGAGATAGACACCTGGGGCGAGCGCCTGGTTGATGGCGCATTCCTCGATGCAGAAACGCCGCCGGCGTTCGGCTGTGGAATAATCAAGGAATTCGAGATTCACGGGTTTTTTGAGCTTGTATGCGCGTGTCTCGGTAAGGAGAACGGCCGAGGCGTGCGTTTGCATGATACTGATGGTCGCGCCTGGAGTGACGCGGGCTTCTGGCGGAAAGGCCTCTGGCCGCGCAAGGGCATGAAGAAATGTTTGAAAGTCGTCTGGAAGATCATCGTTCCGGAATTTCATAAGAGCCGGCTCCAGAAGTGCGGTTCCCAGTTTCATTGACGCCGCGGCGGCGAGCTGTCGGCATGGCGATCATACCCACGCGGTTGTACTGTACCATCGTTGTGGAAACGGCAAATACAGGAAACCATTGGTCGGACGCGCGCTGTGATTGGTGTGAGACGCGCGCGGTTCAGGAGGAGAGTCTGGTGTGAGCGGCAGACGCTAGCGTACAGAGAGACGGTTTGTAGCTGGCGCCAACCGCCATGATGAAACGAGGAGCCAGATGGCGGAGTCGAATGAGACGATCGCGCGATACGCGGCGAATCTGCGTGATGAGCGTGAGAGCGCGGCGCTCTATAAGACCTTTGCCGAGGTTGAGCGCGACAAGCGGCTTTCCGAGGTCTACACCCGCATGGCGGAGGTAGAGTCGCGCCATGCTGATGCGTGGGCCACCCGGTTGCGTGATGCGGGCGGCAAATTACCGCCTGATACGCTGAGCTGGCGGACGCGTTCACTTATGTGGATGACGCGGCGTTTCGGCGTCGGCGCGGTGTTGCCTATCGTTTCCGCTGGTGAACGGAACGCTAGCCATGCCTATGATACACAGCCGGAAGCCCGGGCGTCTGGTATGCCGGCGGATGAGCGCTCTCACGAACGCGTCTTCGGCTATCTGCTGAGGACGACCAAAGGGGGTGTTGTAGGCTCGACGCTAGCTCAGATTGAAGGGCGACATCGCGGCACGTCAGGTGGAAATGCGCTGCGGGCGGCGGTTCTGGGCTCAAGCGATGGACTGACGTCGAACCTCAGCCTAGTGATGGGAGTCGCGGGCGCGTCACTGGCATCGCAGCAAGTCTTCCTGGCTGGCATGGCGGGCTTGCTGGCTGGCGCGCTCTCGATGGCGATTGGTGAGTGGCTCTCAGTACAGAGCGCGCGTGAACTCTACGGACGACAGATTACCATCGAGCGCGAAGAGTTGGAGCGATCGTCAGAAGAAGAGCGCGAAGAACTGTCACTCATCTATCAGGCGAAAGGGCTCGATCCCGACGCCGCTGATGCGACGGCGGCGCGCATCCTCTCCGATCCTTCCAGCGCGCTGGATACTCTGGCGCGCGAGGAGTTGGGAATAGATCCGTCTGAACTGGGTGGCTCGGCCTGGGAAGCCGCTATCGCGTCATTCATGCTGTTCGCGGTTGGCGCGATCGCGCCGGTTATTCCATTCGCGTTTCTTTCGGGATGGACCGCCACAATTCTCAGCGTCGCGCTAAGTGTCATCGGGTTGTTCATCATTGGAGCCGGCATCACCCTGACCACAGGCGCGCCGTTGTGGAAGGCGGCAGGGCGCCAGATCGCCTTGGGGCTGGCGGCGGCGGTGATCACGTTTAGCCTTGGCCGGCTCGTGGGCGCAGTGGTCGGATAAGTACGATCACAAGTGGCTCACATCGGGAAGCTTGGGTAGCCGCTGTTAGCCCGCAACGCGGTAAGAGGGGAAATGTAGACGATATATTTAGTGAATGGGGGAAGTGAGATGACTTCCTTCTGGCGGGGAACGCTGGTATTTCCCGCTTGCGTTACCATCCCGAAAGGAGCGGACCGCTGTGAGTACCGCACAAACTTTCAATCAACGACCCGCCGCGCCGACTGAACTCGACACCGAAGCGGCCTGGGCAGCGTTCGCGCGCCACAACGCCGCTTCACTGGCGGAAACCATACATCTGCGCACTGGCGCGACGATTCAGATGCGAGCGATCCAGCCCAGCGACGCGGAACGCTTGCAAGAGTTCCATGCGCGACTTTCGCCCGACACAATTGTCATGCGGTATTTCCGCGTGGCTCCGGTGCTGCACGCGCAAGACGCCTGGCGACTGACACATCTCGACTATGATCGCCGGATGGCGCTGGTCGCGACCATCGGTGAAGGTCAGGACGAGCGCATCATCGGTGTCGTGCGCTATGAGCCACTTTCTGACACTGAGGGAGAGCTCGCGTTTGTCGTTGAGGATGACTGGCAAGGCCAGGGGATCAGCACAAAGGCGCTCTCGCGGTTGCTACGCTACGCCCGGCGGCATGGTTACACGGCGATGAGCGCCGTCACAATGGCCAACAATGTACGCATGCGGGATGTCCTGACGCATACCGAGTATCCGTGCGCGACACGCTATGAAGATGGCTGTCTGCGTGTCACGCTTGATATTTCGCAGCCAGGCTCCGCACACGCATAGATTCAAACCGGATGGTTCAGGGATGGCGGCGCTACGCTATAGCCGCCATCCGATTTTTTTCTGAGGCGGATCCTCCACGCTGTAATTCGCTTTATAGCTTGCTTCAACGTATCCTTTCCGCGTGTTTTCAGCGAGTCAGCGGGTGGTGAAACTGGTTGCGCCCGGCCGACTCGCATAACGCGATAGTGACGGGGCGCGGCTAGCAGTTATCGGGCAGAAGCAGGTTCGCTGAAACTTGGCAGGCCGATTGCGGGATGCGGGCGTGGAGGTGTTCCGATGACAGCCAGTGAGACAACCCCAACGCGCACTATTCTGGCGCCGCTTGATGGCTCTGATATGGGCGAGTTCGCCGCGCCATATGTGGCGCGTGTCGCGCTGGCGCTAGATATGCCCGTGATCGTGATGCGTGTCGTTGAATGGAGCGCCTGGGCCGCGAGTGATTCAGGATACCTGTTGGCGCCGCAGGTGTACAAGGAGGTCACTACGGCGGCGATGGAAGCGGCGCGGGAAGAATCGCAAAACATCAGTGACGAGCTTCGGAGCGCGGGAGCGCAAGTTCGGGCGGTTGTTGTAGAGCACGGAAATCCACGCGCTGACCTGCTCAATCTGGAGACAACCGAACATGTCGCGCTGACGATTATGGCGACTCATGGCCGTTCAGGCCTGGCGCGCGTCGCTTTGGGAAGCATCGCGGATTACATGTCGCGCCACGGGCATTCGCCGGTATTACTGATTCGCGCCAGAGGCCCCTTGGTCGAGCGGCCCGCGTTGGAACGAGCGCTCATTCCTCTGGATGGATCGCAAATGAGTGAGCTCGCGTTTGAGCCACTGGCGCTTGTGGCTGGGCCGCTGACGCGCCAGGTCACATTGTTGCGGGTAATTGATCCGGATGAGCCAGCGGGCGCTTCCAGAACCGCGAAGCGTTATCTGGGGGAGGCGCGGGAGCGTGTGGAGAAACTGCTTGGCGAGCGGGGCGTAACATGCGATATCGCTATTCGCTGGGGCGCTCCGGGTGATGAGATTCTACGGGCGTCACAAAGCTATGATCTGGTCATCATGACTACACACGGCAAGACAGGCGCGACGCGCTGGGCATATGGAAGTGTCGCCGACGAAGTGATTCATAGCGCGAATGCGCCGCTATTGCTTACACGTCCCGGTGCGCGCGCCCAGTGATCTGGGCGTGCGCGAAATGCCTTTCAATGCTCCTCGCTTGCGGGATTCATGCGTGACAACGTTTCCCCTGGCCGTGATTTGGCTGTGAGCGAGTTGCCATAGCCTGTAACGGGAGAAGCGCGAATGATCTGGCGCGAAAAGCGCTACTGAGAGAACAGGTCATTGCGATTTCTCAACCGGCTCACACGAGACCCAACAAAGATGAAAGAGAGGATACTCGATGTCGGACCGCATGTCATTGGTCCTGTTCTCAGGCACCGTGGATAAGCTGATGGCGGCTTCCATTCTGGCGACAGGCGCCGCCGCCATGGATATGGAGGTGGAGCTCTTCCTGACCTTCTGGGGGCTTCAGGCGTTCCGAAAAGGCGCTTATCAGGACAACACCGCGATCACCAAAGATTACGAGGAGTATGCGCCTGCGATGTTCGAAGCCATGCAGGCCAAGCACGTTCCAACGTGGATGGAGAACCTGCAGGCGGCGCGTGAAATTGGTAATGTTCGCATCGAGGCATGCAGCATGACCATGGAGCTTTACGGCCTGAAGCTCGAGGACTTCGAGCCCATCGTTGACGACGTCACGGGCGTGGCTTCGTTTATCGAGCGGGCCAAGGACAGCAAGATCACGCTGTTCCTTTAGCGCCGCCATTGCACGCGTCGCCTCGCCATGACGCCGGGGGCGCGGCCAGGCGCGCGTGTGGAACGAGATGAGAAAAGAGAGGCTTGCCACATGGTCGCCGAGCAGGATATTCACATTGACAAAGAGATTGACGCGCGCGGGAGTTTCTGCCCAGGTCCGCTGATGGAGCTTATTCGCGGGATGAAGGCTTTGCCAGTCGGCGGCGTTCTTGCTGTGCTGTCTAGCGATCCCGGATCCGCAAAAGATATTCCCGCTTGGATCGAGAAGGCGCATCACGATTACCTGGGCGCGTTCCAGCATGAAGGGTACACGCGCTTTGTCGCGCGGAAGAGCCACTGAGGTCGCTGGACTCCTTCTCTAGTAGGGGGTGGGCTATGCCCCAAAAGATTGTGATCATCGGCGGCGGCGTTGGTGGAACGATTGTCGCCAACGTGACCGCACGCGCGCTGGGAAGTGAAGATGCCCAGATCACGCTCATTGACGCGACTGGGCAGCACATCTACATGCCTGGATGGCTCTACCTGCCGTTCAATACGGCTGAGGGCATTGAGTTATCGCGGCCTGAGCGCTCACTTCTGCATCACCGGGTTCAATTGCTAATTGGCGTGGTTGAGAGCGTCGAGCCGGCAGAGCGGAGTGTCCGCGTGCGTCGCGTGCTGGCAGGTGGTGAATCGGTGTCAGAGGTCATTCCATATGACTATCTGGTGCTTGCGACAGGCGCCAGGCTCGCGCCACAAGATCTTCCTGGACTGGTAGAAGGCGCTGGTCAGTGGCATGACTTCTATAGCCTGGAAGGCGCGCTCCGCTTGCGATCGGCCCTGTCAGAGTTTGAAGGTGGGCGGATTGTTCTGGCGATTGGCGGCATTCCGTATCGCTGCCCGCCAGCTCCGCTAGAGTTCGTCTTTCTACTTGATGAATGGCTGACGAAGCGGAACATCCGATCACGGAGTGAGATCCAGTATCTCTACCCGCTGCCGCGAGTGTTCCCGATCGAGACAGTCGCGGAACTCGCCACACCGATCCTTGATGAGCGCGGCATCAAGTATGAGACGTTCTTCAACACGGAGAGCGTGGATACTGAGCGAAAGGTGGTGACCTCGCTCGAGGGCAGTGAGATACCCTACGATCTCCTGGTGGTGGTGCCGCCGCACCGTGGTGTCGCCGCGATTGAGGCGTCTGGTCTGACGGACCCGCAAGGCTGGATCCCCACAGAGCGCACGACGCTCGAGGTGAAGGGACAAACTGGTATCTACGCGATAGGGGACGCGACTGATCTGCCGGTTTCGAAGAGTGGCTCAGCCGCGCACTTTGAGGCCAAGGTCGTCGCCAGGCGAATTATCGCCGCTATCCGAGGAGAAGAGCCCAGCGACCAGTCAGACACCTACACCGGTGAGGTGATGTGCTTCCTGGAAACCGGCCATAACCAGGCGAGCCAGCTGGTATTCGATTATGAGCACCCGCCGCGCCCGCCACGGCCCAGCCTCTACTACCACATGGAGAAGCAGCTGTTCAATCGCGCGTACTGGTACATCGTGCCGCAAGGCCTGGTGTAGGCAGACTTCGCACACGCGCCGCCAGGCACACTACCCGGTGTGCCTGGCGGCGCGTTTTTCGCGGGACTGCTGACAGGCGCGCCTGCCATTGCGCGTGATATGGTGAGTTGGTGTCCGTTGATGACGTGTTCATATAGTCATAGTCTACAAAAGTCCGCAACATAACGGTAATACGCATATGAAAGACGCACAACCAACAGCAACAGGCGTTGTCACCTGTTTCATTCTGCGGCAATCCGCCGATGGCCAGGATGAGGTGCTGCTCGTGAGACGCAGTGACCGCGTACGCACCTATCGCGGCCACTGGGCGGCCATTAGCGGATATCTGGAGGCGGGAGCCACCCCGCTTGACCAGGCGCGTGAGGAGTTGCGGGAGGAAGTGGGGCTGGAAGCTGATGACGCGCCGCTTGTTCGAGCGGGAGAGCCGCTGACTTTCACGGACAACACTATCGGCGTTACCTGGACAGTGCACCCATTCCTGTTCCGGCTGCGCGAGGGCCGCGAAATTCATACTGACTGGGAAGCCAACGCTTCACGATGGATGCCGCCGACAGAGCTCGTATCGCTGCCCACCGTGCCGATGCTGCGAGAGGCGCTGGCGCGAGTCTATCCTGGAGGCGCCAGCGCATGAGCGCGCGATTCGACGCCCCACTCCCACTCCCTTCCCGCTGGGCGTCGCTGGTGGATGTTGTGCGCGACGATCATATCCACGGCGCAAGCTGGCTCGCGCGCAGCGCCGCCGAAATACTCGCGGAGCGCGCAAGAGAAGAATCCGCCAGGATCGCCAAAGCGCGCGAAACGGGCAGGGGTAGCGCATCCGCATCAGGAAAAGAGAGCCTCAATGATCTCGCGGCGCTGGCATGGGGGCTGGCGTGGGCGCGCCCCAGCATGGCCGCGATCGCCAACACGATGACAGCTATCTGGAAACTGGCGCTTCCCGCTTCGCTGGAGGATCTAGAGCGGGTGAAAGCCGCGGCGGCTATCGGGCGGCTGCGCGACGAGGCGATGCGCCTGCGTGACAGCTGGAGTCACGTCACTACTGAACTGGAGCGCCACATCAGCAAGCTGCTGCGCGACCCGGTTTTTACGCTCAGCCGGTCTGGGTCCGTGGAGCATGCGCTCATAGCCGCCGCGAGCGCGCGCTCGCCAGACGCGCCAATGGAAGTTATTATCGCGGAGTCTCTCCCTGGAGGCGAGGGTGTAGATATGGCGCGTGCGCTGGCCGCCGCTGGAGCGCGCGTTTCCGTCGTTACCGATAGCGCGGTGGGCGTAGGCATGGCTCGCGCGCGAACGCTGCTGCTGGGCGCTGATAGCGTACGTAGCGATGGATCGCTGGTCAATAAGGTCGGCACGTACCCTGCGGCGTTGGTGGCCGCCGATTTAGGCATTCCGGTCTATGCGCTCTGTGAGCGCCTGAAGATCACGCCACAATCCTACCCGCTGACGCTGGAGCGCGTGTCTGGAGCCGCCGGAGAGGAATGGAAAGAGGGCGGCTGGCTCTTCGATGTGACGCCAGCGCGCCTGGTTACCGCGATCATTACCGAAGAGGGCGCATTATCACAGGAAGCGGTCGCACGACTAGCGTCCGACGCGGAGGTGGCGCTGACGCGGCTTAAGAATTACGTGGAGCGGGCGCCTGCTCGCCACTCCCAGGGCGCTCATCCTGAGAGCGCGTCTCCAGAACGAGCGCCAGCGCGCGGGCGTAAGCCTCCGCTGCGCTCTGACAGTCGTAGTAGGAATCGCCTATCATGATGCGGTAGCGCGCTTTCCATTTCCGGGCGGCGGCAGGCGCGAGGCGATACAGCGTATAGGTTCGCGCATATGATTCGAGGAGACGCCGCAGCTTCACCTCACCAGTCAGGTGGATGTCATAGGCGGCGAGGCGTTCCACAACATCCAGGGGAAGCGGCGTGTCCTGTTCTGGTTCCATGAGCTCGCATCTCCCCAGCCGTGTGAACCTGCGCGGCCATCTCAGACTCCTGGGGCGCCCGAGGAGCGCCTGGGAAGCGCGTCAGTGACGGTAAGTGTATCGCTAGCGCCCGGGAGTGTCAAATCAGGAACAGGCGCGACCCGGAAACGCGGGAGTGGAGAATTCGCATGGCCAACGCAGGCGCGGGATCAGAGCGCACTGACCCCGCTTATCTGGGACTGGAGATCGGTGAGCTCGCCGCATGGATAACGATGACGTATGGCGCGGACCGTCCGGAGCGACAGTGGCGAAAGCGCTTTATGACGCCTCCGACTCCTGACGAATTCTTCCAGCATGTCGCGGAAGGAGCCTGCATAGCGCGCGGCGGCGCTGGAATCGCTGGTGTGGGTGTCGCGACATGGGCGCATGTAAATAGCGCGGATGGCTCTGTTCAGGCCAGCGCTATCTCGCCAGATTGGGAAAGCGTCGCACTCGCCACGCGCCTGAGCGACCTGCTTCACGCGCCCGTACGTCTGCGCTCCGCCGTGGACGCCGCCGCACTCGCGGAGACGAGGCTGGGCGTAGGGAAAGGCGCTGATCCAGTGGTGTATGTCCATCTCGGACGGGAAGTGTTATCCGCTCTCGTTTACCATTGCGCGCCTCTCATCGGAGCGCATGGCCGGGCCGGACAGATTGGGCACTGGCGGATCGCTGAAGACGGGCCTCGCTGCGCCTGTGGAGCGGTAGGCCATCTCAACCCTTTGTGCTCATCGCAGGGTTTTGTCCGGCAGGCGATCGGGCTGGCTGCGCTGGATGAGAGCGTTCTAGCGGCGATGACTGAGGCGACCGGCGGGCGTGTCGAAGCGATCACAGCGCAGCGCGTTGTGGCCCTTGCCAGCGCTGGCGTCACGCCGCTGCGTGACCTGACGCGGCGATCAGCGGAGGCGTTAGGGATCGCGCTTGCGCGGCTGGCGCTGGTTGTGGACCCGGAAGTGATTGTCCTGGATGGCCCGCTTGGAGTGGCTGGCAGTCCATTTATCGAATGGACAGGTGAGCGGATGACGGAGGAGTTACGCGCGGTTTCCGGGGGTGAGCAGGCGCCCCGGTTAGCCTCCGCGCGCCTGGCTCCGCTGAGCGCGCTGACCGGCGCATGGCTACTAGGGAAAGACGCGGCGGACAAGTAGCCTAGCGCAATAGCGCATAGTGAGGAATGCGTGGCATAATAGCCTCGTGCCATGAGATGTTCGCTGGATGTGTCATGGCCTGGTCTGTTGGGAAAAGAGATTCAGGGATAAGTGTGGCGTCGAAGTGGATCCGCGAGAAGACACGTTGAAAGCCACCTGGCTGGCGAATCGCTATCAGGTCGCGGGGCTTCGGGCGCAGGGAGCGTTTTGCCTGGTCTATCAGGGACAGGACACTGTATTGCAGCGTCCTGTCGCTATCAAGGCCCCCTTTGCGACGCATGCTGACATGTATCGCGCCACGCTAACACAGACGGCTGCTCTGGCGCATCCCGCTTTCCTCGCGCTCTACGATGTCATTGAACAGGATGGGGCGCTGTTCCTCGCATATGAATTTGTCGAGGGACGTCCACTTGCGAGCTATATCGCTACGGGCCTGCCCCTGCGCCGCGCGCTCGCGCTGGTCCTTCAGGTAACACGCGCGCTGGCCTACGCGCATGCGCATGGCGTCACTCATGGTGACCTAACCCCATCCGCCATTCTGATAGATCACGCCGCGGTCGCGCGGGTTGCGAATGTTGGTCTGGCGGCGGATGACGCCTACTTTGATGATGTCGCCACGAGCGCATACGCTTCGGGGGTCGCGGACGATCCCGATATCACCGCGTCGCTGCTCTCGGAACGTGTCGAGCGGCTGGATACCTGGGCGGCGGCAGCGCTTCTCTGGCAGCTCATTACTGACGCGGATATCGAAAAGAGCTTCCTTGCGCGTGTCAGATCATACCGCGCGGATACGCCAGACCAGTTACGCGATATAATCGAACGGGCGATGCGTGTCAGCCATCCGAATGCGATTTCCACGGCGGAATCACTAGGAATCGAGCTGGCGGCGCTCAACGATGCGCTCGCGGCCAATAACGTCGTGGGCGAAGAGTCTACTCCTCCCATGATTCTCGCGCTGCGATCCGCGCGCAAACATGCCACGGGAGCCGTGACGGGAGCAGCGGTTGACGTCGCTGGAGTGCGTTGGCGTGGAATGAGCGCTAGAGGCGTTTCGCCTACCGCAACCACCAGTTATGGTGATCCAGACGATGGAGCGCTCGCTCAGGATGACCCCAATATCACCCAACCAGCCGGTGACGCTGGATACGAAGCCCAGGCTCCGCGCCTCCGTCTGCCGTCGCGTTCAACCAGCGTGACTGATCCACGCCTGCCCGGCGCCCAATATGCGGCCGCACAGGAGACACAGCCCTGGCGCGCGGAGGCGCGCGGGCGTCTCAGTGGCTGGTTGTGGGCGTTGATCTCGCTGGCGGTTTTCGCGCTCTGCTTCCTGGCGGGATTCTTCCTGGCGCCTGCGATACCGCTTCCACAATTACCCTGAGCGCGTCTGCGCGCGTGTGGAAAGGATAAAAGGCTAGCCCAATGCGTCAACTCTGGGCGCCATGGCGCATGACCTATGTCGGCGGTGAGAACCCCCGAACAGGGTGTATCTTCTGCGCGAAAGCGAGTGAGAGCAAAGACGAGGAGAATCTGATCCTTGTTCGCGGCGAAACGTGTTTCGCGCTGATGAATCTCTACCCGTATAACACGGGCCACCTTATGATCGCTCCCTACGCCCATGTGTCGGGTATCCAGCAGATGAGCGTTGATTCGCTGACCGAAATGATGACGCTCTCCCAGCGCCTTCTCGACGCGCTCCAGCAGGCGCTGGGGCCGCACGGCTTCAATCTTGGCATCAACCAAGGTGAGATCGCGGGAGCAGGCATCGCTGATCACGCGCACCTGCATATCGTGCCGCGCTGGAGTGGTGACACCAACTTCATGCCGGTTATCGCGGATGTGAAAGTCCTGCCAGAGTTTCTGGAGTCAACCTACCAGAAGATTCGCGAGCGGCTCCAGATGACAGCGGCGCCGCGTGAGCCATAGCGGCGATCACGCCGCTTGCGATGACATACGGCCACAGGCTATGATGCCGGTATTCATGCGCTCCAATGAGGGAGAGCGTTAGCAACGCCGAGAAAGACATGAGCACAGTCCGGCTTCGCGTTTCCGTGCGCGGTGTAGTTCAAGGCGTGGGGTATCGCGCGTTCGCGCAGCGCCATGCCCGCACGCTCGGTATCAGGGGCTACGCGCGCAACATGGATGACGGCTCGGTGGAAGTGATCGCCGAGGGGCCGCGCGCCACGCTAGAATCGCTTCTGGACGCTCTCAGGCGTGGCGCGCCATACAGCAGGGTGGACACAACCGAGGTTCACTGGGAAGCGGCGACTGGCGAGTATACGACATTCCTGATTCGATAACGCGCTCTGGCGCATTTTTAAGGAGCACAGGTGATGAGCATTGATCGGAAGACAGTGGAGCATGTAGCCAGGCTTGCGCGACTGGCGCTGACACATGAAGAACGCGGCCGCATTCAGGAACAGCTTTCTTCCATTCTCGGCCATATCAATGTTATCAATGAGGCGGATACAAGCGGTGTCTCGGCTTCAGCGAATATCCTGCCGATGACGAATGTGATGACGGAGGATGCTTCGCGCCCACCAGTGCCACCCCAGACTCTGCTCGAGAACGCCCCAGCGCGCGAGGATGGGTATTTCCGCGTGCGCGCTGTGCTGGAAGAGGACGAATGAGGCCCTCGGCCAATTCTGAACCGCGAGATTGTCTGAATGCGCGCAAACTGATACTGAGGAGATAGAGCACGTGCCTGAACTCTGGCAATTGACAATCAGTGAAGCCTCTGAGGCGCTGCGGCGGCGTGAGATCAGCGCGACTGAGTTGACGCGAGCGCACCTTGATCGCATCGAGCAGGTCGAGGGATCCGTACGCGCGTTTGTAACCGTGACGGACCAGCAGGCGATGCGTGACGCGGAGCAGGTTGACCGGCTTCGCCGTGAAGGCGTGGAACTGGGGCCGCTAGCGGGTGTGCCGCTGGCGATCAAGGATGTTATCAGCACCAAGGGTGTGCGCACAACCTGCTCATCGCGCATGCTGGAGCATTACACCCCACCCTACGACGCGACCGTCATGACACATCTGCATGAAGCCCATGCGATCATGCTTGGCAAGACCAATATGGATGAGTTCGCGATGGGGTCGTCCACAGAAAACTCTGCGTTCTTCACAACCCACAATCCCTGGGACCTCAACCGGGCGCCCGGTGGAAGCAGCGGCGGGTCCGCGTCGGCTGTGGCGGTAGGTGAGGCGATGGCGGCGCTCGGTTCCGATACTGGCGGCTCCGTGCGCCAACCAGGCGCGCTGACTAATACCAACGCGCTCAAGCCAACGTATGGGCGAGTATCCCGCTATGGGTTGATCGCGTTCGCGTCCTCGCTCGACCAGATTGGCCCATTCACGCGCAACGCGCGTGACATGGCGCTGATGCTGCAGGCCATCGCGGGCTATGATCCGCTCGACTCTACTTCCATTAACGCTCCTGTCCCAGACTATTCCGCCGCACTGACTGGCGATATCAAGGGGATGCGCATCGGCGTCCCGCAAGAGTATTTCGTGGAAGGGACTGAGCCAGGCGTGCGCGCCGCCGTCGAGCAGGCGATTGAGACGCTCAAATCGCTCGGCGCGGAGATTGGCGAGTGCTCACTGCCGCACACACGCTATGGCATCGCGGCGTACTACATCATTGCCCCCGCGGAGTGCAGCGCTAATCTGGCGCGGTATGACGGCGTGAAGTACGGCCATACGGCCAAGAAGCTGAGTGGCGGACTGATTGATTTTGTGTCCGAGACGCGCGCGGAAGGGTTTGGCGCTGAGGTCAAGCGGCGCATTATGCTCGGAGCCTATGCGCTCTCGTCCGGTTACTACGACGCTTACTATCTTAAGGCCGAGCGTGTTCGCACGCTTATCAAACAGGACTTCGACGCGGCATTCGCACGTTTTGACGCGCTGATCAGCCCGACAAGCCCCAGCGTCGCCTTTGAGCTAGGCTCCAAGGTGTCAGATCCCTACGCGATGTACCTGAACGATGTATTTACCATTCCAGCGAATCTGGCGGGAATCTGCGGCCTCTCGATACCGGGCGGTTTTAGTGAAGGGCTGCCAGTTGGGGTGCAACTGCTGGGGCCTGCGCTTGGAGAAGCGACGTTGCTGCGCATCGCGGACGCCTTCCAGCGAGCTACGGATTACCATACGAAGTGGCCAGAGACACCGGTGGCGAAAAAGAAGAGTCGCAAGCGCTCCTGAGGCTTTTTCACAGGCTTTTCACTGGAGGCGCTCTATGCGACTGCTCATCGCGCGCCACGGCGCGACACAACACAATCTGGATGGACGCCTGACAGGGCAGATTGACGCGCCGCTCAGCGCTCTGGGAGAACGGCAGGCCATGGCGCTGGCCGACCGGCTGGCAAGCTGGCGCTTTGACACGATCATCGCGTCCGACCTCACGCGAGCGAAAGCGACCGCTGAAGCGATCGCGAAATATCACGGGCTGCCTGTCCTGCTCGACGCGGATCTCCGCGAGATTGATATGGGCGCATGGGCTGGCAGGCCCTACACGGAGTGGACCGCTGATGAACGGCTGCGCTTCGAGGCGATGGAATGTGACCCGACCGGGAGCCTTTCCGCACCTGGGGGCGAGAGCTTCGCCGCGCTGGCGGAGCGGACGGAGCGCGCCTTGCTGCGAACCCGTAAGCGGCACCCGGACGGAACTGTGCTATGGGTAGCGCATGGCGGCGTCATCAGCGTGTTGCTGGTGCGCGCGCTGGGGCTGGGGTTTCACCAGGGACGGCAGTTCCAGCGGTCGAACTGCGCGCTTTTTGAGCTTCGTTATGAGGGCAAGCATGTCACCATAGCGCGGTTGAATGACATCGCTCACCTCGAGTCCTTAGAGGCGAACGAGCCCAGCGAGGCGCGCCAGGCGCTCTAAACGTGACGGCCAGCGCGAGCCTCACGGAAATAAATGGTCCCGGCCCGGCCAGCGGAAATCATCAAGGAGCTGGTTGTTTCATGGCAGAGAGTAATTCGCCCACGACCTTCCAGGGTTCGCGGGATGTGAATGAGTTCTGGGCGCGAGGAGATTTTCAACCCCGCGATGGAGTCCAGGCTTCTCCCCTGATTGATGGTCGGGCGGCGATGCTGGCTATGTGCCGGGCGTTTCTCAGCGCGCGTGACTACATCTTGCTGGCTGGATGGGATATTCGGGCAGACCTGCTCATGGTGCGTGGGGAGGATGCTCGCATGGGGCCTGATGGAAGCCCGGAACAGGAAGCGTTTCTCGCGGGTCTGCGCGAGGAAGGTCTTACGGATGACGCGCTGGCGCTCTGGGCGGAGGGCCGGCTGCGCGTCAGTGAGGTATTGGGCTTCGCCGCGCGGCGTGGTGTGAAAGCTGGCGTTCTCCTCTGGGATGCGCCCCATTTGGGCATGCATATCACGAATGACCCCAAAGAACAGCGGAAAGCGCTCGAAGCGGCGGGAGTGAATTGTGTGCTGGACACCAGCAGTCGCAAGCTCACGCACATGCTCGAGGCGCTACATCAGAAATGCGCGGTCGTGGACGGGAAGGTCGCTTTTGTTGGTGGCGTAGACCTGACGCTCCAGGCCGACGGCGACTATGATCGCTGGGATACGAACGCGCATCCCCCGGAATCCCCCGAGCGCGGCTCAGCCCGGAGGGTGTCCACCCATCCCTGGCACGACGCGCACCTCCGCATCCTGGGTCCGGCAGTCGCTGATATTCAGAGCAACATTGTGCAGCGCTGGGCAGACGTGATTGAGCGCGAAGGCGGGCCAGAGTGGCCACTGGCGATCCCCCCCGCATCCACCACGCCGCTCACAGGCGGCGTGACGGCCCAGATTACGCGCACGATTCCTCCTGACACCTATGCGTTCGCTCCTGGCGGAATCAAGACCATTTACGAATCCTATATGCGCGCGGCGCGCGCGGCGCAGCGATACATCTATCTGGAGAGCCAGTATTTCTGGCCAGAGGTCTATCGAGGAATAGACTCACTCCTCTGGGGTGGCCGCTCTGAAGAGATGGCCGCGTTCATCGAGGAGCTCGCTGGCGCGCTGACCCGGGGCGCCTACGTCTGCCTCGTTCTGCCGGATCATCCAAACTGTGGCAGGCGCTACAGTGACGCGGGCATCACGCTGCTAAGCGAGCTGGCGCCTGACGCGGTAGCAGCCGGGCGGTTGCTGGTGTTCACGCTCGGCGCTTCACATCCTGAAGCGGAAGCGCCCGGAGGCATGCTCTACCGACCAGTCTATGCGCACGCGAAGGTGGGCATTGTGGATGATTACTGGCTAACAGTTGGCTCGGCGAATTTGAATAATCGTGGGTTCCTTAATGACGCCGAGCTCAATATAGCCATCGTTGATCCACACATGGCTGGCGAGCTGCGCATGTCTCTCTGGGCGGAGCATTTGCGGGCGCGCCTGGAAGAAATCACGGCGCTTCGTGATATTGAGGCGGGAGTGGCGGCGCTGAAACAGCAAGCGCAAGAGAATTTTGACCGCGTGACACGGCGAGAGCCACTGCAAGGCCACCTTCTGCCGTATATCACGTCTGATAAGGCCAGTGAATGGGGCGCGGTGGTCAATCCTGAGCACGGCTGGCTGGACTCCATTGAGGGAGGGCTTGGAGCAACCGCGGAAGCCTATCGAAACCGCTATCTGTGAAACGCGGGGGCGCATTCGGCGGCTGTTGGCTGTCAATCGCCGTCCGCTGTACCAGTATGTTGGGGTATTATAAAGTATCCCGTACACTGGAGTAAGCAAGCGGCTGCTCTATTACGCGAGCTTGATGCGCGCGCGTCAATAGAAGGTCCTAGAGGAACAATCATGAACACACAGCCAGCGGGTCATGCAAAGCGGCTCGCTCCTGATCTTTGGGTCATAGACACCCTGTTTCAGGGCGAGCGGGGAATCATTGCGAGTTATCTGCTGACGGGTCCGCATGGGCTGGCGTTAGTGGATGTCGGGTCGGCGGCGTCGCTGAATGAATTGCTCGCTGGTATCCAGGTGACAGGACACGATCCGCGCGAGATCCAGCACATCGTTCTTACGCATGTGCATCTCGATCACGCGGGCGCGACGGGGGCGCTGCTGGCGCATACGCCGAATGCCCGGGTATACGTCCATCACATCGGCGCTCCCCATCTGATCAATCCAGACAAGCTTCTCGCCAGCGCGACACGCATCTATGGCGACCAGATGGAGCGGCTCTGGGGCGCTATTCTTCCCGTGCCAGCCGAGCGCGTGACGCCCATTGATGATGGCGCGGAGCTAGCGGTAGGTGAGCGCGTATTACGCGCGCTTTATACTCCGGGGCATGCTATCCATCACGTGGCGCTTCATGATTCCGCCAATAATGTGATCTTTTCCGGTGATGTGGGAGGCGTGCGGCTTGAGGATATCTCGTATGTCCGGCCGCCGACGCCTCCCCCGGACCTCAATCTGGAGGACTGGTCAACCAGCATTGAGCGGCTGAGAGCGCTGCGACCCAAGACCCTGTATCTTCCACATTTTGGCGCGGTCGAAGGCAATCTCGACGCGCATTTCGACGCATTGCGGACGCGCCTTTATGCCTGGGGGGAGCTGATGCTGCGCGGCATCCGCGCGGGTAAGAGCGACTCCGAGCTGGCGGCGGATCTAGCGGCGGCTTCTGACCCTGATGTGGCGAGCGCGGCGTCCGCTCTGGAAGGTGGCGATCAGGCGAACGCGGTGAAGCGCTATGAGCTGGCGACCAATTACCTTATGAGCGCCCAGGGGTATGTGCGCTATTACCGCAAGACACGCCCCGACTTGCTGAACGGATAAACGGATAATAGGCGCGTCGCGGACAGAGAGAGGCGACAGGGAATGGCAAACCAGCGTGTCGTGAGGAAGACAGCGCTTCGGGATCCACTTGACCGGGGAGCGATCGAGGCGATCGTCACAGGCAGACATGGGGCGCCATTTGATGTGCTCGGACCACACGCGATGTCGCTAGAAGGCAGACCGGTCTGGATTGTCCGCGCGTTTTTGCCAGGGGCGGCGGCGGTCTGGCTGGAGCCGCATGGCGCGCCATCACAGGAAGACGCCAATGACATTACCGGGGCGCGGCGCGTTTCCGCCGATGCGCTACCGATGCGTTCGCTGCACCCCGCAGGGTTATTCAGTGTGGTCGGGATGGGCGAGGCCGCTCCCGCCTATACGTTGCGTGTGCGCTGGGAGTCAGGCGCCGAGGAAGCGCTGACTGACCCCTACGCTTTCGCGCCGCTGCTCTCCGACTATGACCTCTATCTCATCGGCGAAGGCTCTCATCTGAATCTCTACGAACGCCTGGGCGCGCACCCCTGTCAGGTGAATGGCGTGTCAGGGGTCATGTTCGCCGTTTGGGCGCCGAACGCGCGACGAGTGAGCGTCGTGGGGGATTTCAACCTCTGGAACGAACTGCGGCATCCCATGCGGATGCGCTCGAACGGAATCTGGGAGCTCTTTCTGCCCGAAGCGCCATTGGGGGCGCTGTACAAATACGCGATTCTCTCCTGGAATGGGGAGTTTCGCACGTTGAAGGCTGACCCGTTCGCTTTCTACGCCGAACTGCGGCCTGGCACCGCATCGAAGGTCTGGGACCTTTCCGGGTATGTATGGGGCGATAGTGACTGGATGGGCGATCTCGCGCGTGGAAACGGGCTTGACGCGCCAATGATGGTATATGAGATGCACCTGGGCTCCTGGCGGCCGGATCCTGGTCAGGACAACTGGAATGTCACGTACCGTGAGCTGGCCCATCAGCTCGCGCCCTACCTTGTCGAGATGGGATATACCCACGTCGAGTTGCTGCCGGTAGCTGAACACCCATACGATGGCTCATGGGGTTATCAGGTGACCGGCTATTACGCGCCGACGAGCCGGTACGGCTCCCCCCAGGATTTCATGTATTTCGTGGATTATCTCCATCAGCATGGCATTGGGGTGATCGTTGACTGGGTGCCAGCGCATTTCCCCAAAGACGAGCATGGCCTGGCGTTTTTCGATGGCTCCCATCTCTATGAGCACGAAGACCCCCGCCAGGGCGAGCATCCTGATTGGGGAACGCTGGTCTTCAACTTTGGCCGCAATGAGGTGCGCAACTTCCTGATCGCCAACGCCCTGTTCTGGATGGAGAAATACCATGTTGATGGGCTGCGCGTAGACGCGGTCGCATCCATGCTGTACCTTGATTACTCACGCGAGGCGGGAGCGTGGATCCCGAATCAGTACGGCGGGCGTGAGAACCTGGCGGCGATTGAGTTTCTCAAGCGCTGCAACGCGACCGTGGCTGAACAGTTCCCACACCATCTGATGATCGCGGAAGAATCCACCGCCTGGCCTGGCGTGACTCATGCGACCCAGGAGGGTGGGCTCGGCTTTTCTCTCAAGTGGAACATGGGATGGATGCATGACATCCTCCAATATTTCCATCGCGACCCCATTCACCGCAAGTATCATCAGAGTGAGTTGACCTTTTCCTTCGTGTACGCGTTCTCCGAACGGTTCATGCTGCCTTTTTCACACGATGAAGTCGTACATATAAAAGGCAGTATGCTGAACAAGATGCCTGGCGACCACTGGCAGAAATTCGCGAACCTGCGGGCGCTGTATACCTTCATGTACGGGCATCCCGGAAAAAAGCTGCTGTTCATGGGATCAGAGTTTGGGCAGTGGGCGGAATGGAATTACGCGGGCTTCCTTGATTGGGGACTGCTGGATGCGCAAAACGTGGAGGTGAGCCGCCACAGACAGTTACGCGAGCTTGTTCGCGATCTCAACTCCGCGCTCAAAGCGTCCCCAGCGCTGTATGAACGCGACTTTATCCCTGAAGGGTTCGAATGGATTGATGGCAGCGACGCGGCGCAAAGCGTTGTCGCATTCGCCCGCTGGGGAGACGAGGGCCGCGATATGGTTGTGGTCGTGGGCAATTTTACGCCGGTTCCGCGAGAAGGATATCGTATCGGAACGTCGCGCGCGGGACGCTACCGGGTCTGGTTCAATTCAGATGAGGAGCGCTATGGGGGCTCGGGTATCCTGCCCAGCGGCGATCTATGGACCGACCCCATCGCAGCCCACGGAAAAGCGCAATCGCTCACCTTGACGCTTCCCCCTCTCGCCACGGTGTTCCTACGTTTTCAGGGCGAAGCGTGATGGCTCTCTGACAACAGCGCTGCGCGTCCGCTCCAAAGGAAATGGTGGAGCGGCGCGCAACGCGGCTATGAGCAGCCTTATGGCATACCACAGACATCGCCAGTCAGGAGAGCCTACGGGCGGCACGCCCACTCGCGCCAGTTATTGCCATCGCGGTGGAAAATCTCATACGCCGCCCGGATGTTGGCGTCCGCGTTATAGGGCGAGGCGTTTCGACTGGATGTTGTGTACCAGGTGCTGGTATCAAGAATCTGGAACAAACCGGCGGCATGCGCCCGACCAACTGGGCGCGGGTTACGCGCGTTGGGATTTAGGCCAGATTCACAGCTAGCGATGGCCAGAGCCTGGTTGGCGTAAGGGCCAAAAACGGAACGGATTTCATTGACGATCGCGCTCCGTCCCGGGTTATACACGCCGCCGCTAGCTAGGGCATGGTTGGTCGGGTGGCTCACAGGGGTGGTTAGATGTTTGGACGCGGAAACCGAACCATAATTTGGCGTCCAGGCAGGGTTGTACGAAATGATCCGGCCATTCACGCGGCCCCAGTGGCGCGTGCAATGATATGCGCCATTCGCCCAACCATAGCAGTACCACCCGTGCTGGAGAGAGTAGCCCCGGTGATACTGAAGTCCTCCGGAGGAGGCCTGGGCGGTTGAGGGAAGAGCGGTAGCCGCTCCCGCGACAGTTACAGCTACCGCGCCGGTGATAACCAGCGCTTTGGGCGCGAATCGAAGATCCGACGCTACACGACGAAACGACTGAAAGACATGACTCACGAAGGGAAACCTCCTGTGGCTTGATAGTGTCCAATTGAGTGTGGGGATTTGAGGTCGGTTGACGAGATCGGCCAGCAGGTGATTCTCATCGGGTAGATGAAGAACCCGTTCGAGGAGGATCACGGCATGGCCGACGAGACTAGCAT
>JAKAIY010000171.1:0-1101 GCA_021814145.1 Chloroflexota bacterium
TTGGTGCGCACGATGCGCAGCCAGTCACGGGTAGGATGGGCGTCGTTGCGCTTGATGAGCTCGACAATGTCGCCGTTCTTCAGCTCGTAGTCCAGCGGGACAAGCTTGCGCACGGTCCGCCCAAAGCCATCGTCCTGCGTGATGCGCACGCCGCCGATATGGTTGCCAAGGTCGGAATGGATCCGGTAGGCGAAATCCAGCGGTGTCGAGCCGGGCGGCAGCTCTTTCACGTCACCGCGCGGTGTAAGCACGAAGATGTGCTCTTGCAGCGCGACGGGTGGCGCGGCGGGCATGGCGCTATCGTGGGCTCCCGCTGGCTCTTTCAGCTCCTGCCGCCATTCCAGGACCTGCTGCATCCAGGTCTGGAGTGATTTGGCGTCGGCGCGGGCGGTATCGCCAGCTTCTTTGTAATACCAATGCATCGCGACGCCATACTCCGCCGTCTCATGCATCGCCCGGGTGCGTATCTGAATCTCGGCGAGCCGGTTATCCAGGCAGAAGACCGTGGTGTGCAGCGACTTGTAGCCGTTGGCCTTTGGGTTGGCGATGAAGTCCTTGATGCGGCCATCTACCGGGCGCCACAGATCGTGGACATGCCCCAGAGCGCGGTAGCAGTCCGCCTCGTTCTGGGTGATGATGCGGAAGGCGAGGATGTCGTAGAGATGGGAAAGGTCACGGTCACCCGCGCGCATCACCTTGCGGTAGATGCTGTAGAGATGCTTTACCCGGCCCGACACCTCGGCGCGTAGGCCGATCTTGCGCATCTCGACCCGCAGCGCCTCGCAGACGCGATCCACATATGAGCGACGCTCGGAGGTTTCCTCCGCCACCGCCTCGGCCAGCCAGTGGTATTCTTCTGGCTCCAGGATCGCGAACGCCAGGTCCTCCAGTTCCCCATCCACACGCCCCATGCCCAGGCGCGAGGCGAGCGGGGCGTAGAGCGCGCGTGTCTCCTCGGCGAGCGCGCGGATGTCGTCCATCGTCTCATCGGGCCGCTCATTCGCGATCGTCTCGCCCGCGCGCAGCCGCTCGGCGGCGCTGGCGGCGCGCCGCATCCGCCGCAAGTGGTCAGCGATCTTGATGACGACGACACGGGGATCC
>JAKAIY010000171.1:1111-7577 GCA_021814145.1 Chloroflexota bacterium
CGCGGTGGCCACCGCCAGGAACATCTTGCGAAGCGCGTCCTCGTCCTGCTCGCGCTGCCGCTCGCGGCCCCGTGTGCGGCTTCTCCCTGTCTGCTCGCCCTCGGCTGGGACCGCGCGCGCGGAGCGGCGCAAGGCGGCGCGCGGGCGCTGCAGCGCGTCGAAGCGCTCGATGCTGCTGATCAGGCGCAGCGCGCGGGCGCTGACCTCGCCGGGCAGCGTTCGCTGTATGCTCTCGGCGGTGAGCGCGGCATGCTCAACCGCGGGCGTCAGGAGAACGGCGGCGAGCGTTACCGCGTCAATCCGCAGGCTATCGGCGAGAATCGTCGCGGTCTCAGCGGCGTCCTCAAGCTGGCGCGCGTCGCTGGCGCGCTCGCCGGCTGGCGAGCTGGCGAGCGCCTCGCGCGCGAGCAGGAACGCCGCGCGTGTTTGCGCGGCGTCTTCAGCGCTCAGATAGGTGATCGCCGCGTCCAGCTCACGGACGCGCTGGTCGAGCGATACCGCGCCCTCGGGGAGCGCGCCAGTGGGCGCGGCAGGGCGCGGCAGACGCTCTTGTGGCTGTTCACGCGCCTGTGTCATAGGTCACCCCCATCGCAGCCCCGGCGGCGATCGCGCTCGACACGACTGACGCCGGGCAGCGCGCGTAGCCGCCGCATAATCTCATCAGGGCGGCGCTCCGGCCCCGCGCTCAGGATCATGCTGATCGCGGCCTTCGACTGCCCCGCGTTGGCCGACGCTACCCCTTGCAGGATATCGAGGTTCATATCCGCTACGGCCTCTGAGACGTCGTGCATCAGTCCCGCATAGTCCAGGCCGTAGATCGTAAGACAGATAGCGTAGTCCACTGGGGGGAACTGTGACCAGCTCAGCGGTATCGGCGTGGCGTTGGGCAGCCCTTCCTCGCGCCGCCGCTCCACCGTCGCCCGCAGTGTGCGGCAGCAGGAGCGATGGACCGTCACCAGCCGCCCACGCCCGATCATCCCCTCGATGGCGTCACCCAGCACAGGGTAGCAGCAGCGCGCGAGATGGACGATGGCCCGCTTGCCTGACGGAAACCGCAACGGTTCAGGCGGCGTCGGCTCCGTCTCCGCGCTCGGCTCCTCCTGCGCGACGCGCTCGCTCGCCTTCACGTCCGCTCCGGGAAGACGTCGCAGCGCCCGCTTGATGCGCTCCTGCGCGTAGCGAGTGCGGGCGATGGTTAGCCACTCAGGCTGTGGCGGGCTGGCGGGATCACGCAGGATGGTCACGACATCCCCCGTTCGTAGTGTATACGAAAGAGGGACCCGCATGGAAACAGGCTCATTGCCGCGCGAGGTCTGCACCCAGGCTCCGGTCGCGGTGTCACCGATGTTGGTGTGAATGCGGTAAGCCAGGTCGAGCGCGGTGGACCCGGCGGGCATTTCGCGCACATCCCCCTTGGGCGTGAAGACAAACACCTGATCGGCGAACATCTCGCCACGCACGGTCTCGACGAACTCTGACGCGCTCAGGTTCAGCTCGCCGTGCCAGTTGGCGATGATCCCGACCCAGGACGCCGTGCGCTTGAGCCACTGCGCCGGGTCTATCTCGCCTGGCTCGCGCCGCGCCGCGCGCACGAGCCATTGCGCCGCGACACCGTGCTGCGCCGCGACATGCATGCGATGGGTGCGGATGTGCAGCTGGGCCAACCGCTCATCCAGCGCGAAGACGGTGGTGTGCAGTGACTGGTAGCCGTTGGTCTTCGGCATGGCGATGTAGTCATGGAAGCTTTCGGCGTGAGGCCGCCACAAACGGTGGATGAGGCCAATCGCGAGGTAGCAGTCTTCGGGCGTGTTCACCAGTGTGCGGAAGGCGATCACATCGTGCAGCGAGCCGATATCGAGCTGGCTCTGGCGCGAGTCCACGTAGGCGCTCCAGGGACGCTTCAGGCGCCAGTTGACCGCGGCGCGCACGCCATTCGCGGCCAGCTCACGCTGAATGGTCCCGCAGACGGCGTCGGCCCAGGCGGCGCGCTCGCGCTCCACTTCTTCCAGGCGCCGCGTGACGCGCGCGAATTCGTCAGGATAGAGGTATTTAAAGGCGAAATCCTCAAGCTCCATCTTGAAGAGGTACAGGCCAATGCGACCGGCGAGGGGGGCGAAAATGTCGAGGGTTTCCCGGGCTTTGATCTGGCGCTTGTCTCGTGGCATAACGTCCATGGTTCGGAGGTTATGCAGGCGGTCCGCGAGCTTGAGCAGCACCACGCGGGGGTCCTGGAGCATGGCTCCAAACAGCTTGCGCGTGGTCTCCACCTGCTGCCGCATCTTGAGCTCGCGCTTCGCCATCGCGTCCTGAGCGCCGAGCGGGCCGCTGATCCCGGCGCGCTCTGGCGCGGCATCCTGGCTCTCAACAGCGTTAAACTTGGTTACTCCGTCCACGAGCTCAGCGACAGCGACACCGAAATCACGCTCCACATCCGCGCGCGTGATGAAGGTATCCTCGACCACATCGTGCAGCAGCGCCGCGGCGATGCCTTGCGCGTCCAGCGCCAGCTCGGCGAGGATGGTGGCGACAGCCAGCGGGTGCTCGATATACGGCTCTCCAGCCTGGCGCAGAGTCCCTTTGTGCGCGGTGGCGGCCATCTGGTAGGCGTGATAGATCAGCCGCAGGTCCTCGTCAGTGAGGTATTGCGCGCAGAGCCGGAGGAGGCCATGAAGAGACGCGGGATCAGCCAATCGGGCGATCCCGCTAGGGCTGGGGACCGTGTGGACGTTTGCGCGCCGCGCGCGCCGTCCTGGCGGATCTGGTTTTGCTGGCGCCCGCATAGATGGACCTCCCGCGCGTCCTTAGCCGGGTGAGGGCGGAGCCGCGCGCTGCGTCCGCGTCATGCGGATGAAGCCTGGTCGCGCCGTATCCGCAGCCCACCACGGATGATGGAGCGGCGCGGGAGATACTTGCGTCCAGGCGGAATAGTCGCTGGTATGACAAGCGCGCAGACGCTTCGCCGTCCGCGCGCTCCAGTGTCATCGTTGACAGTGAGTGTGTAACCCATAGTATCGCCCGCGCCGTGACGCCCGTCAAGCAACCGAGACGAACAGTCTGCGTTGCGAACCGGCTTCCGCGCCTCCGCGCCGCGTCAGGGAAGTCCGAGGAGCTTGACGAGGCGCGAAGTCGAGTAGTTCTCGATGCGCGGTGTCACCACACGCAGCTCAACGCCGATGGCGCTCATCGCGTCGCGCTTGCGCTCCAGGAAGGGATCGTCGGCGGTGACGGCGATGTAGCGCGCGCCAAGCGGCTGGAGCAGATGGGCGTAGAACTCCGGGTCTATCCGCTCGCCATCAATCAGGAAGACCTCATCCACCACGCGCAGGGCCGCCAGCAGCGCCAGGCGGTCGTCTTCGGTCTGGATCGGCCGGCTCGGCCCCTTCCAGCGCCGCACACGCTCGTCGCTTTCCACGCCGACTGTCAGACGGTCGCCTAACCGCCGCGCGGCCTCCAGAAAGCGCAAGTGGCCGATATGCAGCAGGTCGAACACTCCCGTCACGACCACAAGCCGGTTTGCGGCGGTTTCCTCGCCCACAGCCTACACCCCTCCAAATTCAGGAACGACCAGGAAAACAACTTCATCACGCTGAATGCGCGTCTGGCGCGGCGTCAGCCACCCGGCGCGGATTGGCGCGCGGACGCCTCCCATTATAGCGCGCCCGTCGCCATGCTGGCGCTCACGCCACAGCGGCACGCAAAGGCGCCCATAGTATCCCCGGTCGTCGGGATTCCTTCGAGATCATCCAGCGAAACGGCTGTGAGGCTATTGTGACTGGCGCCTGATACGCTACGTGATTAGGATGACCGCGACAGGCGCGCGGCGTAGCCGCCCTCGCAGCGGTCCTGAGAGGAGGATGCCTGGATGGCGACGTCTGAGCAGATCGACCTGGGCAAGATTCCCCTCCCCGATTTGGAAGCGAAACTGGAATGCTCCGAAAGTGGCCTCACCCGGCAAGAAGCGGCCCACCGGTTAGCGGAATTCGGCCCCAACGAGCTTCCCGAGAAGCGCGTCAACCCCATCCTTCAGGCGCTGCGCTACTTCTGGGGTCCCATTCCATGGATGATTGAGGCCGCCACCATCCTGTCCATCATCGCGCAGCATTGGGCCGACGCGATTATTATCCTGGCGCTGCTCTTCGTCAACGCGGGCGTCGGCTTCTGGGAAGAATATCAGGCAGGCAATACTATCGCCTCGCTCAAGGCCAGGCTGGCGCTCCAGGCGCGGGTCTTGCGCGATGGCGCGTGGGCATCCCTTCCCGCGCGTGACCTCGTCCCCGGTGACCTCATCCGTCTTCGTTTGGGTGATATCATCGCCGCCGATGCGCGCATCATTAGCGACGGCCCCGCCCAAGTGGACCAGTCCTTCCTCACTGGTGAATCGCTTCCGGTCAGCCGCGCTACCGGCGATATCCTCTACTCTGGCGCCATTCTCAAACAGGGCGAGGTAGACGCCCTGGTCTACGCTACTGGCGCTAACACCTATTTCGGACGCACAGCGCGCCTCACCGAAACCGCGCAGACAACCAGCCACTTCCAGCGTACCATCCTCAAGATCGGCGACTACCTGATCGTGATCGCGCTCGTCTTGGTAACAATCATCATTGCCGTCGCACTCTTCCGTGGTGACAATATGCTCACCATGATCGAGTTCGCCCTGGTGCTCACCGTCGCCGCCATCCCCGTCGCCATGCCCACCGTGCTCTCGATAACCATGGCAGTCGGAGCCCGCACGCTTGCCGCCATGCGCGCCATCGTCACCCGGCTGGCCGCGATCGAAGAGCTGGCGGGCATTGACGTGCTCTGTTCTGACAAGACTGGCACCCTCACCCAGAACAAGCTTACCCTGGGCGATCCCTTCGTCGTCGCTGGCGCCAGCGTCGCCGAGACGCTGCGGGCGGCGGCGCTAGCGTCGCGCGCCGAAGACCAGGACCCTATCGACCTGGCCGTCCTCGAGGGCGCGCGGGCCTCGTCCATCGATCTGCGAGGCTATCAGCCTGGCGCCTTCCAACCGTTCGATCCTGTCAGCAAGCGCACCGAAGCCACCCTCACACAGCCAGATGGCCAGACGCTCCGCGTGACAAAGGGCGCCCCGCAGGTCATCCTCGACCTCGCGCAGCCTGCCCCAGAGATACGCGAGCGTATCGATGAAGCGGTGAACGGCTTCGCGACGCGCGGCTACCGCTCCCTGGGCGTGGCCAGCGCCGCCGCGGACGGCTCCTGGCGCTTCCTGGGTATCCTGCCACTCTATGACCCCCCGCGAGAGGACTCGCGCGCTACCCTCGACGCCGCTGCGGCCTTGGGGGTCCAGGTGAAGATGATCACTGGCGACCAGCTCGCCATTGCCCGCGAGACCGCCCGCTCGCTCGGCATGGGGCAGAACATCGTGAGCGCGCAGGTCTTCAGCGCGCCAACGTCCCCGCAGAGTTTCCATCTTGCGCAGGCCATCGAGCAGGCTGACGGCTTTGCTGAGGTCTTCCCTGAGCACAAGTATCACATTGTCGAGACGCTCCAGCAGCGTGGACACATCGTCGGCATGACCGGCGACGGCGTTAATGACGCCCCTGCGCTGCGCAAGGCTGATGCGGGCATTGCTGTCTCGGGCGCCGCCGACGCCGCTCGCGCCGCGGCGGCGATTGTCTCGCTGGCACCAGGCCTCTCAGTCATAATTAGCGCCATACGGGAGAGCCGCAAGATCTTCCAGCGCATGAACAGTTACGCGATTTACCGCATTGCCGAAACCCTGCGCGTCGTCCTGTTCATGACCCTCTCGATCGTTATCTTCAACTTCTATCCCGTCACCCCTGTGATGATCGTATTGCTCGCGCTGCTCAACGATGGCGCGATCCTCTCCATCGCATATGACAATGTGCGCTATTCCGACAAGCCAGAATCGTGGGATATGGCGCTCCTGCTGGGGATCGCGAGCGTGCTGGGCGTCGTTGGGGTCATCGAGAGTTTCGGCCTGTTCTACATCACCGCGAATGTCGCCCATCTCCCGCATGATGTTATCCAGTCCATCATCTATCTCAAGTTATCCGTCGCCGGCCACCTGACCGTTTTTGTCGCCCGCACGCGCGGCCCATTCTGGTCTATCAAGCCCGCGCCGATTTTGCTGGGCGCTGTGTTGGTGACACAGCTCATCGCTACGCTGATCGCCGTCCTCGGCGTATTCATGACGCCGATTGGATGGGGATGGGCGCTGGTGGTGTGGGGGTATGCGCTGGTCTGGTTCCTGGTAGAGGACCAGATCAAGCTTGCGGCGTACCGGATTTTCGATCATACGCAGCCTGGCATGCTCATGAAGCGCCCCTGAGACAGGGGCGCCAGGCGGTAGGGCTGTTTTCCCCAGCGAGCGAAGCGCCCGCTAGACGTTAGTGAACGGCTGAAGCCTGGTGGGGTGCGCCAGGGGCGGTGGTTCGAGCGGCTCGCTGAAGTCATCGGTCCAATGCCAGTTCGTGAGGCTGGG
>JAKAIY010000023.1 GCA_021814145.1 Chloroflexota bacterium
GGGCCGTAGCCGTTCATCATCCCGTTCTGGCCCATATGGCCGTAGCCAGCGTCTTCAGGGTCATTCATCATCCATCCTGGACCGTAGGGCGCCTGTTGACCCGTGACGTTTTGACGAGCCGCAAACGGCCCGTTGCCCCCGTTCGCGCCCATCGCCAGCGCCACGCCAATGCTGGCTACCGCCAGTACGCCGGCGATGAGCAGCCCACCAATGATGGCGATCCATCGCTTTCTCATAGTTTTACCTCCAACGTGTGTGTAGCTTAACGGCGGGACGGCTTTTGGAGCCGCCCGTGTGGGTATCGTGTATTAGTCGGATGTCAGCGCGCGCATCGCTTGCTGGTATTCGGCTTCCGAGATTTCACCCGCCGCGTAGCGACGGCTGACCAACTCGCGCGCGACCTCTACGTCGCGGCGGCGCTCCCGTGGGAAAAAGCGGCTCACGGCCCAGAGCAGGAGCAGGAATAACCCGATCCAGAAGAGCCCCATGAGTAGCATGCCGAACAGGCCAACGCCACCGAATCCGAAAAGCCCCATCATCCTGTCGCCCCCTTACCGTATTCGCTCGCGTCATTATCCAGGCCCAGGCCACCGTGCGCAGCTCCAGCCCTCAGTTGAGAAGGTATCGCGGCCAGATCAAGGGGGGATGTGAGCAATCATCAAGATTCGCTCAAGACAGGGGAAAGTCGCGATCAAGGGGTGGGGGAGATATTCAGTTCGCTATGGGCAGCGTGAAGGTAAAGACGCTGCCTCGCCCCAGCCCGGCGCTCTCGGCGCGTATGGAGCCATGCATCGCCTCGACAAGCGCCTTGGTGATAGTCAGCCCGATGCCGGAGCCGCCGAGCGCGCGCGCGCGCGATTTCTCCACGCGATAGAAGCGCTCGAAGACACGCGGCAGGTTCTCCGGCGCGATGCCAACACCCGTGTCACGCACACGGAACGCCAGCATGTCTCCTTCCCGCGCGACACTCACATCCACCGAGCCGGGCGCCGGGGTATAGCGTAGCGCATTCGTCAGCAGGTTGGTTAACGCCTGCGCCGCGCGATCCTGGTCCGCCATAACATCGGGAAGGCCTGTGAGCGCAGCGATTCGCAGCTCCAGGCCCTTCTCGGCGTATTCCGCCGCGACCCGGTCGCAGGCCACGTTGATAATCGCCGCGGGCGGGACGCGCGCCGCCCGTATCGGGATCTGCCGGGCCTCAGCGCGCGAGAGCTCCTGCAGGTCGTCTACGATCCGGCGCAGGCGTGATGATTCAGTGTGCAGCCTGGCCCAGGTTTCCGGCGAGGGCTCTACGACGCCATCCAGCAGACCTTCCAGGTAGCCGGTCAGCGTCGCGATTGGCGTGCGCAGTTCGTGCGCTACATCACCGATC
The DNA here is from genome assembly GCA_021814145.1 of Chloroflexota bacterium. GTDB lineage: Bacteria > Chloroflexota > Ktedonobacteria > Ktedonobacterales > JADMIN01 > JAKAIY01. Next base: position 1,373 of record JAKAIY010000023.1, read on the forward strand.
AGCTCCACCCGGCGCCGCTCGGTCTTTTCCAGCGCGCTGGCCATGTCATTGAAGCTCGCGGCGAGCTGGCCCAGATCATCGCCCGCGTTGGCTGGAGGCACGGAAACGCGCTCGGCGTAGTGCCCGCTTCCAATGCGGCGCGTGGCCGTGAGCATGCGCCGCACGGGGTTCGCGATCTGGCGCGCGACGATAAAGCTCAGCGCGAGCGCGGCCACTGTGGCCAGTGAGGCGGAGAGCAGCAGCCCCTGTGTCACTGCCTGACGGAAGGCGGCGTCGAGATTCGTTGACACGACATCGCTATTACCGTTCTCGTGGCCGCCCATGCCGCCCATGCCAGCGCCTCCTGAGCCAGACATCATGGAATGCATCGAGGCGCCAAAGAAGTCCGGGGCGAACACTGACATGACAATAAAAACTGTCACCACGACGATGAGAACGACAGCGAGATAGGAAAGGAACAGCTTGGTTCTCAGGCTTGTCCTGGCCCACCACATACGCGCGCTCCCCTCATCCGGTGTCATCGGGCGTCATCGGGCGTCATGCGGTAGCCGACGCCACGCACGGTGGTAATGTAGCGTGGATGCGCCATGTCCTCTTCCAGTTTCTTGCGAAGGTTCCCGATATGAACGTCTACCACGTGATCATCGTAGTAGTCGCCCCATACCTGCTCAAGGAGCTGCGCGCGCGTGAACACGCGCCTGGGATGTCGCGCCAGCGTTGCGAGCAGGGAAAATTCCCTGGCAGTGAGCGCGACCGGCGCGCCCGCCAGTGTGACGGTATGCGCCGCCTCATCAATAACCAGGTCACCCACGCGCAGGGGAATAGATTCGGCGGGCGGCATGTCCTGTCCGCCCGCGCGCGGACGCCGCAGCAGCGCCTTGACCCGCGCGACGACCTCACGCGGGCTGAATGGCTTGGTGACATAGTCGTCCGCGCCTACGGACAGCCCGATGATCTTGTCTATCTCCTCAGCGCGAGCGGTCAGCATCAGGATGTAGGCGTCAGAGAAGCGGCGGATCTGGCGGCAGACCTCGATTCCATCTATCCCAGGCAGCATCACATCAAGCACGATCAGCGCCGGATCGAGGCGGCGCGCCTCCTCTATCGCCGCCGGGCCGTCTTCCGCCGTCGCTACCTCGTATCCTTCGCGCTTGAGGTAGTCCCGCAGCAGATCGAGGAGATTGGGCTCGTCATCTACGATGAGTACCTGTGTCATCCGCTCCCGCCTTGTCCTTGCGACGCCTGAAGACTTTGTGATGGTTCTGGCGTCGCCCCGTCTCATGGATATTATGTCATCTTACGCCGGCGTACCATGCTTGTCGCTTTTCAAACTGTGCCATTTGCTGTCGAGCGCCTTGCGCACAAAACGCCCACCCTGTCCCACAGAATCGTCACAATCAGGCGTACACGCCCGGTTTCCCCTCTCTATGGCGCCAGCCATGCGCCCTTTATGTGGCGTGAGCGTTCCCCTGATTGCGCGCCATGTTCTGGCCCGGCGCGGCGCGGGAACCTGTTGAGGAGGGATGGGTGATCATGTGGTGGAAGGCAAGACAGCGAAGTGGATTGGTGGGCTTGCTCGCGCTCATGCTCCTGTTTGTGTTGGCCGCCTGCGCCACACAGCCGCCGCCAACGAGCCAGACGACGCCGACTGCGACGCTCGAGCCCGCGAACGACCAGGATATCATCCCGTCACCAACGCCAACCGTCACTCCCACAGTCAATCCAACGGCGACGCCGACCGCGAAACCCACGCCGACCACAACGCCTTTGCCAACCGCGACCCCAGCGCCGAGCATCCCGCCGGCTCCGCTCGCCACAGGCCGGGTGATCCTTGTCAGCCTCTCCCGCCAGCAGTTGTACGCTTACCAGAATGGGGCGCTCGTCTTCACCTTCACCGTGGAGACCGGGCGTCCGGAGCTGCCGACGCCAACTGGTATCTATCATATTTTCCTGAAGAACTGCTCGGACTTGCGCTGGACGAACAACTACGCGCCCACCGCGAGTCACAACGTGAACTGCGCGGAGCATAACGGTGACGGACACCAGGCGGTGTTTACTTCGCCCTGGCCAGTAGGGTCACCCAACTGGTACGCGCCCACGCACATCAATTACGCGCTGGAGTTCAAGGAAGGCGGCTTCTACCTGCATGACGCCTGGTGGCATGTCCTGTTTGGCCCCGGCGGCAATGTGCCGCACCAGCTCCCCGACGGGAGCTGGGAAACAGGCTCGCATGGCTGTATCGGTATGCGCATCCCTGACGCCGAGCGGCTCTATGGCTGGGCGCCGATCGGCACGCCCGTCTATGTCCGCGCGAAGGTGTGATCACGCCTGCGTGAACGCGCAACCTGATAGATGCGCATCGGAAACTCCGCAGTAGGCGGGCGCATCCGCGCCGGAGGCGGCGCCATCGCTGGCGTGATTCGGCGCCGTGTCGCTCGCGCCCCCAGTATTTCCGGCGCCTCGCTCCCTCAATACGCGCCTCGTGGCGGCTCCAGCTATAACTCCTAGCGGTGTTGACCGGCATATTAGGGCATGCTAATATCCGACTTGCCAGGTTGGATTTAAGCGTCTGATCGTCGCTGATCAGAGGCTATTTCGGGAAGACCAGCGTTTGCGTGTCGGATAGTAGGCTTGAGCGGAACCCGCGATGGGGGACGCGCGTTGGACAGGCTCTGGCGGTCGTCGGACCAGGGCTGATCGTAATGCTCGCGGATACAGACGCGGGCAGTATCATCACAGCCGCGCAATCAGGGGCGCAATGGGGTTATCGCCTTCTCTTCCTACAGATTATCCTGATCCCTGTGCTTTTTATCGTCCAGGAGCTGACAGTCCGGCTGGGTATCGTGACTGGCCATGGACATGGCGAGCTCATCCGCAAGCATTTTGGCGGCGGGTGGGCCTGGCTCTCGGTGGGGACACTCCTGCTCGCTTGCCTGGGCGCGCTCGTGACGGAGCTCGGCGGAATCGCGGGCGTGGGCGAACTCTTCGGCATACCGCGCTGGGCGAGCGTCGGGGCGGCGGTCCTGCTCCTGATCGTGGTGGTGTGGACCGGCTCCTATCGCTCCGTTGAGCGTGTGGCCATTCTGCTGGGCAGCGGCGAGCTGGCGTTTGTGCTGGTCGCCTGGCGCGCGCGCCCGGACACCGCCGCCATGATGGCGACGCTCCATGCCTTGCCGCTCGGCAATACCAGCTTCCTCGCGCTCGCGGCGGCGAACATCGGGGCGGTCATTATGCCGTGGATGATCTTCTATCAGCAGTCCGCAGTCGTTGACAAGGGACTGAAGAAACCCGATTTGCGCGCCGCGCGCTACGATACCGCGTGGGGCGCTGTGCTGACGCAGATAGTGATGGCGGCGGCGCTCATCGCTACGGCGGCGACGCTGAGCGGCTCGCCAGCGACGGCGACACTGGACAGCGTCCAGGGCATCGCGCGCTCGCTCGAGCCCTATCTTGGCCATGTTGTTGGCGTGGGTTTCTTCGCTGTTGGGATGACAGGCGCGGCGCTGGTTTCGGCGATTGTTGTCTCGCTGACGGCGGCGTGGGCGCTGGGCGAGACGCTGGGGTGCAGCCACTCGCTGTCGGCGCGTCCGCGCGAGGCCCCCTGGTTTTACGGGATCTATACGGGGCTGCTCGCGGCTGGCGCGCTCCTGGTCATTATGGACGATGATCTCATCAGCCTGACTATAGCGGTCGAGGTGATGAATGCGCTGCTGCTGCCGATCGTGCTGGGGTTCCTCTATGCGCTGGCGCGCCGCGCTCTGCCCCCGCCCTATCGCTTGCGTGGCTGGTACGCCGCGCTGGTTGGTTTCATCGTGCTTCTCACCTGCGCGTTCGCGGTCTATGCGGGCGGCGTCATGCCGCTGCTGGGCGCGCTCCACATCGGATGAAACGTTGCCAGCGCGTCCGCGCATCTTCCATCCCATCAGAAGGGATCAGCGGGCGGGATGAGGCTCGGGATGGAAGATGCGCGCATAGACGTCCTCGCCATAGCTTGTTGGCAGCGGCTCGCCTTCAACCAGCTGGAACGTGCGCCGGCCATCAGGCTGTCGCTCAGCGCGGAGGAAGAGCGTGGTGTCGCGCTCCCGGCGGTAGAATCCGTGGGCAAGGTCATAGAGATGCGTAACGAAGAAGACCCGGACGCCGGCCTGTATCATCGCCTCGATGACCTGCCGCGCGATTTCCGATCCTTCCCGCTCGTTGGTCGCGGCGAATGACTCGTTGCACAGCAGGATATCGTTCGGCGCGATCATGTCGGCGATATCGCTCATTCTGCTCAGCTCTTCGTCGAGCTTCCCGCTCTGCATCCTGCGGTCTTCCTCGCGTTTGTAATGGGTAAAAATCCTGTCGCATACGCTGGCGTGAAAGGCCTCAGCAGGCGCGAACATGCCACACTGCGTCATCAGGTACGCCAAGCCGACGCTGCGCAGGAATGTGGACTTTCCCCCTTGATTGGCGCCCGTGATGATGACGAGAGGCTTGCGGTCAGCGTTCATCGCATTGCCCATGACGCGCGCGTCAAGCTGGAGCGCGAGGCAGACATCATAGAGTCCCTGGGCGGAAAGGGTCCGGGTATCCGCTGCGCGCGCGTCAGGCGTGCACACTGGCTCACCAAGCTTGCGCAGTCGCGCGTGCAGGTTCAGGCAGCCGATATAGAAGGCGAGCTCGGCCCGCAGCATCTTAAAGAAGCTGACGATATGGTCTGTTGATTGGGCGAGCGCATTGGCGACGAGATTGATCCCTTTCCCGCGCATTTCCTCCAGCGCCTGGAAGCCGCTTTCATCCCGCTCAGCGATAAAGAACGTGAAGCCAGAGCGTCCGCTCGGCGCGAAAGGCGTGACTCGTTCGATCCAGCGCTGTTTGCGCGCACGCCGGAGCACGTGGTTCACGCCCTTGGCGCCCTCGCCCAGTTCGGCGCTGATCAGCACGCCGTTGGGGAACTTGAGCTCGCGCAGATGCGCTTCAATCGCCTCGAAGTACTCGTCGTCCAGTTCGTCCGCAAGCATCGCGAAGAGGCGGGTGAACGCCTCCGAGTGGAATTTCCCCGCCGCGTTTTCCGCGCTTGCCCGCAGACGCTTGAGAGTGTCTACCAGGAGCTCCAGCACCTGGACGGATCGGTAGAGAACTGAATCTGGCGATTTCGCCCAGGAGCCCCAGACCTTGCGCTCAGCCTGGATCGCGTCCACCGCGATATCGTAGATCTGCCGCACCGTCGCAGGCTGCTCGAGACAGTCAGCGAGCGCCTGCTGGCGATAGGTGATCGCCTCTGGGTCGCTCAAGCTCGCAAGAACCGCCTTTCTGGCGATGTCGAAGAGGTACTGGTCTCCCATCGCCATGGCGTTGAACAGGGTGTTCAGCTCGAGGTCTTGCGTGAGCGTCTGCTCGTTCGGTGGCAGTTGCCGCTCCAGATCGAAGTCCTGATCTCGATGCATGAGGAAGGCTTTCATCTGGCGATGGACCTCCTGGCGATGCGCTGGCTTAGCGATTCATAGGTAAGACCATACTTCTCGGCGATCGCCGCGGCGTAGGCGAGTCCGTCAGCGGGCTGCCTGATAATCCTGTAGGTGCGCTCCGCGGGGTTATCAGGAATCACCGTGCTGACCATGCTGACGATACTGTCGCTGAGCGAGGTCAGCTCATCAACGAACGTCACGTAGACGGCCAGCGCGTCCAGCGCGATGATCTGCCGCAACACCTGCTCGCCGAGAAAGCGCGCATCGTCGAGCGTGGTTGAGGCGAAACTCTCGTTCATAATGATGATGCTGCCGCTCGTGGCCTGTTCCAGGATATCGTGCATCCTGAGCAGCTCGTCTTCCAGCTTTCCCCGCAAGGTCGTCAGGTCTTCCTCCCGCTCGAAGTGCGTGTATATCTGATCGGGAAGAAAGAGTTTCGCCTCGCTTCCCGGAACGGGCAAGCCGAGGCTGGCGAGGTAGTGCAGCTGGCCAAACGTGCGCGCGAACGTGCTCTTGCCCCCCTGGTTAGGGCCGGAAACTACGAAGATGCGCTCCTGGTCCTGAAGAAAGAAGGCGTTGCGCACGACGGGCGACTTGTTGGGAACAAGCGTACTGGCGAGCGCAAGGTCAAACGTGTCCTGCGCGGAAATGGCTTTTGAGCGCGTGGAGACCTGCGGGTAGCAGAATGGCAGTCCCTCTGACTTGAACCGCTGGATGAACTCGAGATACGCGAGATAGAACTGCACCTCGCGGTCGAACGCGACAATCGTCCCGTCGAGATAGTCACGATGATCGGCGCTGAACTGGTCCAGCGCCTTGAAAACGTCGGGATTGAGCCGCGCCACGAACTCCAGCGCGCGCGCTTCAACATGGTTCATCTCTGGCCAGTCAGCGAACCTGACCCGATAGTCTTTCACGGCGCCCTGTTTGAATTTGGCGAATGTCGCCTCCACTTCCGCGCTATAATCAGCCTCATCGGCGTATGGGCTCACCGTGACCCGGTTTCCCTGGATCTGGACGCAGTACTGAACACGCGCGAGATCGTCATGAAGCGTTTGTGTTTCCGCTACTAGCGCCCGGAAGCCTTCGGACGCGCTATAGGAGGCGAGATATTCGCGGAACGCCTGTAAGCCGCGTGAGCGCGTGTCAAGTCGCGCGAGTGTCTCGCTGAGCGCGCTGACGGCCTCGCAATAGGTTTCCACAGCGTCCAGGAACCAGCGTTCCTTCTGGTACTGATAGTGAAGTTTCGCCACCTGGGCGAGCTGCTGGCGCATGCGCCTCATCCGCTGGGTGAACGTGACGACGCCCGTGAGCACGTCCGCGTTCTCAAGATCGCGCAGGACCTCATGACGATACCGCACGGCTTCAAGGTCATGCAGCGGAGTATAGAAGAATGGTTTGAGGTCGCTCTCGCGGCCAGCGGTAATCGCGTCGAACACCCGGTCAAGGTGTAGGTCAGTAAAGTGCTCAGGCGCCTCGCTCGCGCACGTGGCGACGCCCTCTGGCTGGTCGAAGAGGATGCTGTAGAAGCGCATGGAAGAGCTCACCTCCTGACACCAAACGCGGGCAAGCGGTCTCCACGCGAACCTGTTCGCCTGTCTGGATGCGGGCGCCATGATCCGCGACAGCGAGACTCCTGTGCGGATGTCGGAAAACGCCTTGGGATGGCGGCGCGCAGCGGCATACCACGGACGCCAGGCGCGCTCAGCCCGGCTCCAGTCACGCTCGGAGGCGCGCCATTATCCCAGTGTCGTCGCTCAATGGCGCGCATGTTCACATGCCGCGCCGAAAATGCCATTATAAACGCCTGTCGCCATCGCGGGATAGCGCGTGCGCCACTGTGGACGCAGACCTCCGCTATCCGGTTGTTTTCCGCCCGGCGGAATCGCGATGGCGAGCCAGCGGCGTATGTCGCGGGCCTCTATCATGAGGCGTCAGCCGCGCGCGGCGGTGAAGGCGTTTGCGCGCCGGCTGCCAGCAGCGCCTCAGTGGCGTGGATCAGTCGTGAGATCGCGGGGCCTAGCGCTTCCCGCGCCTCCGCCGAGACTGGTCCATACGCGCCCAGCCGCCGGACGGCTGTGTCTTCCGCATCGCTCCACAGCACCGTGAACTCGCCTCGCAGCGTCGCCCGTATGTCACGCCGCAGAGGCGCCACCACGGCGCGACGCGCCAGCGCGTTGGACGCGCGTGTCAGCTCCAGCATCAGCGGATCAAGCTGCTGGCGTTCCGTTCCGGTGAGCGGCTCATCCCCAACGACATACGACAGCCGCTCTTCCAGCGGCGCGCCCCGCGCGATCTCGTAGCGCTCCATGACCCGCGCGACCTGCCCGAGCAGCGCGCGGATCGCTCCCATCTGTCCGAGCGTCAACGCCGGCGGCTCCCCATCCGTATTTTCCGGATCCTGCGAGTCTCGCGCTTGCCGCGCCGCATCGTCCGTCATCGCCCTGCTCCTGTCTTCGCCAACTCTCTTACGCGCCTGTCCGTCGCACGGCGCTTTCTCCCCCATATAGAAAAAGGCCCCACCAGCGCGCCATCGCGCGCGGTAGAAGCCATCAGCCACTACAAGCGGCGCTATTTGTTCTGTGAAAAACCCAGCGCTAGCGAGCTTCATCACCAGCGTGGATCAGCCCTGACGCTGTGAACACTAGCACGCGCCGCGCCCAGCCGTCAATGTGGTCTGCGACCTTGCCGCGCCATGCCCCGCCGTGCTATGCTACGAATTGGAAGAAGTGCGCGGGGTGTGTTTCAGATACATACACCCGAACGCACTGGCGATGAAGCTCGCCCGAAGATTGCCGCATTCATACACATGCACGGCTGATGGCTTCTACACACGGCAGATGCGATGATGTCACGATGCCGCGTTGTGGGGGCTATTGTTGTGTATCACTCCACTGGCTTCCTCTCAACCTTTCAGGCCACTCGATGGTCTGAGCGGCGCACGCAGATACCACGCGGCTCGTGACGCTCCGTGTAATCGAGAGGATAGCAGCAATGCGGCGGCCAAATGAGACGGGGGCCAATGCGCCTTCCGTCAAACATTCCCGGAAGTTTCCCGATCCACGCGACAATCAGTCACAGGATCTGCCGCCGCTCGCGCTGGCGCGGCTCCTGGACAAATCCCTCATGGCGCTGCTTGCCGTCGTGGTCAGCCTCGCGCACCCCTCCAGCCCAGGGGCCAGCCCACCCTATGACGCCGCGCTCCACGCGGCGCAGATAGGCCAGGCTGAGGCGTCGAGCTGCGAGCGTGAGGCTACCGCCGAGGCGATGCGCGCCACGCCGGAAACGCTAGAGAGCCCGCTCTCACGGTTAGCGCACGCTTACCGTCGCGCTTTCGACGCCCTTGGAGCGGCGTGTCTGTTGCTCGGCGATGACACGGTTCCACTTCCTCCCGCCGCCGAGCCACTGGTCGAGCGCGCCTCTCAGGCCGCGCGTCAGCTCGTGAAGGTCACTGACCTGATCTACAATGAGCGCGGTCTGGGCTCGACCGAGCATCTCTGCGCCTACATCAGTGAGTTGGAGAACCAGGCTGACGTCATGTATCGCGGCGCTGTGAACGCCCTCTTCGGCCTCAAGGCGGCTGAGCGCGTGGGGTCGTCCACGGGTAGCTCGAGGCGTGGGCGAGGCGTATGGACTCCCGAGCATACCCGGCGGTTCCATCTGCTCAACGCGCTCGAGTCGCTCACTGATCGCTGTGAAGAAATCGCCAGCGAACTGCTGCTTCTGGAATACACCATGGCATGAAGCGACATGATGTGTCGCCGGCGATGAACTGCTTGTATCAAGAACGGATGGAAACATGCTGCGCATCGTTATTCCAGGCGATGAAGCCAGCGCCGAGCTTAACCTGGAGCATCTGGTCTGCGACGTTAACGGCACGATGTCAGAAGATGGCTTGCTGATCGAGGGGGTCGTGGGACGCCTGACGGAGCTTGCGCGTCATCTGCGCGTCCACTTGCTCACCGCTGACACCTTTGGAACTCTTGACAACATCATGAGCCAGCTGCGCACGGCCGCCGTCGCCGCGAATGTGCCCGCTCCCCTGTGGAAGCGGATCAGCGCGGGAAAGGAAAAGGCCACTTACGTGCGTGAGCTTGGCCCCCAGAGCGTCATCTCGGTTGGTAATGGCGTAAACGACATCCCGATGTTTGAGCTGGCCAGGTTGAGCATCGTTGTCCTGGGCGTCGAGGGCTCCAGCCCGCGCGCGGTTGTGGCGGCGGACACGCTTGCCCGCTCGATCAATGACGCGCTCGATTTGCTGCTGTATCCGCAACGCCTAGTAGCCACGTTGCGTTCATAAAGCTCCGGCCCGACATCCCGCGCGCATCTACCATGAGAGGAGGCGGCGCATCATGACCCGCATGACTCACATGACGCACGCAAAGGGAAAGCGCGCGACGGAAGCGACGACTGGCTACGCTTCGCCAGACACACTGGCGGCGCAGATGGCTGATCACACGCCCGACCAGGCGAAAACCGCCCGCCTGATCGCGCGTCCTGGCTGTCCGCTCTGCGCCGTGCGCGAGGAGGCCGAAGCGCGCGCCATCAAGTTCCTCTGGATTGAGGGCTATAGCGACTGGGAGGTGCGCGCGCGCCTCGCGGCTGGTGGCGGCATGTGCCGCGCGCACTGGTGGCGCGCGGTGACTGAGTCTACCAGCCACGCCTTTGGCGCCAGCAATCTCTGCGAGAACTTCGCTAGCTCTGAGGCGCGCGCGCTGGCGGACGCCGAGGCGGCCCTGTCTCGCCCGCGTGGGCGGTGGACAGGGGCTGGCCGTGTGGCGCGCGCGCTCAAGGGGATAGGGAAGTGGCTCCCTCTACGGCGGCCCGCGCGCTCCGGATCCGCGATCCAGGGGCAGCGCGACTGCCTGATCTGCGAGCGGGTGACGCTCGAAGAGCGCATGGCCACGCATCGTCTTATCGAGACGCTAGCCGCTCCAGAGCTCTGGGCGCGTTACGAGCAGTCGGATGGCCTGTGCCTGCCTCATCTGCGGCAGACGCTCGCCGCCGACCCCTCAGAGGAGTTGGCGCGGGCGCTGCTCGCGGATATGCGTCGCCGGCTGAATGTCTTGCTAGACGACTTCGCCGCGTTCTTCCACAAAGCGGACTTTCGCTATCATGATGAACCGCGCGGCGCCGAGCAGACAGCCTGGCTGCGCGCTGTCGAGCGGTTCGCTGGTCCTTCACCCTGGCGTCCCCCAGCGGACTCGCCGGATGTGACAGACACGACAGACACAACAGACACGGCAAATGTGACAGACGCGACAGACGCGACAGACGCGACAGACGCGACAGACGCGACAGACGCGGCGGAGAGAAATCGGTGATGTTTGAGGTATCTGGAGGGGGGCTGATATGTGGACGCGACTCCATGACGCGCCAGTGGAGTGGGGAACGGCCGCGGGCTCCGAAGCGTCAGCCGAAGCGTTAATCGCCGCCGTCCGCGCGGGCTCCTGCCCGCAGTGCGCGCTCGATTACGCGCATGATGACATGCTCGCGTCGCGCTGGCTCGTGTCGCGTGGACCGCGCGCGCATGACGCGCCAGGCGTCGTGCTCTGCCCGTCGCATACGTGGCGGGTGGCGCTCACCGCGCTTCGCGGCCAGGCGGCAAACGGGACGAATGAGACAGCTGGCCTGAACGACCTGAGCGCGTTGTATGCGCACGCCCTTGAGCACCTCCTGAGTAACGTGCGGCTCGCCATGACGCGGCTGGAACGGCTGGAGCGGTCCAGCGCCGCGCGCTGGTTCCAGCGCCCCCGAGCCCTGGAACCAGGCTGGTTCGCCTCGCGTCCTGACTGCCCGCTCTGCGCGCAGACGGCGCGGGCCAGCGAGCGCGATGGCGCTGGCGCCGCGTTAGAGCGCTGGCTGGCGGAGCAGTCTCCCGACACGCGCGCGACAGTGGAAGCGCAAATCTGTGGCTCACATCGCGTCCAGCGAATGGACGAGCGCACGCGCGCCCAGGCCGCGAACGCCGCGCAAGCTCGCTGGTGGCTCTCGCCCGGCGCCCCATCGCTGGATCTCGCGTTTATCCGGCGGCTACTGCGCGAGCGCGATGAGCCACCTTTCACCAATGAGCTGTGCCCGCTGTGCGTTGCGCGGCTGGAGCATGAGCGCGCGCTTATCGCCGCGCTGGTGACCCAACCCACCGGTGGGGAAACCGCCGCCTCTGACAACCAGTCAGAGGATCTGGGCAAGGCCACCGCCTCGGTGGATGTCAGCATGCTCTGCGCGCGTCATACCGCGCTGTCGCGCTCGCCCGTTCAGCGCGCTGAGGTCGTTGGGAAAGCGCCCGAAGAGCCAGCGTCGCTGATCGCAGAGGCGCTCGCGCATGACACGCCGGGAATCCTGCGCGCGCGGACGAGCGATCATGACTGCCCGGCGTGCGCGATTCTCCACGCCTGGGAACTGGCGCGGATCGAGGGCCTGCATCGCGCCGCTGGTGGCGCGCCGCTCTCCGAGACGGTGACCGCGCGCCTTGTCTGGGAGCTTGGTCACGCGAACCTGCGTTTCTGCGCGCCGCACCTGCGATCACTGTTGCGTTTTGGCCCGGCGGAGTCTACGTGGGCCTCGTTGGGGCCGACCGTTCAGAGAGAATTGGAAAGCCTGCGCGACCGGTTGCTGACTGGCGCCAACCGCATGTCACTTATTGGTCTCGCTGCCGCCGCGCTTGGCGGGTTGCCAGCGTGAGCGCGGATGAGACGCGACGTAGGCCGGCTCCCGGGAGATCGGATGCGCCGACACTACTGTAGCTGTTTTAATTCTCCCCTACGCTGTGCGGTGTGTGCGGTAGGGAAACGTCCAAGCGTTCCAGCGCGCGAAAACTGGCGGGTGGGCAAAGGCTCCACGCCGGCGCTGTAACCGCCATCTTGATATCGAAGCGCCACCAGCGCGATTTTGCCTGGCGTGTTAATTCTGGAGAACACACTCCATCATGCAGTGTTACTCGTGCGCTCGTGAGGGCGCGTCAACCACTCCGGCGGTAGCGGTCTGCCGGCGCTGCGGCGCTGGCGTATGCCTTGAGCACCTCTATGAGCTGCGACGGGCTCACTCTCATGGGGGCCTGCTCAGCCAGATGTCCGCTCATACGGCGGAGCTGGTCTGTGTCCGCTGCGCTGGCGTCGGCCCTTCGCGAGAAGCGCGACCTTTGCCCGCCTCCTCTTCCAGGAGCGCGTCGCTCGGCGCTCCTTCGGAGGTGGTCGAGGCGGCGGAATCCTACCTGCGGGCAGCGCGCGCGTCTTCCAGCCCTTCCGGGTTCGCTGGCCACGCTGACCGCGCTCCTGGCGACGCGCCGTCGCCCGCGCTCTCCTCGCGCGCCTGGCCGGATCTCGCGCGCTGGTGGGGACGCTGGCGCCTGGCGCTCCGTGGCGAGTTCCCAGCGCGACGCGGCGGCGCACAGCGAAAGCGACGCTCCTCATGACCTTCATGCTTTCGCGGCGTGGGCCTACGCCACGCGAGGCGACTGGAACCTACCAGCCATACGGCGGCAGCCCTGTGGATTTCCGCCCGCGGCGAGTTCATCGCCCTCGCGAGAACCCTCGCTGGGGCTGGCGCGTGTTCACCAACTCCACGTTGATCCGCCTTCGTGGAGCATAGAGCGTATGAACCCGATGGTGATCGGCCAGATCACCGTGCTTGAGTCCCCCACGGCGGGGAGCTGTGGCTCCTGCCAGGGGCGCTATTTGGGGAGGCTGTGGCGCCTGTCGCGCGGCGGCCACCTCTAGCCGGAAACGGGAGGCGATGTCTTGCATGAGTTATGTGAGTCACACAAGTCACGCTCATGACGAGCGTTCCAGCCTCAGCGTTCCACCGCTCGACTCGCTGGCGGAAGGACGCCTTCTGGCGGCGATGGAACGACCCGGCTGCCCGCTTTGCCGCGCGGTGTGGCAAGCCGAATCGCAGACCTTGAACTGGTACGTCAATGACGGCGCGGTGGACGAGCCAACCTATCACCGTGTGCGCCGCTCGCTCGGCTTCTGCGGGCGTCACACCGTCGCGCTGGCGCTGATCGAAAGTGACAAGTGGGCCTGGGGCCATCTAGGCTTCGCGATGCTTCACGAGGACACCCTGCGCGCCCGTGTGGCTCCGCTCGTCATGGACGGACGGCATTATCACGCTGGACGGCTGGACGCGTTCCGGCTGGCGCTGGCGCTGCGCCGGACGGGGGCATGCCCCGCGTGTGAAGACCGCCAGAGCGTCGAGCGCGAGCAGGTGACCGCGTTCGCCAGCTCGCTGTGTCTCTCGGCGGAGTTCCGGCGGAGTTATGCGCACGGCGCCAGCCTCTGCCTGCCCCACCGCGCCGCTGTGATGGCGGAGATCCGGCGGCTGGAGGCTGATGGGGTCACTGGCGGCTCAATCGAGTTGCTTGTGGCGTCCAGCCATACGCCCGAGGATGAGCGTCTGCCGGAACTGGCGCGGCGGCTCTATGGCGGCAACCCGTACTTTTGGGGACTGGGAAGCGACCGCCTGCGCTGGGAAGACGCCAGCGCGGACGCGCGCTGCGATGTCTGCGTGTCTGTTTCCGGCGAGGTCGAGCGACAGGCCGCTGAGCTGTTCTCCCAGCCAGTAGCGCCGACACTCTGTGAGTGGCATGGCTGGATCATGGCAAGCGCGCCCCAGCCTGAGAGTGACCAGGGGGACTGGCAGTCGCCCTGGCAGGACACCAGGAGCGCGTATTCCACACAGCGCGACGCGCTGTGCCCGCTGTGCGCGCTGACGCGTCGGCTAGAGGACGAACAGTTGCGCGCAGCGCCGATGGAGACAGGGGAAGAGATGTATTGCCTGCCACACATCCGGCGCGCGCTTTCGCTCACCGCGCGTGGCGCGCTGCCCGCTAGCGCGACCATCCGCACGGCGCAGCGTCTTGCGGGGTATGCTAATGAGGTCGGTAAGCGGCTGCGGGGCTACATCGCGCACTGCTCCGAGGATCAGCAAGAGGCGATAACCGCGGCGGAACGCGCGTCCTGGCGTGAAGCCGCGCGGTGGTTCGGAGGGATCGAGGCGGACGCGACACTGGCGGCGCTCCAACTGGCGGGCGCGTCTAGGTCACACACACAAACGCCGGGATAAAGCCGCTACGCGGACCGTCGCGGCAAGAAGCGGCCCGCTGGTGACAGCGGCGGCCACGACCGGCATCTACACGTATGCGCAGGAGGATCACGAGCTATGGCGGAGCGGACGGACATCCCTGAGGACACGCGCGATACGCGCGACAGACGGGTGTCCCCCGACCTGAAGGGGACACGGCGCCCGCTACGCTCACGCGCGCTGAGCTTTGTCCTGATCGTCGGCGTGATGAGTCTCTTCTCTGACCTTACTCACGAAGGCTCACGCAGCATCCTGGGCCCATATCTGGGCCTTCTGGGCGCAAGCGCGGCGGTGGTCGGCATCGTTACTGGATTTGGCGAACTGCTCGGCTATGGCTGGCGTCTTGTCTCTGGGCGCTTGAGTGATCGCACCCACCAGTTCTGGCCGATCATCATCTTTGGCTACGTCATCCAGATGATCTCTGTGCCATTAATGGCGCTCGCAGGAAGCTGGCCGGTCGCCGCTGTGCTGATCATGACCGAGCGTATGGGCAGGGCGACACGCAACCCCCCGCGCGACACGCTGCTTGCGCATGCCGCCAAGGAGGTTGGCGGCTACGGGCATGTCTTCGGCATTCATCAGGCGCTTGACCAGTTCGGCGCGCTGGCCGGGCCGCTGGTTGTCGCCGCCGTGCTGGCGCTGCACGGCGGCCCGGGTGACTATCAGGTGGCTTTCGCCACGCTGGCGATCCCCGCGACCCTCACCCTCATCGTTCTCGCGATCGCGCGCTTCCTCTATCCCCGGCCCGAAGACCTGGAGACCACGCCGCCCGAAATCACCAGCAGCGGGCTGCCGCGCGTGTTCTGGGTCTATCTGGCGGGCGCGGCGCTCGTTGCGATGGGGTTCGCTGACTTCCCGCTGATCGCGTTCCACTTCCAGCAAGCCAATAGTTTTCCTGGCGCCTGGGTGCCTGCGCTATACGCCGTGGCGATGGGAGTCAGTGGCGCTGGTTCACTGCTTTTTGGCCGGCTTTTCGACCGCTTCGGCTTGCGTGTGCTGGTTCCGTTGACGGCGGTCTCGGCGTTCTTCGCGCCGTTGGTCTTCCTGGGTGGCTTCTGGTCGGCGCTGATGGGCATGACGCTCTGGGGCCTGGGGATGGGGGTGCACGAATCTATCATTCCCGCTGCGGTCGGGCTCATAGTTCCCGCGCAACGGCGCGCCTCCGCCTACGGGCTGTTCACCGCTGGCTATGGTATTTTCTGGTTCCTGGGCAGCGCCATCATTGGCCTGCTCTATGGTGTCTCTATCCCAGCGGTTATCATTTTCTCCATTGTTGTGGAGCTGGCCGCGATCCCATTCTTCCTGCGCGCGTGGCGCCGCATCACTCCCGCCGCTGTGGCGTGAGCGCTCCGCGGACTGGCGCACGGCGTCAGAGGGTATGTCAGTGAACGAATATGTTACGGATGAGCGTGATGACGCCTATGGCTTGCGCTCCTATATCACCTTGAAGCAGGAGGTAGCGGATGTGGCGCGTGAGGCGTTGCGGTGGGCGGGTGGCGCGGGCGGGGAGCCAGCGAATAGCGAGCTGGAGCGTGCGCTGCGCGATCTCCTCGTCAAGCTGGCGGAAGACCGCTTCAACCTGGTGGTAGTGGGACAGTTCAAGCGTGGCAAGAGCTCACTCATGAACGCGCTGATGGGCCGCGACCTTCTCCCGACGGGGCTATTGCCGCTTACTTCGGCGATTACCACGCTGCGCTATGGCTCGCGCGAGCGTGCCCTGCTTCAACGGACTGGCTGGACGATCGAGCAGGAGATCCCGCTGCGCGAGCTGGCGGATTATGTGACCGAGCAGGGCAACCCCAACAACGAGAAGGGGCTTATCGAGGCGCGGGTCGAGCTGCCCGCGCGCTTTCTGCGGCGCGGCCTCTTTTTTGTGGATACGCCCGGCGCCGGCTCGGCCAGCGAAAGCGCCACCGCCACTACCCACGCCTTCTTGCCACAGGCCGACGCGATCATCTTCGTCACGAGCGTCGAGGCGCCCATGAGCGAGGTGGAGATCGCGTTCCTGGAAACCATCCGCGCGTTCGCGCGCGAGGTGTTTGTGGTAGTCAACAAGATGGATCAGGTGGATGCGCTCAACGGAGAGCCTGATGATGAGCGCGAGCGCATTCTGGGCTTTATTCGCGAGCATGTCAGCCAGGCGCTGGGCGTGACCGATGTCCCGCTCTATCCCGTCTCGGCGCGGCTAGGCCTGGCCGCCCAGCGCCAGCATAACACCGAGGCGCTCCAGCGCAGCGGCATCCCCGCGCTGGAGCGCGCGCTGGTGGACTATCTGGCTCGCGAGCAGGGGCGCGTCTTTTTGGCGCGCGCGCTGGATCATCTGGACGGTGCGCTTGCCCAGGCCAGCCCGTCCGCCCAGCGCGATGCTTCTGGTGACATCAGTCGCTTGCGCGAGCGTGTGGCCGCGTTGCGCGCCGAGCTGGCGTCCGCCAGCGCGACGCCTGAGGCGCCGCGCGCCACCGCGCCTGCCGTCGTTCAAACCCCAACGATCGCGTCCGTGGTCGAGACGCTAAACCAGCCCGCGCCCAGCGCCGAGCGCCCGGCTTCCGCCACACACGCGCCATCCAGCTCGCACGCCGGGCGCTGCCCAATCTGCGCGGCGCTCAGTGACGCGCTCTTCGCGCTGTTCACGCGCTGGCAATACGCGCTGGCCTCAAGCGACGAGGCGCGACAGGCGTTCGCGGCGACAAGTGGGTTCTGCGCCTACCACACCTGGCAGTTTGAGCGCATCGCCGCGCCCCAGACGATTAGCGAGGGCTACGCGCCGTTGATCGCGCGGCTTGAGGTGGAACTGCGCGCCGCGCTCGATGGCGCCCACCAAACCGCCAGCCAGCCCCACGATCTGGCGGCTGATCTCGCGGAACAGGTAGCGCGACTCATGCCACGAACAGAGAACTGTCCCGCGTGTCATGCGCTCGAGGAGGCGCGCGCGCGGCAAGTCGAGGAGCTGGTTTCGAGATTGAGCGCTTTGCCCGCCGG
Organism: Chloroflexota bacterium; assembly: GCA_021814145.1. Lineage (GTDB taxonomy): Bacteria > Chloroflexota > Ktedonobacteria > Ktedonobacterales > JADMIN01 > JAKAIY01. The sequence continues at coordinate 18,883 of JAKAIY010000023.1, forward strand.
TGAGGCGACGCCAGCGCGCGCGCTCTGCCTGCCCCACCTGCGGGATGCGCTGGCCGCCGCGAGCGCGCCGCCCGCCCCAGTCGCCATATCCCTGCTCCGTGAGCAGATCCAGCGACTGGAAGATCTGGCGGACGACCTGCGAAGCTACCTGCTCAAGCGCGCGGCGCTGCGCCGCAGTCTGCTCACCAGCGAGGAGGATTCCGCCTGGCGGCGCGCGCTCGTATCGCTTGTGGGTGAGCGCGACGCGGGCCTCCCGCTATAGGTGGCGCGCGCTCAGCGTGGCGCTGTGGGATACCCCGGCTTCCAGCAGCGTATGAACGCGATTGCCCAGCGCCCGGAATGGAGCGATGAGCGTGCTGGGAAACGCGACACGTGTTTCCTCGCAGGAAGGCGCCGCGCCAGTGGGCGAGCTCGTGATAGGGCGTGTCACGGCCAGCCAGGAGCCCATCAGGGAATAGTTGAGCGCGACCGAGGCCAGCTCGCCTAGCGGCAGTTCCTCCACGCTCGCTTGGCCTCGCGGCGGGGCTGTAGCTACGAGCAAGCGGCGCGGGGTCAGCGTCAGGAGCGCCGGGATGTCGGCTCCCGCGCCCGCGCGCCGGGGAGTTCTTCCTTGCGCCAGGACCAGCTCGTCAGGAGCCAGCGCGCGCTGCGTGGCCTCCGCCAGCGCCTGCGTGGCGGCAGAGCCGATCAGCCCACCCAGCGTTTCCAGCTCGCGCGCCTCGCTCTCTGAGGGTCGCCACACGGTGACCTGGGGGACTCGCCGCAGCCGCCAGTCGCCGCGCCCCGCGTCACCCAGCAATGGCGTGAAGCTATGTAGCAGCGTTTCCGCCCGGGCGATCGCGTGGCCTGCCGCTGCCGGGAACGCCATGCCGGTCAATTGGACGCCTGCCCGGCCTTCTAACGCCAGAATCAGTCGCGCTGTCTGCTCTGGCGGCGCCGTTACCTCGTCGAAGGGTAGCGGCGGGCAGAGTCGTGCGAGCACACGCTCTGGCCAGGCGCGCAGCGCTTCCGCGAGTGTGACGCCCGCCTGCGCCGCGCTCACCGCGACCAGCCGTCCCAGCGGCCAGTTCCGCGCCAGAAAGCCCAGCTGGATACCAGCGCCATCCACAGGGGCGTAGTCGCGTAGCGACAGGATCTGCCGATCGGTAATGAGCAGCAGGCCATCATTCAGGCGACGGGCTCCGCGTCCACCAAACAGGCGCTCAGGCAGCCAGCCACGACCCGCGCGGCGCATGGATCCCATATCAATGTCTGTTGTGGTGAGTGACGCCTCTCCACTCCATCCGCGCAACTCCAGCCCGTTCGCCGCGGCGAAATAGAGCGCGCGCTCATCAGCGTAGAGCAACTCGCCCAGGTATCGCGCGAACCGGGATGGCATCCACCGCAAGAGGTCCTCTGGCTCTCCATACACCGCCGCGCCGCGCGCCCGCAGTTCCGCCGGGCTGACACCCACCAGCCCGCGCCACGCGCCGTCCTTGTCGCCGGCATGACTGACCGTGGTGGCTCCCGTCGAAGCCGCGGCGGCTTCACGCCCCAGCCGTCGCAGCAGCGCCTCGCCCGCCGCTTCAGCGTCGGTGGTCAGCCGCTCGACACGTGTCTCCGCCTCCTGTTTCCGCCGCGCAGCCGCCAGGCGCGACGCTTCCGCCCGCCCGGCGCGGAAGCGCGCCATGATCTCCGCGCTTCCCAGCCAGCCTGAGCCTGTTGCCTCAGTTGGAACCTCAGTCGGATAGAGTCCCTGGGAGATACGCGCGTCAGCGTCGGGCGCGATGGCGCGCAGCGCTCGATGCGCTCGCTCGCGCAGATCGGGCGTCAGCGTCTCAACCGAGGTGACAGACGCCAGCGTGGGGTCGGCGACAGGCACAGCCAGCGCGATATAGTCCGTCAGCGCGCCCTCTGATTCCCCAGTTTGCCCGGCGCGCGCCTCTACCACACGGAATGCGCCCAGAATGCGCGCCTCGAGCCATGTTCCGCGCGGATTGGCGGGCGATGCGAGCGTGAGCGCTAGCAGCCCTGGCCCAGCGGCGACCAGCGAGGGATCCTCAGGCAAAGAGCCCGGCGTGGAGGATAGCAGCGGCAGCCGCGCCAGATCGGCGCCACGTCCCTCGGCTTCTCCATCTGGCTGCTCGACTCGCTCCAGTGTCAACGCGCCACGCGCGTCATCCCAGCGATAGCGGTTGCACGAGCCACCTGGCTCAATGACCACGACCCAGGCTGTCTGTGCGACTTGCGGCGTCGTCGCTGGCTCCGCGCCGGTTATTTCGGACTCCCTCATAGTCCTCGCCTCATTCCGTTATTCCACGCGCCTGCCCTGCTCGCCGTCCGCTACCCAGCAAAAAGACTTCTCCTACGCTAGGCGTTCCCCCGATTGGAGGAGGGCCAGCGCGGGTAGAAGCCATCAGCTCTCGCAAGAGCGAACGATGGGTGAGCTTCATCACCCAATCGGCGTGATGCCGGAATGTGTGGAATCGCGCGGCGCGCTGTATGTGCAGGGAGTAGAATTTTCCCAGAGCATGATAGCCCGCGACCTTCCATGACCGCAAATGCGCTCAATGGAGCGGCGCTGGCTCGCCAGGCGTGTGTGGGGGCGGCGCCGGGGCGCGGTCGGATTCTGAAGGCTGGGCGGGCTTTAAATCTGCGCTGGCCGGAAGCTTGACGGGGTAGGCGTTGATACGATCTTGGACAATCGTATCAGGGTGTTGACAGACCTTCTACACCAGCCATATACTCTAAAAACGTAAGTCGCTCCTGGCGATGATCTGAGGAATGGCGCGGAAATTTCGCTGGTTTTTCTTAACCGCTGGAGTGATTGTCTCCCTATCAGGAGGCGTATTCCCATTCATCGCGTATCGCGATGAGGCTCGCGTAATGCCGCAAGGCTGATAGCCTCTACCGTAAAGTTCGTGGGCGTTTGGTCCACCCGCGGTAGAGGTTAATGTAGGCGGCGCGTGTATGTGAGCGTGGCGAGCCGGAAGGTCGCTACTAGCCTAAAATCCATCCTCGCGATCCTCCTTCCTGGACGCCATCGCGCGTCCCAGATTTCCTCAACCAACACCCTGGGGTCACACCACACACGCATCGGCGCGCGTGTGGCGCGGCTTTGGCGTGCTTGGGGACTGAACGCCTCACCACAAAAGCGTCTTTGACGAGCGTTGTGATCGCTTGCGTGTATAGAGAGGCGGAATAATGTGGCGCAGTCCGCGTTAATTCAGTTCCTTGCGGTGCTCATGACCCTGCTGTGCGCTCCGCTGCTTCGTGGCGTTATCAACCGGCTCAAGGCTATCATTCAATCAAAACATGGCCCCAGTATCTGGCAGCCGTACTATGATTACTGGAAGCTGCTGCGCAAGGGGCGCGTCATCTCCGAGCATGCGACGTGGATCTACCGGGCGGCGCCGCCGCTGGTCTTCATGACGCCGCTTATCGTGGCGTCACTGATCCCCGTGCTCACCGCCTATCCGCTGCCATACGCGTTCATGGGTGACATGCTGGCGGGCGGGTTTATCCTCTCGCTGGGCGGTTTCTTCACTTCGATCGCCGCGATGGATACTGGCAGCGCCTTTGGTGGCATGGGGAGCAGCCGGGCGCGCGTCGTCTCGCTCTTCGCCGAGCCGGTCGTGTTGCTCATCCTTTTCACGGTCACGCTGATCGCGCATGTGACGATCCCCTTCATTGTCAATCAGACCCTCACCTCACCAGCGTACCTGTTCAGCCCAGAACACTGGCTGCTGGCGGCGGCGCTCTTCCTCGTTATCCTGGCGGAGTCTGGCCGCATTCCACTCGACAACCCTTCAACGTCCTTCGAGCTCTCCATGATTGAGTCTTCGCGCCTGATCGAATACTCAGGTTCCGACCTGGCGCTGATGGAGTGGGGCGGCGCCATGCGCCTCTTCGTTCTGCTGACCATCCTGCTCAATGTGCTCAGCACGCCATTTGGCCTTGCCCCAGAGGGCGCGAGTGGAGTGGCCTTGCTAGGGGCGCTGGGGCTGGCGATTGGCTCGTTGCTGGTAAAGATGCTCATCATCTGCGTTTTGATCGTGATCATCGAGTCAGCGGTCGCCAAGTGGCGCTTTTTCCGGGTGCCCGAGTTTCTGGGCTTCGCGCTGGGTCTTGCGGGGCTGGCGCTGCTGGCCAGCTATATTATCCCCCACGGATGACGCCCGCGCCGCTCGCGCGACCTCATCGCGCGGAGCGCTGGCGAGCCATAACCCGGATACGTTTAGTGGAGAACTTGTTTGGTGACACTCACAATGAGCGACGTGAGCGCAATCAGCGCCGCGTTTGGTATGGGCGGCGCGCTCAATACGGTTCTGGGCCTGCTCGCGGGGGCGCTGCTGCTCAGCGGATTCGCGGTGGCCAGCTCGCGGTGGCTACGCGACTATGTGTGGGCATACCGAGCCCAGTCGGTGACGCTCACGGCGGTGGTGATCGCGGTCGGCATTGGCGCTGGCCGCTGGGAGCTGATGATAGTAGCCGCGCTGACGGTTCTTGTCAAAGTTTTCATTATTCCTGCCCAACTGCGCCGGGTAATTGTGCATCTGCCCAGCCAGCGCGAGTCTCGCCCGCTGCTCAACACATCGCTCTCGCTGGTGGTGGCGCTGTTACTCACGCTGCTGTCTTTCTTCTCCGCCCCGACCGTCATCGCGCCAGGCGCGTTTTTCAACCAGCCGCCGCTGGCGATTTCGCTGGCGCTGGTGTTGATTGGCCTGTTCATCCTGAGTGTTCGCCGGCATGTGGTGGCGCAGGTCGTGGGGCTCCTGACCATTGAGAACGGGTTGTTTTCGGGCGCGCTGGCTATCGCTTTCGGTATGCCGTTGCTAGTCGAGTTCGGCATCCTCTTCGACGTGCTGGTCGCGGTAATTGTCCTGACGCTGCTGGTGACGCTCCTGCACCGCACGCTGACGAGCGCCGAGACGACTGATCTACGCCGGCTGCGAGGATAGGCCAACAGGGGAAGCGGGCGCTGTCATACCCGACAGCCAGGATTCATGAAAACGATGCGATTGCTGAAGTCATCGAGGAACACGACGCAATGCTGACGATTATTCTGCTCGCGCCGCTGATTGCCGCGTCAGTCGCATGGCTGGCTCCAAGTCGCTGGGTGGCGGAGCTGGCGACGCTGGCGGGCGCGCTGGTCGCGCTGGTCGCGAGCGTCATTGCCGTAATGGCGATCACCGCGCATGGCCATACCAGCGAGCTGGGCGACTGGCTCTACGCCGACGCTCTCAGCGGTCTGAGCGCGCTGCTGACCTCGTTCGTCGCCGTCGTCGCGGCGCTCTATTCCATCGGCTATTTGCGCGTTGACATGCGCGAGCAGCGCCCCTGGCGTGGCGGCGGGCTGAAACTGGTCCGGCGCTATTACGGCCTCTTCAACCTCTTTGTCTTGAGCATGCTGGCCGTTCCGCTTTCTAACAGTCTCGGCGTGCTGTGGATCGCCATTGAGGCGACGACACTCTCGTCCGTGTTCCTTGTCGCTTTCTATGGCAGCGCCGAATCACTCGAAGCCGCCTGGAAATATGTCATCGTCGGCTCGGTAGGCATCGCGCTCGCGCTTTTCGGCACAGTCCTGACCTACTACGCGGGCATTCACGTCCTGGGCGCGGGGTTCAACCTGAACTGGTCGGAGCTGGCTCCGGTCGCTAGCCGGCTCAACCCTGATGTGATGCGGCTGGCGTTCCTGTTCATCACGGTGGGGTATGGCGCCAAGACCGGTCTTGCGCCAATGCATACCTGGCTGCCGGACGCCCACAGTGAGGCGCCCAGCCCGATCAGCGCGTTGCTCTCTGGCGTGCTGCTCAGCGCCGCGCTCTACGCCATCCTGCGTTACTTCGCTCTCGCTACTCCTTCCCTTGGGCGCGCCTACACGGCGACACTGCTGCTCGGGTTTGGGCTGCTCTCGCTTTTAGCGGCGGCGCTCCTGATGCTGCGCCAGCGGGACTACAAGCGGCTACTGGCCTATTCCAGCATTGAGCATATGGGCCTGATCGCGATGGGGGTCGCGTTCGGCGGAGCGCTGGGCGTCTATGGCGCGCTCTATCAGCTGGTCAACCACGCTATCACCAAGACGCTGCTCTTCTTTGCCAGTGGCCAGCTTTTGCTCAAATTTGAGACCAAGCGGATCAACGGTGTCTCAGGGGTGATGCGCCTGATGCCGGTGACAGGCCCGTTGCTGGTCATCGCGGGTCTCGCGATCACTGGCGCGCCACCATTTGGGATCTTCGCCAGTGAGATGACGATTCTGGGCGCGGGCTTCCAATCGGGCCAGGTCGTCGCGGCCCTGGTGACGCTCGGACTCATCGCGACGATCTTTATCGCGTTTCTCAGCCATTGGAACGTGATGCTCTTTGGTCCGCCTACGCCTGGGGCGAAACGCGGTGAGGTCAGTGTCGTCAGCCTCGCCGCGATGGTAATCACGGTGACGCTGGTGATCGCGCTAGGCCTGGCGACACCCGCGCCGCTAAGCGCGTTGCTTCATCAGGCGGCCGCTGTGCTGGGAGGAACACAATGACGTCGGAAGCGTCTGAGCTGAGGCGCGCGGGCTTCGCGCCTGACGGAAAGTACAGAAATGGCGCCGCGACGGTGACCGGGCAGTGGCAGCGGCTCGCGGAAGAGCGCTCGCTCGCGGGCGCGCTCGCGATGCGGGCGGATACCGCGCCAGTCACTATCCAGGCGCGCGTGAGCGATCTCGCGGATCTGGCGTTGACCCTGATCCGCGAGCAAGGGGCGCATTTCACCGATCTCTTTGTCGAGCCCGCCGAGACTGGCGATGGAATGACCATACGGGCGCTGCTGGCGGTTCCCCAGGCGCGCGCCTGGCGCTGGCTCTTCCTGACGGCGCCGCTTGCCAGCGGGCGTCTCGCGTATACCGCGCTAACCCCTGCGCTGCCGGTCGCTGGCTGGTATGAGCGTGAGCTCTGGGATGAGGCTGGCGTCCTACCGGAGGGCCATCCCGCGCTCCAACGCCTGCGCCTGCCTTCAGCGTGGCCAGCTGGCCAGAGCCCCTGGCGTGCGCCTGGCGCCAGCCCGGAAACGGCGCGCGAGGCGCGCGTAACCGCTCTCGAGGCCGACGATGAGCTGCCCGAGCTGGCCCCCGCTCCTGAGGGGATTGTGGACTATCCGCTTGGACCCGTTCGCTCGGGTGTCGTCGAGTCGGGCCACTACACCCTGCGGACAGCCGGTGAAGAGATCGTGGATATTCGCCTGAAGCTTTTCTACAAGCATCGCGGCGTTGAGCGACGCGCGGAAGGGCTTGCCCCATCGCATCTGCCACTGCTGGCGGAGCGCATCTCCGGCACAAGCGGCTTCGCCCATGCGCTGGCGGTCTGTGAGGCCATCGAGCGCGCGGCGGGTGTCGCCGTTCCGCCGCGCGCCCAGTATCTGCGGGTGATCTTCGCCGAGCTTGAGCGGCTCTATAACCACCTGGGCTATCATGCTGACCTCTGCCAGGCGACTGGCCTGGTCGTTGGTCAGGCCCAGCTCGAAATTCTGAAAGAGCGTGTCCTGCGCCTCAACGCGCGCCTGACCGGTCACCGCTACCTGTTCGGCGTGTGCGTGCCCGGCGGCGTGGCATATGACCCATCGGAGGAAGCGTTGCGCGCCATTCAGACGCTCGTCGGCTCGATGCGCGCCCGCATGCGCCGGCTGGGTCGCATGCTAATGGATTCGCCCTCGCATGTGGACCGTCTGGAAGGCACAGGCGTTCTTCCAGCCGATGAAGCCCTGGCGATGGGCATGGTAGGCCCCAATGGACGCGCCAGCGGGGTTAACCGTGACCTGCGCCGCGACCATCCCTACGCCGCCTACGATGATCTCGCCTTCGACGCGCCGGTAGAGCGCGGAGGTGACGCGCTGGCGCGCGCGCGGGTGCGCCTGACGGAAATAACGCAATCGCTGCATCTGATCGAGCAGGCCATCACCCGCCTGCCATCGGGGCCCGCGCGCCTGGATTCGACGGATATGGCGCCCATCCTGGCGGAGGGCGCGCTGACTGGCGCGGCGCTCGGCTGGGTGGAATCACCGCGTGGTGAGGGCACGCACTGGGCGCGCTTCGGCGCGGATGGGCGCGTCGCGCGCTATCGCGCCAGGCCCGCCTCTTTCGCGAACGCCCAGGCGTTCCCGCTCTGCGTGCCGGGGCGCAATATCCTGACGGATTTTCCGGTCATCGAGCAAAGCTGGGGCCTGTCGTTCGCGGGCGTTGATCGCTGAGCGGACGGCGAGAAACGATAACGGAGGAGCGCTCTATGGCCACACGACTGGCCTGGATTCTTGAAGGTGTGCGCACGGGGGTGGTGACAACTCCATATCCCAGGCGCGTGGATGCTGAGGCGACCGCTGGCGTCAGGTCACATCCGGCGCTCGTGGCGGAGCGCTGTCAGGCCGCAGCGGGCTGCGACGCCTGCGCCCGCGCCTGCCTGCCTGCCGCCATCACCGTCACGCGGAAGTCCAGCGCGAAGGCGGTGAAGATGACGCTCGATACCGGGCGGTGTATTGGGTGCGCGCTCTGTGTAGCCGCCTGCCCGTACGATGCGCTTGTGATGTCGTCCGGTGACGAGCCTGCCACGCGCGCTGAGTCCGCCCTGGCGCTGGACGCCCAGGTAGCGCCGGTCGCTGGCGGGCCTAAAAGCCATCAATAAGGAGCGGCGGAATGAACCAGAGCGTACAGCGCGCGAGCCAGCGCCGCGATCTCCCCATCGCGTCAGGTGACGCCGCACTGTCTCACGCGGAGGAGCGATTCCGGCGGCGTGTGGACCAGCTTTTCGGACGGTCACTTCACATCCGGCATGTGGACGCTGGATCATGCAACGCCTGTGAGTCTGAGATCAAGCTGCTGACCAGCCCATATTACGATATCCACCGGCTTGGACTCTTCTTTACGCCCTCGCCGCGACACGCCGACCTGCTGCTTGTCACGGGCGCCATCACGCGCGCTATGGAAGAGCCGCTGCGCCGGACGTACGACGCGATGCCTGATCCACGGCTGGTGGTGGCGGCGGGCGCGTGCGCGTGTGGCGGCGGCGTATTCCCGGCCAGCGCATATACGCGCGGCAGCCTGAGCGACATCCTGCCTGTGGATGCGTTTATTCCTGGTTGCCCGCCCACACCGCTGGCGCTGATCCACGGCCTGCTGGCCGCCATCAATCGGCTGGCTGTCTCCCAGCGGAGCGACTGGCTGGCCGGCCCGCGGGATGCGCGCGCCCCACAGCTTGTAAAGATTCCAGTCGCGGCTGGAAAAGAGAATACACACGAAGAAGGGGAGAAAGGCTGATTCATGGATGCGCTCATCTCAACGTTCACCGCGGCGAGCGTGAGCTCGCCCGCGGCTGTAGCATACTGGCTGGCGCTCGCGTTCTGCGGGCTTGGCGTGGCGCTTGGCGTTATACTCCCCTGGGCGCGCCTGGCCTATCGCGCCGCCGCGATCTGCGCGGCGGCGGCGGGAATCGCGGCGGTTATCGCAGGCGTTGGGACGCTCAGTGGCTTTGCCGCGCCCGTCGCGGACATTCCCAGCGCGCTCCCGTTTGGTTTTTTGCTGATCCGGCTCGATCCGCTGGGCGCCTTCTTCCTGCTCGTCATCGGCATTGTCGTTACGCCGGTAGCCATATTCAGCATTGGCTATTTCACTGACACTCACGCTACCCCGGCGCATCGAGGGCATGAGGGCGCTACTCCCGCGCTCGGGCCGTATGGCGCGCTGCTCTGTCTCCTGATCGCCTCGCTCATGCTTATTGTGAGCGCGGGCGACGCTGTGCTTTTCCTGATCGCCTGGGAAAGCATGGCCTTCCTGAGCTATCTTGTTGGCGCCTATCACTATACGGATCGCATGGTGGCAAGCGCCATGTTCCGCATGCTGGCGGTCAGCGAGGCTGGAACAACGGGCGTCATCGCGGCGTTCCTGGCGCTCTACGGCGCCGCTGGCTCTTTCGCCTTCGCCGACCTCCACGCCGCTGGCCCCACACTGCCAATCGTTGTTCGCAGCGTCATTTTCCTGGTGGTGCTGGTGGGATTTGGCGCCAAGCTCGGCATCCTGCCATTCCAGTTCTGGCTTGTGGACGCTCATCCGCAAGCCCCGGGGCCGATCAGTGGCCTGCTCTCAGCGATTATCATCGAGCTGGCGCTCTATGGCATACTTCGCTTTGATCTTGATTTGCTGGGCGTTGGCCCGGCCTGGTGGGGGCTGGTCGCCGTCATTCTCGGCATGGTGACCGCGCTTGGTGGCGTATTGTATAGCCTTGTCCAGAATAACCTGAAGCGGCTGTTGGCCTATTCAAGCGTCGAGCATTCAGGCATTCTTCTGGTTGGCCTGGGCGCTACGCTGACCTTCGCCAGCCTGCGCCTCACCGCTTTGGCCGCGATCGCCGGCATGGCCACGCTCTACCATGTTCTCAACCACGCTACCTTCAAGGGGCTGTTATTCCTGGGCGCTGGCGCAGTGGAGCACGCCACTGGCAGCGTCGCTCTCGACCGGCTTGGGGGCCTGGCCCGGCGCCTGCCACTCGTGAGCGGCGCCTTCCTCGTCGGGGCTCTCGCCATTAGCGCTGTGCCACCGTTCAACGGCTTTGTGAGCGAGTGGATGCTGCTGGAAAGCCTCTTGCAGAGCTTTGCCGTCAATGATTTGCTGGCCAGGGTAATCCTGACGATATGCGGGGCCGTGCTGGCGCTCGTGGCGGGCCTGGGCGTGACCGCGTTTGTGCGCGCTGTGGGTGTCCCATTCCTTGGGCTGCCGCGCAGCGTGGAGGCCGAGCGCGCTCATCGCGTTGACTGGACTATGCGTGTGGGAATGGTTTGGCTGGCGCTACTCTGCCTGGCGCTGGGCGTGTCGGCCCCGCTCGTGCTGGCTGGACTCGATCGCGTCACCACACCGCTGCTGGGTGAGAGTGTGTATGGGCTTGTGGTGCCACCGCTGTTCACCGGCCATCCCGGCCCCTATGCCCCGCTGGTTGGCCTGGGAGGGGGCCTCTTTGGGGGCCTGATCCCCGGAAACGGGCTGGTTATCATCGCGGCTCCGGCTTTCTCGACGATTGATTCGCCGACGTACCTCTTTCTGGCTGAGATTGCGCTGCTGGCGCTGATCTGGGTCGCGCGGCGCGCCATTCAGCCGCTCGGCGCCACGCGGCGCGCGCCAGTCTGGGCTGGGGGCATCTCGCGCTTCACCGCGCGCATGACCTATAGTGGGGTCGCTTTCAGCAATCCGCTGCGCCTGATCTTCAATCCTGTCTACCGCTCACGCGCCACGACTGAGCTGATAGAGCCATCGGCCCGCCATCAGCGTGGGCGCATTTCCTATGAGCAGGAGATCCCGAAGCCGTTCGACCGCGAGGTATACGGCCCATTGCGCCGCGCCGTGGACGCGCTCGCTACACGCGTCAAGGTTATTCAGTCTGGTGACATCAACCAGTACCTGGCCTACATTTTTGGCATTGTGCTGCTCATTCTTCTCCTGCGTGTGCTGTGAGAATGTGGACAGAACACGAACGGAAGCGAGAAAAAAGCTGGAAGAGGTGTTTCTGAATGTTCACGCGGATCGTGGTGGGGCTGGATGGCTCGCGACCGGCGGATGCGGCGGCTGAGGCCGCGCTCAATCTGAGTGGGGCGTTTGGCTCAGAGGTGATTTTCGCTTCGGTCATTGAAGAACAGCCACATTATGTCTCGACGAGTGAAGAGGCCTCTAGCGAGGACGCCTCCGCTAAGGCATACTATGGCGCGCTGCATGACCGCTGGATGGAGCAGGCGGCGCGGTTGGGCGTCCCGGCGCGCAGCGCGCTGCTGGAAGGGCACGAGGCGCGCCAGTTGCTGCAATTCGTCGCGGATTCGCAGGCCGATCTGCTGATGATCGGCCACGCTGGCCATTCCGCCCCCTGGGAAGACGAGATCGGAGGGACCGCCAGCCAGCTCCTGTTGCGCTCCCCACGCAGTGTTCTGATGATACGCGCGCGTGAGGGGTGGAACGGACGGTTCGGCGCGCTGATGGTTGGGCTGGACGGCTCACCAGTTGGCTGGGAAGCGTTCGATACGGCGCTTGCCCTGGCTGCGCGCACGCATGCCTCGCTCATCATCATCAGCGTCGTGGAGCAGAGCGGCGCGGCCACACGCGCTATGGAGGCGGGCGCGTCCGGCGTGATGGTCAAGCCGGAAATGGGAACAGCCGCTCAGGCGACACAGCCGCGCTCTCCGTCGCTGCTGACCCAGGTCCAAGCGCGCGCCGTGGCGCGCGCGGCCAGCGCTGGCGTCTCTCTGGAGTTGGTCACTGTTGATGGCCCGGTTAGCGATGCGCTCACGCATATGGCTCAAGAGCGTGACGTGGATCTGCTGATACTCGGCGCGACAGGGCATGAGCGCCCGTGGAGCCCGACGGCAGGCGGCACGGCGCGCAAGGTCATGGAAGAGGCCCGCTGCGCTGTGATGCTGGTTCGCTCGGCGGGATCCGACCTGAAGGTATCGGATGTCATGCGGCCCGCTAGCGCCATTGTGCAGCCTGATACGCCGCTCACTGACGCGCTCGCTTTGTTGCTCGATGGTGAGGCGCGATTGGTAAGCGTGACTGACGAGCGGGGCGCGCTTATCGGGCTGCTCACCCTCACCACACTGGTTCACCGTCTGCGCCCGGCCCTAAGCGAGCGCCGCGAGCCCACGCGCAGCCCAGAGGAAGCACGCCGCGCGATGGAGCGTCTGCTCGAAGGGCGCGCGGTGCGCGAGGCGATGATTACCCGCATGCGAACCATTCAGCCTGAAACACCCCTTCACCTGGCCGCGCGCTTCCTGATTAGCAACCGCCTGACACGCGCGCCTGTGGTGGACGCGAACCGGCGGCTGCTGGGCATTATCTCGGAGCGTGACATCGTGCGCACGCTGGCTCCCCGTGGCGCTTCATCCAGCGCAGAGTCGGCGCCCACCGCGGCGTTCCCCGCGGAGATGGACGGGCAAGCGGCGGCGGGTTCCGTCTCAGCGCTGCTCGACCGCTCCATACCGCTCATTGAGTGGAGCGCGCATGTGGATGAAGCGCTGGCTGCTGTCGCGCGCGCCGCCAACGGGCTGGTGTTAGTGGTGGATGATGAAGGGCGTTATGACGGCATCATTGACGAGCGCAGTGTGCTGACACGCGCGCTTCCGTCAGAGGATCGCTCTACGCCATGGCGGATGGGGCTGACACGCCTGCTGACGCGCTCACATATGGGCGCGCTGGCTGGCGAGAGCGAGCGCGTAGTCGAGCCTATTACGACCGCGTCACTCGTCAATCGTTCGGCGCAAACGTTCACGCTCGACACCCCAGTCGCCGACGCGCTGGCGCGTATGATCGCGGCGGATGAGAGCGACGTTGGGGTGGCGCTGACGACTGACGGACGGCCTATCGGGACGCTCTGGCGCGGGACAGCGCTCCGCGCGCTGATTCGCGGCTGAGCTTTCTGTGAGCCTCTGGCGGGACGCGCTGTCGCTGGCCGCGCGTCCACCGAGCGTGGCCCGGCGCGGGTCATGCCCGGTGGATAAGAGCGCCGGAACACATTGACGCCGCCAAAGCTTGCGGCGATACTGGATTCCAGCGAGATATGCGCGGCCTCTCTCTTCGCTCCGCGAGTACTACAGGATTATGAGAGGCGCCGGAGAACTCCGCGCTCCGGGGTGGCGCGCGGAGTAAGCAAGAGAGGAGAACCCGTGGCTGAACTCATCCCTACTACCGTCGTCGGCAGCTATCCCCAGCCGGAATGGCTCGTGGACCGCGAAAACCTGCGCAGCCGGCTTCCTCCCCGCGTCCGGGTTCGCGAGCTCTGGCGCGTCCCTGAGCCTTTCCTCGAACAAGCCCAGGACGACGCGACGCTGGTCGCTATCCGGGAGATGGAGCGGGCCGGCGTGGACATCATCACCGATGGCGAAATCCGCCGCGAGAGCTATTCCAACCGCTTCGCCACCGCCTTGGAAGGCCTCGACCTTGACCATCCCGGCACGGCGCTCGACCGCACGGGGCACCCCAACCCGGTGCCGCGGGTCGTCGGCCCAGTTCGCCGCGCCCGTCCGGTAGAGGTACGCGACCTGGAGTTCCTTCGCCGCAACACCGACCGGCGCATCAAGATTACTGTGCCAGGCCCGTTCACCGTCGCGCAGCAAGCGCAGAACGATTACTATCCAGATGACCGGGCGCTCGCGCTCGACCTCGCCGCTGCCATCAACGAGGAGATCAAGGACCTGTTCGCGGCGGGCGCCGATGTGGTGCAGATTGACGAGCCCTACCTCCAGGCCCGGGCCGAGAAAGCGCGCGCCTATGGCGTCGAGGTCATCAACCGGGCGCTCGAAGGCGTCCAGGGAACGACCGCCCTGCATATGTGCTTCGGCTATGCCGCCATCGTCCACGACCGGCCTGGACAGTATGCGTTCCTGCCTGAGCTGAGCGAATGCGTAGTCCAGCAGATCTCCATCGAGACGGCGCAACCCAATCTGGATCTCTCCGCGCTGAGCGCGCTCCCCGGCAAGACCATCATTCTCGGCGTGCTGAACCTGGGAGATACGAGGGTGGAGACAGCGCAGGAAGTCGCTGGCCGCCTCAGGGAAGCGCTGCGCTATGTCGAGCCGGAGCGCCTGATCGCCGCGCCCGACTGTGGGATGAAGTATCTTCCCCGCGATGTCGCCTTCGGCAAGCTCCAGGCGATGGTAGAGGGGGCGGCGATCGTCCGGCGAGAGCTGAGCTAAGCCGCTCTTAATCCCTCAATCATAGTGGCCGCAAGCGCAGAAAGAACAACCCATGTAGGTGTCCAGTGGTGTGACCGCTGGACACCTACATGAAAGGCGCCCTCTCGCTATCATTTGTCGGTGAGCCTGGGGATGAATCTCATCGAAGGATAGGGGGGCGCAACGCTGTTGCGGAGATGCCGTTTGCCAGCGCCGCGGACA
>JAKAIY010000172.1 GCA_021814145.1 Chloroflexota bacterium
GATCTCAGACGGCGCTGGCGGATTTGCTGGAGACGTTCAGAAAGACGCTGCTGCCGGAATTGGGGCCGGATGAGTTCGCCGATATGTTCGCGCAGACGCTAGCCTATGGGCTGTTCGCCGCGCGCTACAATCACAGCGGCCCGGCGCGGGCCTTCACCCGGCGCGACGCGGCGCGCGAGATTCCGCGCTCCAATCCGTTCCTGCGCAACCTGTTCAGCGTCATCGAAAGCCCGGACCTGGACGACGCGCCGTATGTGGGCTTTGTGGACGATCTGGCGCAATTGCTGGCCGAGGCGGATATGGCCGCCATCCTGCGCGACTTCGGCAAGCGGACGCGCACGGAAGACCCCATCGTCCACTTCTACGAGACGTTCCTCGCCGCCTACGACCCGAAGCTGCGCGAGCTGCGCGGCGTCTACTACACGCCGGAGCCGGTGGTGTCGTATATCGTGCGCTCGGTGGACGCGCTGCTGAAGCGCGACTTCGACTTGCCCGACGGCCTCGCCAGCGACCGCGCCTCGACCAGCCCCATGAGCGACCGCCAGCCGCTCACCATCCTCGACCCCGCCTGCGGCACCGGCACCTTCCTCTACGCCACCGTCAACCACATCCGCGACCGCTTCCGCGACCGGGGCGACGCCGGGGCGTGGCCGGGCTACGTGCGCGAGCGGCTGCTGCCGCGCCTCTTCGGCTTCGAGCTGCTGATGGCGCCCTACGCTATGGCGCACCTCAAGCTGGGGATGCAGCTCGCCGCGCTCGATCTGCCCGAAGCCGACCGCGCCCGCTGGGCGGTCCATCCCGGCGGCGATGAGCGGCTGGGCGTCTATCTGACCAACACGCTCGATCTGGCGGCGCACCTGAGCGAGCGCATCCTGATGGGCCAGTTCATCACCGATGAGGCCACCGCCGCCGATGACGTGAAGCGCGACAGGCCGGTGATGGTGGTGCTGGGCAATCCGCCGTATTCCGGCCACTCCGCCAACAAGAGCCCGTGGATCGCCTCGCTGCTGCGCGGCGAGGACCGCACCAACAACCAGGGCCGCGATCTGCTCGATAGCGGCAGAGGCAAGCCAACCGCCAGCTACTTCGAGGTGGACGGGCAGCCGCTGGGGGAGCGCAACCCGAAGTGGCTGAACGATGACTACGTGAAGTTCATCCGCTTCGCGCAGTGGCGCATCGAGCGGACGGGGCATGGCGTGCTGGCCTTCGTCACCAATCACGGCTATCTGGACAACCCGACGTTTCGCGGCATGCGCCAGAGCCTGATGCGCGCTTTCGATGAGATTTACGTGCTGGACCTGCACGGCAACAGCAAGAAGAAAGAGCGCACACCTGAAGGTGGCAAGGATGAGAACGTCTTCGACATCCAGCAGGGCGTAGCCATCGGCCTCTTCATCCGGCGGCGCGGCCAGGCCACCGGCGACCGCTCCGCCCGCGTCTACCACGCCGACCTCTACGGCGAGCGCGCGGGCAAGTACGACTGGCTGACCGAGCAGGATGTCGCCAGCACGGAATGGACGGAGGTTACGCCGCAAACGCCAATGTATTGGTTTGTGCCGCGTGACGAGCAACTCGGGGAGGAATACGAGAGAGACTGGAGTCTATCTGATGTGATGGCAACATCTGGACCCGGAGTAACGACGGCGCGAGACCGTGTTGTAATCGATCTTGATCCCCAGCCGCTAATCAAACGAGCACAGTATTTCAGAGACTCTAAAGATTCTGACGAGGTTGTTTGTCGCGAGCTTGATATTCCTCTCAAGTTGGGATGGGACATTCCAGCAGCTAGACAGCTTATTCGAGGCGAGCGCGATCTCGGAGCGTTGATCAAACCAATTATGTATCGACCGTTTGACAACCGGCTGATTTTCTATCATGACTCCCTAGTTTGGAGAACTGTCAAGCAGACGATGAGACACTTCACAGCAGGCTATAACCTGGGATTGATCACAACGCGGCAAACTCGTGACGACTGGGACGCATTCGTCACAGACCGCATTCTGGATCATAAAGCGATGGCCGCATATGACATTAACATGGTCTTCCCACTCTACCTCTACCCCGACCCATCGAAGCCGGGCCTGTGGGGCGCGGAGGAAGCGCCGTCCAGCGCGCCGGGCGGGCGGCGGGCGAATCTGGCGCCGGGGTTCGTCGCGGAGCTGGCGGGGCGGCTGGGGCTGCGCTGGGTAGCGGATGGCCGGGGCGACCGGGTGGCGACCTTCGGGCCGGAGGATGTCTTCAGCTACATCTACGCGATCTTCCACGCGCCGAGCTACCGCGCGCGCTACGCCGACTTCCTCAAGAGCGACTTCCCGCGCGTGCCGCTGACGGGCAATGTGGCGCTGTTCCGCGATCTGGCGGCGCTGGGCGACCGGCTGGTGGCGCTGCACCTGCTGGAAGCCGACGGCGCGCCGGAGGGGCGGCCCAGCTTCCCGGTTCCCGGCGATCACCGCGTGGAGCAGGTCCGCTATGTGGAGCCAGACGCGGCGCAGGGACGGCGCGGGCGGGTCTCCATCAACCGCGAGCAGTATTTCGACGGGGTCGAGCCGGAGACGTGGGCGTTCCACATCGGCGGCTATCAGGTCGCCGAGAAGTGGCTGAAGGACCGCAAGGGGCGCGCGCTGAGCTACGACGACATCGAGCATTACCAGCGGACGCTGGCGGCGCTGGCGGAGACGGCGACGCTGATGGAGCGGGTGGATGAGGCGATCGAGGAGGCGGGCGGCTGGCCGCTGGGGTGAGTGGAGCGCGGGGGACGGCGGGCGGGTGAACCCGCGTCTAAGGGCGTTCCGCCGCGAAGCCCGCCTGCGCGGGCTAGGGTACGGGCGCAACGGCTGCGACAGGCGCCATGCGTCGCTGGCGAGTTCAAGCGCGATGGCGTACACTACGGATGGCGGAACGCGGGGGGAGAATGTCTGGCATGGCGGATATTCACTACTCAAAGCATGCGCGAGATGTCTTGGGAGAGCGTAACATTCTGGAAGAATGGGTGACACGCGCTGTATCCGCGCCAGAGCGGACCGAATCTCCGCCAGACGGCACGACGCATTACATCAAGGCGATCCCTGAACATGGCGGGCGCTTTCTCCGCGTCGTCGTCAATCCAACGGCGACACCCATGCGTGTGATCACCGTGTTTTTTGATCGGCGGCTTGGGAGGCGCATATGAAGTTGAAAGTGGATCGAGAAAGCGACGCGCTCTATTTCCGGTTGGACGATACCGATATTGTGGAATCGGAGGAAGTCCAGCCAGGTGTGATACTGGACTTTGACGCGCGTGGCCAGGTTGTTGGGGTCGAGATCCTCCAGATCAGCGCGCGTGTCAATCCCGATGGATTAAAGGTGTTGCAGTTCGAAACGGCGTAGCGATCCGCCAGGGCCGTGTCTCCATCAACCGCGAGCAGTATTTCGATGGGGTCACGCCGGAGACGTGGGCGTTCCACATCGGCGGCTATCAGGTCGCCGAGAAGTGGCTGAAGGACCGCAAGGGGCGCGCGCTGAGCTACGACGATATCGAGCATTACCAGCGGACGCTGGCGGCGCTGGCGGAGACGGTGACGCTGATGGAGCGGGTGGATGAGGCGATCGAGGAGGCGGGCGGCTGGCCGCTGGGGTGAGCGCGCCGCGCCTCACTCGACGATCAGCTTGCCCCACATCCCTTCCTCAGCGTGGTCCGGGACCTGGCAGATGTAGTAGTACACCCCTGCCGCCGGAGCGGTGAAATCCAGGGTGGACATGGGCCAGCCGGCGCTTCCCCCGGTCGCCGGGAGCGGCGCGACCACGGCGTAGGTAGCCATGCCCCCATACATCCCGCCCATCATCGGCATTCGGCCATATGGGGGCGCGCTGGTGGTCAGCAGCCACCCATGCGGCATATCGGGATCGCCGTTGACGACCTCGACCCGCATCCTGGCGCCCGCTGGCACAATCACGGTCGGGTTCACGCGCCCGTCCACCTGCCAGTATTCCCCCTCACGCCCCGGCGGCGCTCCAACCACGACCAGCGTGACATCCCGCGTCGTATAGCGGATCTGGTTGCTCGCGGCGTCCACTCGCGTCGCGCCCGCCACTGCGCTAATGTCCCGCTGCACGGCCTGCTGCGAGGTGGATGACGTCTGGCCGGCGGCGGGGAGCGCGCCAGGCGCCTGTGAAGACGGGCCGGGGCCCACCGCGCAGCCCGCCAGGCCCAGGACGGCCACGAGCGGCGCGAGCCCTATCACGCCCAAAACGGAGCGCGCCTTTTCCTTGATCTGTCGCATATGCGCCTTCGCTCTATCAGCGCCAACGTCGCTGGGGCAATGTGGCGGGCGGTTGAAACCGCGCCTGAAGGCGGCTTCCGCCGCCACAAGACCCGCCTACGCGGGTCCAGATTTCGGCAGGCGGGGCGTCCGCGCAGGCGGCAGGTGAAACCGAGCGTTGTGGCCGCCAGGCCTTGAGGCGCGGTTTCAACCGCCCGCCTGCTGCGCCCGACGACGTTGACATCCCCCTCCCCGCGACGGGCGCGCGCCAGCGCCTGGTGGAAATCATAGCGCGGCGAAATCACAGGGCTGTCTCAATCCGCGCCTGGCCGGATGAGCAGCGACCGCTCCGCCGCGTCCCATTCCGCCGCCGCGCCGCGCGCCACGCTCAGCCGCCGCAGCTTGCCCGCGATGGCCTCCGCCTCGCTCCCGCGCGCCAGCCGCGCCTGGCAGTCCCCGATGGTGGTCGGGTGTACGCGGACGGCCCGCGCCGCGCCCGCTTCCCATTCCAGCGTGAAGATCCCCGACTCATCGTTGCGCTCCACCAGGTCAACCGCGTAGTCATCCACGAAGTTTCCGGCGCAGTAGAGGATCGGGCGGCCGTGGTAGAACTCCACGCCACGGAACACATGGCCCGAATGCCCGAACACCACATCGGCCCCGGCCTCGATCAGCGCGCGGGCGAACGGGACGTGCTCCGGCGGCGGCTGGTAGCCCCAGTTCGGGCCCCAGTGCGCCGACACGATGAGCGCGTCCACCGCCGTCTTCGTCCGGCGCGTGATGTCCAGCAGCTCCCGCACCCGCGCGTCGTCCAGGTCCACCGGAACGTAGAAGACCCCGGCGCGCTCGGGCGTCGCCGCCCACGCCGGCTCGTTATCCGTGAACGCGAGCATGCCGATGGTCACGTCTCCCACCGTCAGGATGGCGGGCCGCCGCGCCGCGGTGAGGTCATGGCCCGCGCCAGCCCGCGCGACGCCCGCCGTGTCGAGGATGCGCAGCGTCTCATCCAGCGCGTCATAGCCATAATCCAGCGCGTGGTTGTTGGCGAGCGAGACCATGTTGATGTCCGCCGCGCGCAGCACAGCGATATTCTTCGCGTCGGAGCGGAAATGGAACACTTTGGGCGTGAGCGCCCACGGCTCGCCGCCATCGGCCAGCGCGCATTCGAGGTTGATGATCCGCGCGTCCGCCGCCTGGAAGATGGGCAGGGTATCGCCCCAGGGATACTCCGGCGGCTGGGCCTGGAGCGCGTCATTCACATTCCGCCCCAGCATCACGTCACCCACGAACGCGAGCCGCATATGACCACCTCCCGATCACGTCACAGCGACGCCAGCAGCGGGGCGATGACGCCAGTGAAAAAGACGCCGTCAAAGACGCCCGCGCCGCCGATGCTCGCGACATAGGTCCGCCCTTTGGGCAGCCGCCCGCCGGGGGCGCCGTTCGCCTCAAGCTCAAGCGCGCTGACGGGGCCATCGTCCACGCCCTCCACGAGCGAGCCACGCAGGATGCGCGGCAGATTGAGCAGATCAGCGCCGATCAGCGTGCCCAGCGTGCCAGCGATATAGGCGACTGGCGCGGCGCTCGCGGCGGGCAGGCCCAGCGCCATGATGAGCAGGCGCGCC
Organism: Chloroflexota bacterium; assembly: GCA_021814145.1. Lineage (GTDB taxonomy): Bacteria > Chloroflexota > Ktedonobacteria > Ktedonobacterales > JADMIN01 > JAKAIY01. Next base: position 5,864 of record JAKAIY010000172.1, read on the forward strand.
GTGAGCGCCGTGACCAGCAGCGGAACGATGACTGGCATGGCGACCCCCACGCCTGTCAGCGGGCGCGCCAGCGCCTTGGCGACGATGGCGATCATAGCTGTGGCGATCAGCGCGGCGATCCAGGATGTGCTGGGCAGCGTCAGCAGATAGGCCGAGAACGCGATTGGGACCAGCGCGCCGCCGACGTTGATCGCGATGACCTGCTCGGCGACCATCGGCGGATAGTAATGGAAGACCGGCGCCCAGCGGCGCGCCCATTCGGGCAGGGCCGCCAGCTCCGGGTCCACCACCACGATGCGCCGGCGGGTGATGGGGATGTTGATCAGGCTGCCGATCAGCGAGACGGCCAGCAGCAGCAGCGCGCCGATTGGCGAGAGGCCGAGCAGCAGGAAGACGCGCCCGGCCAGGTTCAGGTAGATCAGCGTCAGCAGAACGGGCAGCGCCAGCAGCAGCAGGAGCAGCAGCGCCCAGAGGGGCCGGATCCTGCGTCTTCTGTCCATCATCGCCATATACGCGCTCCCGCCTGTAGTCTTGTGGCTCAGTCCCGCCGCTCAGGCGCGCCTTTCGGCGGGCAGGCGAGCAGGATGGGCATATCGCCGTCGCGCAGGAGGCTGTCGGTGACGCTGCCGAGCGCCAGCCGCCCGACGCCGCCCGCGCCGCGCGTGGACATGATGATCAGGTCAGACGCCCGCTCATGGGCGGACGCCAGAATGCGCGCGGCGGGCGCGCCCACCTCCACGCGCGTCGAGATGGCGCATTCGCGGCCCCCCAGGCGCTCGACGAACCGCAGCCGGGTCTGGTCAAGATACGCCTCGGCCTCCCTGCGTCCCTCAGGGCCAGCGCGCGGGTCCACCACGCGCGTCAGCGTGATCTCGCGCAGGACCGGGCCGGCAAGCTGGAGCGCGCTGGTGAAGAGCGCCGACTCGGCCAGCGGTGAGCCATCCAGCGGGACGAGGGCGCTCCGCGGCTCCGCCGGGCGCTCCGCAAGCGGGAAGGAGCGCACGAGGAGCACAGGAACGCCACCCCCGCGCACAACCCGGTCAGCCACGCTCCCCAGGGCGAAGCGCGCGAGGCCCGTGCGCCCGTGCGTCGTCATGACCACCATCGCGACGCCCAGCGCGGGAATGGCGTCCAGGATCGCCGCCGACGGGTCGCCGTTCTCGGTATAGAGCCGCACGCGCATGCCGCGCTGGCGCAGCTCGGCGGCGACATGCTCCAGATACTCCCGCGCCAGTCGCTCCTGGTCGTTGACGATCTGCTGATAGATCTCGGGAGGGAGATAGTCGGGGGAGAGCGAAAAGGGCAGCGGAGTAAGCGGCAGGACGCGGATAAGCGCGATCTCTCCGCCGAGCCGCCGGCAGAGGTCTTCCGCGATGGGAATGGCGCGCGCCGCGCGCTCCGACCCATCCAGCGGGAGCAGGATGGTGAAGGCGCCCGTCCGGCCTTCCTCGCCCGTCGCGGAGGAAGATGGCCCCGGCTCTCGCGTGTCTGGGTGGACGCTTGCGTCGTCTGTCATGGCGCTTTCACCGCGATTCTTCCTTCCTCCGGCGGCTTTCCTGAAGCGGCGTTGAAAGCCAGCCGGGGAGACTCAGGGACAACGGGCGCCCGCGTGCGCCGTCCCGCGCCAGCGCCGCCGCGCCTCTCACGCGGCGCGCCATGCCCACCCC
>JAKAIY010000173.1 GCA_021814145.1 Chloroflexota bacterium
CCATCGTCATCGTCTCCGACGGCGATACCGTCTATCAGCCTCACAAGATTATCCAGAGCGGGCTTGCCAGCGCTGTTAATGACCAATGGGTGGTGTACATCCACAAAGAAGAGCGCCTGGACGCCATTATGGAGCGCTGGCCGGCCAGATTTTACGTCATGATTGATGACAAAGCGCGTATTCTCGCCGAGACAAAGGCTCGCCGCCCAGATCGCTTCGTCACGATTCACATCCGCCAGGGGCACTACGCCGCGGCCACAGCCAGCCCCGCGCCTGATCTTGCGCTTGATAGCATTGGCGCAGTGCGTGATCTCGATTTCGCGAGTTTGAGCGACTATCTTCGCCGCTAGGCTCGCGGAGAAAGTGGCGGCTTTGGAGCGCCCACCTTGCGCATACCCGGCGCGCTACGCGCTCAGCGGTCAGCGCGTGTCTCGATGGGGCTGGATGGCTCCTGACCAACAGGTTCCTGCCGGGTGGCGCCCACGCGCCGCACCCTCCACCGGATAAAGAAATCAATGGCCAGGACAATCGCGGCGCCAATGGCAGGTATCAGATAGCTCGCGAATGGCAGGCCGCTCAGGTATGGGTGGATGAGGCCGTCATGAAACACCATCGAGCCCCCCGTCCACCCCAACACTAACGCCGCCAGATCGAGCAGCCAGGGCAGCCGCCCAATGAGCGACGCGACAATAGCGCTACCGACAAGGAGCAATGCGACGCTAATAAGCAATCCTATCGCCAGTAGTGGTATATCGCCGCGCGCCAGGCCTCCTACCGCCAGGATATTATCCAGGCTCATCGTCACATCCGCCACCAGAATCGTGAGCATGGCGGAGCCAAACGAGGTCGCGCGCTTGGGAGCTTTCGCCGTCTTGCCGCTACTGTTATTGCCGCCTTTCCCTTCGCGCTCCTCCCGGCCAAGCAGCAGTCGCACAGCGATAATGAGCAGGATAACACCGCCGATGGCTTCCAGCAGTGGAACCAGGAGCAGGAACGTCGCCGCAGCCGCGAATGCGATGCGCAGGACGATCGCGGAGCCACCGCCAGCGATAATCGCCAGCGTTCGCTGACGGCGCTCCAGCCCCGACGCCGCGGCGCCGATGATCAGCGCGTTGTCGCCGCTCAACGCCAGGTCCACCAGCACAATGGCGCCGAGACTCCCCAGAAACTGCAACAGCATGCGAAATGATCCTCACTCCAGCGTGCCTGGCCGCGACACCATGTCGCAACGCGCGACCATCGCGGTATGGCCATGGCTATATATTATAGCGTTCTGACCCCGGTGGCGTGTAACCCCGCATTGCGCACGCGATCTCGCGTCGCCCCCTTGCGTCCCCGCTAGCGGCTGTTCTACACTGCGCCTGTCTTTGCCCGCGTGTTTCCTGGAGCCCCAGCGCCAGGAAGCGCCCGCGGAGCCCAAATGAACATGATGCGAGAGTGACGATAGCCACGGGAGACAAACTGGATGGCGCTAACCGCGGCGAACAAAGGTGGTGGGAATTTTCCCGCTCATGACATCCTGCGGCGCATCATGACTCAGCGCGCGCTACGCTATACGGATCAGGGCCCCAACCTGACGCCTCTCGGCTCAGCGCAATTTCGTCTGGAAGGAACCCGCCTCCAGGTTGCGAATGCGCGCCTGACTCCTGACGCCATAAATGAAGCGATCGGGCGCGTCATAAGCTATTCCCGCTTGCGCGGAATAAGCACAATCTGGGCCGTAACACATAACAGCACAGGCGAGGAAGCGCTACCGCAGGCGCTACTCGCTCACGGATTTGTCCTCGACGAGCGTCTCATCTTGATGGCGCGGCAAGGAGATCTGGACGTGCGCGTCAATCCCGCCGTCTCAATAACGCCTATCACCACTTGGTCGCTCATGTGGGCGTATGAGCGTGGCAGCCGCCGCTCATTCTACGATGATCCGAATCCAGATGACGCGCTTGTTACCGCGCGCGCGCATGAGCGCTGGCGGCAGCAGGAAATGGGCTGGTATCGCTATTACATCGCTACGCTGGAAAATCAATTCGCTGGCGGAATGTACGTCTCTCAATGGGAGGATGTGCCAACACTCATGGGTGTCTATACACTCGATGCCGCTCGCCGGCGCGGTGTGGCGACCGCAGCCCTTGTCCACGCGATCCACGACGTAGTAAAAGCAGGGCAAGACGCCTATTGCCTCTACGTTAAAGAAGGTAATCCAGCGCGACATCTCTATCACGAGTTGGGCTTTCAGACGCTCGGCGTTGAGGAAACCTACATCCTGGAGTCATAAGCGTCACATGCCGGCGCAACCCGCGCAAACGCTCCTACCCGGCGTCGCCACCAAATAGCGCCCGGAAATCACCATTGAAACTGAGCAGGAAGCGACGCATCGCATCCACATCGCCAAGCGAAACAGGAAGGTTCTCAGGCGCGGGCAGCGACGTTGGTGTAAGCGCGGCGTCAGCGTCTGGCGCGACCGAGAGATCGAACGAAGAGCATTGCGTGTCCAGCGGAAGCTGCTGACCAGTTGGGGAATGCCCGTCTCGCGGAAAAGTAGCGATAAAGATACCGCGACGCTGGCACCGCCAGCACGTTACAAGCACAAGCCAGTGTGACGCGCGATGCGCCAGCATGATCACATCTTCCCGACGTGGACTGGCTCCACAAGAGCCGCACGGATGGCGTGAGAATCGCTCACGAAGGCTCTCTTCCTGGCCGTGCACTCAGGCCCCCTTAGAAGGCCGCGCGCCGCGTCAGGCGCATCGCCTGAACGCGGAGGTTCGGGCGACGCTACTTGTCGAGCTCGTCCAGAATGTCCAGACTCTCGATGAAATCACGATATACTTCAAGGTTCAGCTGGGTAGCGGATGAGCTCTTTGATTCGCTGGTGTGACGTTCGCCGCGCTCGTCGCCATCCACCAGTTTCACGCTACCTGACTCCATGACTTTATCCGAGACAAAAATTGGAGCCTTCATACGGACAGCCAACGCTATCGCGTCACTGGAGCGCGAATCCACCTCAACATGCCGTCCGTTGGCGTCGAGAATGATCCGGGCATGATAGATGTCATCAATCAGATCGCTGATGACAACACTCTCGACTTTGCCCCCTAGCTCCTGAATAACGGTCTTGAGCAGGTCATGCGTCAACGGACGCGGGGGCGTCGCTCCTTGCAGTTCCATAGCGATCGAGTATGCCTCTGGTGTCGCGATCCAGATAAACAAATATCTGTCGCCTTCGCGATCTTTGAGAATCACGACCCGCTGGCTATTCTCAACGCTGATGCGGACACTGTCTACCGACATCTCCACCATTGAGGTATCCTCCATCGTGCGCTGAGCGTACATATGGGCAAGCCGGACTAGCTATTCCGCGAGTATTGTACTCCAAGGCGCGGTAAGTCGCCAGCGCGCAATTATCGCCGTTTGCCAGATTTCAAGGGGCGTGCGGCGATTCTGGAGGCGAGATATGTCACGGCGTAAGATGCCGCGAGCGCAGGCTCTAGCAAACGGGCGTAATACTGAGCAGGGGCGCGAATCGGCCGCTATGGATGTGACGGCCGAACGGCTTCGCGCATTGCCATCCGTCGAAGAGACGCGACAGGAGCTTGCGGCCCGGTTGCTCGCTCAGGGAGATGTGACGCCACCAACGATGGCGCTCACCGCCGCCACGCGCTCAGCGATCGCACGCGCGCGCGCGACTATCCGTGCGGGTGGCCTGACGCCCAGCCATTCCGAGATTCTCACTGACGCGCTCAGACTCTTGCGTGAGCGCGCGCGTCCCCGCCTCCGCCCCGTCATTAACGCCGCTGGGGCTATCCTCAATACGAACCTGGGCCGCGCGCCGCTCAGCTCACGCGCCATCCAGCGTATCGTCGAAATCGCCGCGGGCTACTCAAATCTCGAGCTTGACCTCGATTCCGGTGAGCGCGGCTCACGCCAGACACACACACGGGACCTCCTGCGGGAGTTGACGGGGGCCGAGAACGCGCTTGTAGTCAATAACAACGCCGCCGCGACATTGGTGACGCTCGCCGCGCTTGCTACGGGCCGCGAGGTCATCGTCTCTCGCGGTGAGTTAGTGGAGATTGGCGGCGGGTTTCGCGTACCAGACATTCTGGTCCAGAGCGGCGCCCGACTCATTGAGGTCGGGACAACCAATCGGGTCAGGCTCTCCGACTACGCTGGCGCTATCACACCGGATACCGCGCTGATTCTCAGCGTGCATCCCAGCAACTTCCGCATCATCGGATTCACCCAAACCCCAGAGCTTGCCGCCCTCGCCGCCCTTGCGCACGAGCGCGACATCCCGCTCATCCGTGATCTTGGCAGTGGCGCGATGTTTGACACCTCGTCCTGGGGGCTAGCGCATGAAGACACTATAGCAGACTGCATTCGCGCTGGCGTTGACGTCACCTGCTTCTCAGGCGACAAACTGCTCGGTGGGCCTCAGGCGGGGATTATCGCCGGGAAACGCGCGCTGCTAGAGCGCATTGAGCGACATCCGCTCATGCGGGCGATGCGCTGCGACAAGCTCACGCTCGCCGCTTTGGAGGCGACGCTCCAGGCCTATCAGGACGGCGTAGCGCTGAGCGAACTCCCTGTCTGGCGGGCCATCAGCGCCCCACTGGAAGCGATTCGCGCGCGCGCCCAGCGTTGGGTCATGGCGCTTAGAGCGGAAGGCGTCAGTGCGGAGGTCATCGCGGGCGAAACGACCATTGGCGGTGGCTCGCTTCCAGGTGAAACGCTGCCTACGGCGCTCTGCGCCATTCCCGCCAGCGGGGCCACTGATGGAATGGATCTCGCGCTGCTCGCGCGCAATCTGCGACTGGGAGACCCACCCGTAGTGGCCCGTGTGGCGCGCGATCAGGCGCTCTTCGATCCACGCACTGTCGCCCCTGACCAGGATGGATCCCTCATAGCGGCCATCAGTCGCGCCTGGCGCGCGACCACGACTTCACACGCATAAGCGCAATCGTTCACAACATTCGCTCAGAAGCAGCAGCTATCCTTGAAGCCACAGTTGGGGCAGATGCTTGCCTTGCCGCCCTTCAGATCGGGCATGCTGGCGCCACACATTGGACAGGGCATCTCGCGGTCATTGATGGAAATGGCGAGGGGCTCCTCGGCTGGCGTCGTGGTTGTGGATGTTCGCTCCTCAGTTTGTGTATCGTCCATCTCAATCTCCTGCTTTGGATATCTCAACAAGTCCGACGCCTATCATCAAGCGCATTCTATCGCGTCCGTCGCTTGATAACGAGTGTGGCGCCAGTAATGATGGGGGTTTTTGACAGGTATTGGCAGATATTGGCGCGTAGAGTCGGCGGCGTGGTATAATCTGGCGAAACGAGTTAGTGTACAAAGTACACTAAACACAAACCTGGGCGTGAAACGCGAGTAGTGGACCGCCAGGCTTCGTGAATGAGCGCGTTGATACACCACGCTGAAGAGCGAAGAGCGCTATTGGGGCGAAGCAGCCTCAATGGCGAGCGTGAAAGGAGACCGGCGTGAGTATGCCGGCGGATGCGACGCGAAGAGAGCGGAGCTACGACCTCATTATCATTGGTGGGGGCGTCGCGGGTCTTTCGACGCTGCTAACGCTGCCGGAGCGCGCGCATGTCGCGCTGCTCACCAAGGCGGCGCTGGGCGAGAGCAACACACGTTACGCGCAAGGTGGTCTGGCCGCGCCAGTCGGGTTGGATGATGATCCTGAGCTGCAACTGCGCGACACGATCACCGCCGGAGCAGGGCTGGTGGACGAGACGGCGGCTCGCGTAATGCTATCTGAGGCCCGCGAGTCGGTCGCTTGGCTGGTAGCCCGTGGAACGCATTTCGACGAGCGCGAGCTTGAGCCCGACGCATCCAAGCAAGAAGCGGCCAAGCCAAGCGCGCCAGTGGACCCACTACGTGATCTGGCGACACGGTACGACCTGGCTCTGGAGGCTGCGCACAGTCGCCGACGTGTGCTACACGCCCATGGTGACGCCACCGGCGCGGAGATTGAGCGCGCGCTGGTGGCGTCGGCCCGCAGCCGCCCCAACACGGATATTTTTGAGGGTTCCCTCGCGCTGGATCTGTTGATGGATGGCAAACGCTGCGCGGGCGTTCTGGCGCGTATTGATGGCCAGGTCACACGCTTGCTGGCCACACATGGCGTTGTGCTCGCCAATGGTGGCGCTGGCCGTCTCTGGCTGCGCACCTCCAATCCCCCTGGCGCGACAGCGGACGGCGCGGCGCTGGCATGGCGCGCAGGCGCGGCGCTGGCGGATCTGGAGTTCTGCCAGTTCCATCCCACAGTTCTGGTGGACGAGGATCCACACGCCGAGCCGCTGCTCGTCTCCGAGGCGGTGCGCGGCGAGGGCGCGTACCTGCGCAACAGCAAGGGTGAGCGCTTTATGCCGCGTTACCACCCGAACGCTGAGCTGGCGCCGCGCGATGTCGTCGCGCGCGCCATCCTGAGTGAAATGCTAGCTGAGGGCGCGCCTGCCGTCTATCTCGATCTGCGCCACCTGCCCGCCGAGGAGACACGCGAGCGCTTCCCCAGCATCACCGCTGGCTGCAAGGCGCGCGGGCTTGATCTGGCGACCGACCTGATTCCCGTCGCCCCGGCGGCGCACTATTACATGGGCGGGGTTGTCGCCGATATCTGGGGACGCACGACAGTCCCAGGGCTCTACGCGGTAGGCGAGGTTTCCTGCACTGGCGTCCACGGCGCCAACAGGCTAGCGAGCAACTCCCTGCTGGAGGGACTGGTTCTTGGGCGTCGCGCCGCGCGGATGATCGCCCAAACGCTTGACGATACGGCGAAGGAGCGCGACTGGCCGGTAACCCCCGCGCTCACTGGCCCCTGGGTGGATGTCTCGTCCGTTGTCATGCCGCGCGCCGCGCTCAGCGTCCCGATCGCGAACGAGACGCGCGCGGCGATCCAACGCATCATGTGGGAGCGGGTATCGCTGCGACGCGATGCGCAAGGTCTCACCAGCGCGCTGGAGGAGTTGCGCGCGCTGGCGGCTGACGGCCCATATGACCCCGAGACAGCCAACATGCTCCTGGTGGCGCAGGGCGTAGCGCTGGCGGCATTGAACCGTGACGAGAGTCGCGGCGGCCACTATCGTGTGGACTTCCCTGAGCGCGACACCAGCCGCGATGGTCGCCATACCATGCTGTGGCCCACGCTTCCCTCCTCGGGTGGGCAGACCTCCCTGGAGGTGGCCCATGCCTGAGCGCGCAACCTTTGATCCAATCTTCGACCCGGCGCTGGCGCGGCGTGCGCTTGCGGAAGATGTTGGGCGTGGTGATGTGACTACCGAGGCCACGATCTTGCCAGACGCGCGCGCATCAGGCCGCGTCTTCGCCAAGGCGGATGGCGTGATCGCTGGCCTGCCAATGGCCGAGGTGGTCTTCCTGCAGCTGGACCCAAACGCGCGCATCGAGCGCGTAGCGCAGGATGGTGACCGCGTGGCGCGCGGGCAAACGCTCATGCGCATTGAGGGGAACGCGCGGGCGCTGCTGACGGCTGAACGCGTGGCGCTCAACT
>JAKAIY010000024.1 GCA_021814145.1 Chloroflexota bacterium
GCTGGCGGCGGAGGGCGATATGCCGGCTGGCGCGCTGCTCGCGCCGGAGACCTTGCGGGCGCTGGCGGTCGCGTCGGGCTCCTCTCCCGAGGCGCTGGCGGCGCTTCCACTCACGGCGCTTACCGGCTGGCGCTACGTCACCGCGTTACAGCTTCCAACCGGGTCCAGCCTGTTCACCGGACCGGGGCGCCGCCGTGCGGAGCGGCGCATGATAGCGACCGCGCGTGAGCAGTTGCGCGCGGCGGTGTCCTGGCTGCGCGCGGGCGGCTCCCTCTATATGACGCCTGAGGGGCGTCTCTCTCCCAATGGCCTGCTCAGCCCGGCGCGGGCGGGGCTGCGCCTGCTCCTGCGCGACGCCCCGCCTGATACGCGCATCCAGCCCATCGCCATCATGTACGATTTCATGACCACCGGGCGCATGGGCATGATCCTGGACCTGGCGCCACCCATCGAAGACGCGGCGCGATGGTCGGGCAGCCAGCTCGAGCGCCAGCTTCGGGCCGCCTGGCTGGGCGCCGCCCGGTTCACCTGCACGCAGCTCGCCACCGCCACGCTAGTGATGCTCCATACGCGGGCTGGAGCGGGGAAACCGGTGACAGGCCGCATGGATGAGCTGGCGCGCCTCACTCATGAGCTGGCTGTCGCGCTGGACGCCTCGGGACGCCATGTGGATGGCAGGCTGCTCACGGCGGACGGCGCGCGGCGGCGTGTGAGGCGTTACCTGCGCTACGCGGCGCGCCACGGGCTTGCCTGCCTCAACGGCGCGACCTACACAATCGCGCCCGGCGCGCTGCCAGCCCGCGATGACGCGCCCGCCGAACTGCCAGGCATTCCACCTGACGGCGCGGGGTATCACGCCTACCCCATGCGCTACGCCTGGAATGAGGCGCTGGAAATGCTCGACGCGGCGGGCTTCGCCACGCGCCACGCGGACTAGCCGCTCGCGCCAGCGCCACTGGCGCGAAAGTGGCCCCTCGCTATCAGCGAGCGAAGACCAGCTTTGTGGGCCGCTGGTTAGGTGTGGCTTGAGCCGTTCGCTTCCTCAGGCTGCGGCGGATACACCAGCTCGCGCATCAGCCGGTCCAGTGTGGCGGCGGGGTCGGCGCAGAGGCCAGAGTGGACGGGCGAGGGCTGGATCATCGAGCTGCCCGGCGAAACGAGCCAGTGGAACCGCTCCGCCTGCGAGAGCCGCGCGATGGGGCCAGCGTCCGCCGCGCCCTCGCTCACCCGCTGGAGTCCTTCCAGCTCGGCGCGCAACAGGTCGAGCTGCGCCTGCGTCAGCGCGGGGCAGAGCGCCCGTAGCCGGTCCGCGTCCAGCGCGATGCGTAGCCCAAGGAAGCGCCGCTGGCGGCAGAGCAGCGCGACGCCCACGTTCAGGCATTCGCCCCGCTCTACCCGTGGCACGACGCGGATGATGGCGTAGTCAAAGGCGGCGTCAGGTGAGGCTTTACGCGCGTTGCGAGCGGGCATCCAGCGCCTCCTTTACAAAGACCGCCGAGGCGTCGCGACGGCGCTCCAGGTACGCCACATACGCGGCGCGATGCGCGGCGACGCTGGCGAACGCCGGTTCATCGCCCAGCCATTCATCCGGGACCAGCCCCACAATCGCCTCCAGCGTCGCGTGTGTCAGCTTCGCCCGCAGCGGCCCGTCCACCTCCGCCAGCCGCGACGCGCGCGGCAGCAGCACGTGGTCCCTGATCGCCGTGAAACGGTCTCCAGCGCGCTCCAGGTAACTCGCCCAGGTATGGTGGAAATAGAGCGCCGCGCCGTGGTCAATCAGCCAGAGGCGCTTGTTCCAGACCAGCATGTTGGTGTTGCGCGCCGTGCGGTCAATATTGGTGATGTAGGCGTCGAACCAGACAATGCTGGAAGCCAGCTCCGGGTCGAGCGGCGGCGGCGCGGCGGCGCTATAGGGCAGCGCGCCCGGCAGGAAGTCTATGCCCAGGTTGCGGCCCGCGCTGCTCAGGAGCAGGCTGCGCACCTCGTAGTCCGGCTCGTTGCGCCCCAGCGCCGGGTCCAGCTCGATGAAGACGATCTCCGGGACAAGCAGCCCCAGCGCGCGGGCGATCTCGCCGCCGATCAGCTCGGCGATCAGCGCGCGCGGCCCCTGCCCGGCCCCGCGAAACTTGACGACATACAGCCCGTCGTCATCCGCCTCCACCAGCCCCGGTAGCGATCCGCCCTCGCGCAGGGGCGTCACATAGCGCGTCGCCAGCGCCGTCCGCATGAAGCGCTCCATCCCGAAAGTCCCCAGCGCACAGCCATGCCGGGGGCTTCCACAGTATAGCAGCGGCGGAGGCGCGGCGAAAAACCGCCCCGAAACACAGCTTCCGCTTCCTTTCTTCGCCGCCTGATGTCTTTTTACGCGACGGAAAACGGCCGCGCGACGGTCGCTGTTCCGGCGCGGAGTCGCGGGAAACGATGGCGCGGGAGGGGGCCCTCACTTACCGCGATTCCTGACACCCAGTCACATTCAACCCGTGAACGCGGGAAAGGACGGTATCATAAGCTATGCGCACCACTTCCAAGACACTCCGGCGCTTCCTTCCACTCTTCGCGCTGCTGCTCGCTGTCGGTGGCGCGGTCCTCGCCTGCGGATCCTCCTCGGCTAACGCAGGCTCGCTCACGAATGGAAGCTCGTCCGCGTCTTCCTCCGCCACCCATTTCAAGGTTGGCGATCAGGTGAAGGTTGGGGATACCTGGGTCGTGACCGTCAATTCCGCAAAGCTGCACGGCCCGACCGAGATTGACCAGCCGAAAGCTGGCGACACCTATCTCGTGATTGACATCACCTTCAAGAATGTTTCCTCGCAGGAGCAGAATCTGTCCTCCCTGCTCCAGTTGAGCCTCAAGGACTCTACTGGACAGACGTACGACGAGACGATCGTCAGTTTCGTCTCTGGCTCCCCCGACGGCAAAGTCGCGGCGGGCGACCTCCTGCGCGGGCAAGTCGTCTACGAGGTTCCGCAGGCGCAGAAGTCGTTCACCCTGGCCTTCGAGTCTGACATCACGAGTGGCGGCCAGACCATCTGGGATATCAACATTTAGACTGTCTTCCCCGGGTTTATTTCGGTGAGCGCCAGCCCTCCCCTCAGGGCTGGCGCTCCCCTATTTTGCGCTTTCAGGGAAGCGCAACATACGCATTTGTGATGAGCGCCGGAGCGCCGCGCGCGCCGTCCAGCGCCATCAGGCCTTGCGCCGCGTCCTTCAACGGCGAGATCCCATATCACATGCGCGATCACTGGTCGAAAAACACTGACAGAATATAGATTTTACGCTCTTTGTTTGTGCGCTGCGTGAGACGCCTGTAAGCGATGGTTGCCCAATAAGATTCGGTATCCTGAGTGACTAGGAGTGGCGCCAATGACCAGTTCAACAGTGAAAAGCCCTGATGAGCGACATGCTGGCGCGCCTGCGCGCGTGCTGGAGCCAGAAGCCACTATGACCGTGCACGAGGTTCGCCTGCATCTCCCCACCCGTATCTTTGGCGAGTGCGCCGCCGACCATCAGCAGCGAGGCGCGCCCAACTGGTCGGACGCGCCAGAGGTGATGCCACTGGGCGAGGAAGGCGGCACCGCCTGGACGCCTGACAACTCATGGCTGCATGAGGAAGAAGAAACAGCGGAATAAACAGCCAGCTCGGATTTCAAGCTGGGTGAGTGACGGCCCTTGCCTCTCTGGGCCGTCGCTCACCCGCTCGCTTTTCCTTGCGCGTTGGGGATGAACGTCCAGTAAAGCGTCTGCTGCCCATCGCTTTCGCCTGTGAGCCACAGATAGGCGCCCGGCGCCTTCGCGTAGGGGCCGCCAGCCGGGCCATTGGCCCAGGTAAGCCCCACCAGCGACGCGGCGTCCGGAGCCTGCGCTCCAGCGCGCCATTTCTGGGCCGCTGGGTCCCAGGCCCAGAGCCACAACTCACGCTGCGGATTCAGCGTCGCCACCGCGCCCGGCTTTTCTCCCAGCGCCAGCAGGTCTCCGCCTGGCCCAACCGCCAGCGCGGCGGAAATCCCTAGCGGTGGCGGGTTTTGCGGCGTCTGGCTGGGTGGCAGCGGCAGTGGGGGCAGCGTTGTCCACGTCGCGCCGTCTGGCCGTAGCGCCAGAATCGCGGCGGGTCCGCTATCAGGAACCCAGGGTGGTGAGAGCTCTCCTCCGTTGAAGACGGTGGCGTAGATCGGCGGCCAGCGTATATCTCTCAACGCGCCTAGCTCAGTGCTCGTGAGCAACCGCGCGCCTAGCGGCGCGTTCGGCGCCTGCTGCCACGAGTAGCCGCCATCCAGCGAGCGCCATACCTCATCGCTCGCTTTCCACTGGCCAGGGCTGGGCCATATGTACACCTGGGTCATGATCGTGTCGGCGCTGCCTGAATCCAGCAGAGCGGGCGCCAGGGAGAAGCGTGGGCTGAATGGGAAGATCGGGACGGGGTCCCACGTCTTTCCCAGATCATCGCTCCGCGCGAGCCCCGTCAGCGCCTGCCCGCCCTGCGCGTTGGTCCACCAGTAGTAGAGCGCGCTCGCCGAGGGCCAGACGTCTCCGAGGCAGGCGTCCTGATAGCCTGGAAGCGGGACCTTTCGCCACTTCGCGCCGGTGGGCTCACTGGAGCCGCTGTAGAGCGTTAGCCGCTCGCAGCCCGGCGCTTTGGGGTCGCGCGCGTAGAGCGTCACCAGCGCTGTCGCTGGCGCATCCAGCGCCACCCTCATCCGGCAGGAGCTTGCCGGGGGCGACGCCGACGCCTCCAGCAGGCTTTGCCACACCTGGCCGCCCGAATCCGTTCTCCAGACCGTCACCACTGGCCCGTTCGCCTGGCAGGCGTAGATGATGGCGGGATTGAGCGGATCGGGCGTGTACGTGAGCGATCCATTCACCGCCAGACCTGTCGTTTGCCAGCCAGTCATCGTCAGTGGCAGGAAGAGCGGCGCGCCCCGCAGCGCGGCGGAGAGCCGCGCCCACCCCGCTTCCGCCAGCGTGGGGCCATCCAGCAGCGTGAATAGCGTCGCCACCACCAGGATCACCACGACCCCTGCCCGCGCCGCCCGCCCGCGCGCCGTGAGCCGCCTCCCCGGCCCGGCGGCCCTCCAGATGTTCAGCCATCTTCTCAGGCGCTCGCCGCGCGCGTCTCCGCTTTCATCCGGGTCCAGCGGCTCAACGATGAGCGTCTCATCAGCTGGCTCTTCGCCAGGCGCCCCGTCGCGCCCGGGAGCATCCCCCACACCGCGCATAACGCGACACCTCCGCGTGTCATCTGTTCGCCCATCTCGCCCATCGCGCCGCGCCCACCCGTCAAACGCCAGCGCTCGCCACAGCGTCCCTATCGCATCTATCATACCCGCCCGCGTGGCGCTGGCTGTCTCTCAGCGTAAGCGAGCCCGGTTGATGAGCGTGGTCGTGGCCGGGGGATATACGCTCACGCGCTCTCGTTCTCGCGCCGGAGACACTCGCACGCTGGTTGTCCAGAAGGGGTGACGCGCTGATAACGCCCCGCCGCCTCGTGATGGAGCCGTGACCGGAGCGCCACGCATGGTGATAAGGCCGTAAACGCGGAAGCGGTATGTTCCATGCGAGGGGAACGGGTATTTTGCCTGACAGACAGGGCGCCAGAGGGGAGCGCGGTATGGCGACGATCATCGAGGCGCGCGGCCTGACGAAGAATTATGGCCGCACACGAGGCGTCCTGGACCTGACGTTCGATGTGACCGAGGGCGAGATTTTCGGCTTCCTCGGCCCCAATGGCGCTGGAAAGTCTACGACGATCCGCCTGTTCATGGGGCTGCTCAGGCCGACGGCTGGCCATGCGTCTATCGCCGGGCTCGACTGCTGGCGTCAGACGACGGAGGTGAAGCGGCTGGTGGGCTATCTTCCGGGCGAGTGGACGTTCGACGCCCGCCTCACTGGCGCCCAGATCCTCGAATATCTTGGCAATCTGCGCGGCGGCGTTGATCGCGCCTACGTCCGGCGCCTGATCGAGCGCTTCGAGCTGGATCCCAGCCGCCGCTTCCGCGAATATTCGCATGGCAACAAGCAGAAGATCGGGTTGATCCAGGCGTTCATGAGCCGCCCGCGCCTGTTGATCCTCGATGAGCCGACCATCGGGCTTGATCCGCTCAACCAGCAGGAGTTTTACAAGATGGTCGCTGAGGCGCGGGAAGCGGGCCAGACGCTGTTCATCTCGTCGCACATTCTCGCCGAGGTGGAGCGCACATGCGACCGCGTGGGCATCATCCGCGAGGGCCTGCTGGTCAAGGTGGACACAGTCGCCAACCTCAAGGAGATCAAGTCCCACTCGATGGACATCAGCTTCAGCGCCCTCGCGTCTCCGGAATGGTTCACCCATCTTCCTGGCGTGATCAGCGCGACATCCGAGGCG
Source organism: Chloroflexota bacterium (assembly GCA_021814145.1). Taxonomy (GTDB): domain Bacteria; phylum Chloroflexota; class Ktedonobacteria; order Ktedonobacterales; family JADMIN01; genus JAKAIY01. The sequence goes on from JAKAIY010000024.1 coordinate 6,359, forward strand.
AACGCGCTCAACGTGCGCCTGATCGTGCAGGGCGAGTTGCGTGAGGTCATCGAGGCCGCCGCCGCGCATGGGGCGACGAATATCGCCACCTATGAGCCCAGCCTCGAAGAGGTTTTCCTGCGCTTCTACACGCCTTCACGGGAGCGCGCGGGCGTGTAGAAGCGCGGCGGCGACGCGCCAGAAAGGGGAGCGAGAGCGTATGCCGCGCTCGATCTGGAACAAGACACTGCGTGATTATCGCGTCGCCATCATTGGCTGGGGCGTGGGCCTCGGCTTCATGATGGGCCTGACGCTCGCCTTTGTGTCCTCCATCAGCCAGGCGACGCGCTCCGCGGCGGCTGAGTACGCCAGAGCCATGCCATTTCTGGCGGACGCTGTCGCCGTCGAGACGCCCGAAGGGTACGCCACCTGGGATACTGGCAGCGTTTTGCCTGTCATGCTGGGCATCTGGACCGTCCTCGCGGGCGCGCGCCTGGTGCGCGGCGAAGAGGAGCGCGGCGCGCTGGATATACTGCTCACCGCGCCTTACTCGCGGGCGCGCCTGCTGCTGGAAAAGCTGGTCGCGCTGGTCCTGGCGATCCTGCTTGTCTCGCTCCTGATCGCGCTTGGCTGTATCGCGGGCGAGGCGCTTGGCGGTCTGAAGGTCAATGTCGCCGGGGCGCTCCTTCTTGGCCTTAACACAGGCCTGACGGGCATGGTCTTTGGCATGCTGGCGCTGCTGCTCTCGCAACTGTTCACACGGCCAGCCGCCGCCGCTGGCTGGGCCGCTGGCTTCCTGGCGTTTAGCTATCTGCTCAACGGCGCCGGGCGTATTGTGGAAAACGGCGGCTGGCTGCGCCGCTTCTCTCCGCTCTACTACTATGACCAGAACAAGCCGCTCATCGCGTCGTACAGTGGCGATCCCGGCGCCTACGTGATCCTGCTCGCGCTCAGCGCCGCGCTGGCGGGAGTCAGCGTCGCCCTTTTCGCGCGCCGCGATGTGGGTGGAAGGGCGCTAGCCACCACCTGGGGCCGCGTGCGCGAGGCGCCACCGCTGGCGCGCGTGGGCGCCCACAAGGGCATGCGCGCCTGGGATGAGGCGGAGCATGATATCTTCGCGCGCTCCGCTGGCCTACGGGCGATGCGGGCGGAGGCGGGGATGGTCTTCTGGTGGATTGTCGGCGTGGCGGCGCTGACCGTCTGGGTCATGGCCCTCGCCCGCATCGCGAAGGACGCGATTGTGCGCGTGCTGGAGGGCACACCGGAGCTCAGGATGATTCTGGGCCAGTTCAACCTGGCCAGCGACACTGGCTATATCGCCGCGATGGTGTTCCTGTACCTGCCCATCCTCTTCGTGCTGTTTACCATGACGCTCGCCATTACCTGGCCGCATGACCTGGAGAGCGGGCGCATGGAGCTGGCGCTGGCCGCGCCCCAGCCACGCCTGCGCATCTTCTTCGAGCGGTTCGGCGCCGTCCTGCATGGCGCTCTGGCGCTGGCTATCGTGAGCTGGATCGTCCTGCTGATCAGCGCGGGAATTGTTGGCATGAGCGTGGACCCCACCCGCTTCCTGGTCGCCTTTCTGGGCATTCTCCCGCTGGAGATCGTGACAGCCGCCGCGGTGTTCGCGCTGGCGGGCTGGCTCCGCGCCGGTCTGGTGATGACCATTGTGGGCGCGCTCATCGGCGTCTCGTACATCATCGAGATCCTCAATCTTCTGCTGAAGGCGCCGGACTGGGTGATGTCCCTTTCCATCTTCCACCTGTACGGCAATCCGCTGCTTGAGGAGCCGCCCTGGCTCTCATGGCTGGCGCTGCTGGGCGTCGCCGCCGCGCTCGTCGCTGTGGGCGCGTTCCGCTTCGCCCGCCAGGATATCCATTCAGGGGCCTGAGCCGGGGCTCCGCATGCCCGCTGGGGAAGCGCGCGGACGGTATGCGGGCGCTGGGTAGGCAGGGGGTGTTGTCGCTGGCTGTGCGCGCTTCGCAATATCGCGCCAGGGGATTGTGAGAGCGATGTGACGGGCAAGCGCGCCAATGCTCTCATTGAGGCGGTAAAACAGAGATTGAAGCGTGGACGCTGGAAGCGATGTCGCGGCGTGGCGCGAATCACGGGATGTGAATTCCAGCCCGGCGCGCCTGGTTTGGATTTAAGGAGGCTTGTTATGCCATGCTGCTGTGGCCATCGTTACCACCATTACCTGTACCCGCCTGGCTGGTATGAGGCGCCGCCAGCGCCTTGGCGTTACGCCCAGCCAGAAAGCGAGCGCTATACGCGCATGCTCGAGGAGGAGCGCGAGCTCCTGAAGCGACGCCTCAGCCAGCTGGAGCAGGAGCTTGCGGACCTGCGCCGGGCAATGCAGGCGGCGGCGCCGCGGAGCGAGCAGAGCTGATTCCTTCCACCAGTACGGCAGCCCGCTGATTGATGACCCGCGCTGGCTCTCGCGCGGCATGGCTTTTACCGTCCCTGGCGCGCATGGGCATGCTTTGTGCGACTCGCGCTCCGCCACCACCACAGGATGGCGGTGGTTCCAGTAAAAAGGGAGGAGCGTAGACGATGGCGAACGCAGCCCTGTTCATCGGCTATGGGGCGGTCCTGCCCGGACGCGCGAGGCAAGCGCTCCAGGTGTTCAATGAGGCGCTCGAGTACTATGGGAGCCTGCAGAAGCAGGGGCAGATCGAGAATTTCGAGCCGGTGTTCCTGGAGCCACACGGAGGGGACCTGGCCGGGTTTTTCCTCTTACACGGCGAGCGTGACAAGTTGAACAGCGTTCGCTTCACTGAGGAGTTCAAGCGCCTGACCAATCGCGCCACCCTGGTTTGCCAGAATGTCGGCATTGTCAGCGGGTTCATCGGTGAAGAGCAAAGCCGCCTGTTCCAGGACTTCCTGACCCAGGCGGGATCACTCGAGTAAAGGGCCAAGTCAGGTGGAGTGACGATCACCACTGCCCTGAGCGCCACGAGCGACGCTATCTCCCGGCGGTAGGACGGAGCGTGCGCGATGGCGGTGGAGCGTTATTGCCATCAGGGTGACGCGCGGGAGAGGAGGGCGCAAGGCTTCTCCTCTCCTACGTCATAATTGAAAGAACGCGCTGATGACAAGCGACTGCGCCGCCATCAGCGCCAGCTCGTGGGTCAGCGCGAACACGCATGCGCCCAGCAGGCGCGTCAGCCGCTTGCCGCAATAAACTACCAAGCTCTCGTTGTCATTGTCAGCCTCGATAACGCTTTGAAGAAGTGTTTGTCATTTTGTTACAGAATAGACGCTGCTCTGGTAGTGAGGGGTTTGTTTTGTCTCGATGTGAACCACTCTGGCGCCTGATCGCGTGATGACATCTACGACATCGTGAACAGGAATAAAGCTCATTTTCATAGGGTTTAAATGAAGCGTGTTGTATAGCCAGGTGTGGGAGACGCCGATGGATCGTAAGAAGGAGTACAGCCGCCTGCGAGGCTGCAAACGGTGGCGGAGAGATATGTGGCTTGGGAGTTGGAATACGAGTAGCCCTTCGTGACGGAGTACACGAATGAATTCTAAAATGTATCCTTCGATATCGCCGCGATGCGGAATGTGTTGTAGCACAAGGCTGGAGTAGATCAAATCAAACGTGTCGTCAGGAAAAATCTGTAGATTATTCGTGTTATTTACAGAGAAATGGCAATCACGAAATTCACTATTGAGTTCTTGCGCGCGCTGAATCATTCGCTCAGAGACATCAATGCCGTCGCATCGCTCAAAACGGCTGGCGAGCGCGCGCGTAAGCCTACCCACGCCACAGCCGAAATCCAGCGCGCGCCTCCGATGGGAGGGATATCCCAAGCGCTCCGCGGATGCCATCATATTTGCGATTTCTTGCTCACCACTCTGAAAGAACTCATCGAGATTCCAACCACCGTGCTGTCGCCTTGAATCGGACAAAATGGCCCATAATGGGTCTACGTCCGCCAGGTCTTCCCAATTTCTTTTATGCGCATTCAGCCGCATTGTGGATTCTCCCATTTATAAATTTGCAGGCTTCTCACCACGTGTAGCCAGAGCGCTGGCGCCCATCCGCGCTCTGGCTGCGATGAAACGCAAGAGCCATTATCTGGGTGATGATGGGGATGACCAGGCGTGTTGTTATCCCCTGGACGACGGCGGCGACAGGGGCGCTTAGGATTGGCTCCGGAGCGCCACCTGAAGGGGTGGAAGAGATAGTGGATGTCGGCGAGATGGTGGATCGCGCGCAGCGAGTATACACGACAAGACCGAAGCGCGCTGTCGGATCACCCTCCTGGCGGCAATATCCCATGCGCTGTATCCAGCCGTCATAGACTGGCATCGTGATCTGACTGGAAGAGTAGAAGAGAAACCAGATATGCTCGTGGCCGGGAAGGTATTGCTGAAAGTAGGGCCGCAGTGACTTGCCCGCCTGTGGCCAGAGGCCTTTCGCTGTTGTGCGCCATGGTGATGTCGCGGGCAAATAAGGGTCAATGATGTACTTGATACCGAGCGGATAGTACATCACAATATCTTTGGGGCCAGCCTGCCGCGTGATCTGGGCGGCGATAGTGTTCCACTGTGACCCGTTATAGCCCTGAATACCCACCTTCGCCAGCGCACTGCCCATACCGCTCATTAAGGTCAACAAGAGCGCCATCGCCAGCAGCGCTTTGGTAATCTGTGGCGAACGCGCCAGCGAGGCGCCTGTGCTGTTGCGCGCCCACGCCCCCAATGGCAAGCCAGCGTCCATCAGGATGGTCACTGCGCCAGTCGCGAGCAGGACGAAGCCGAACGCGCCGATTCCCACGACGCGCGGAATGAGCACCGCGCGCGATCCGTCCAAGACCGCCAGAGCAAACACGCTCGCCACGCCGACTGTAAGCGCGCCGGTAACGCCGCAATACAAACGGTAGCGCGGTTCGCGCGTATACCATGCCAGCGTGATGGCGGCGACTACAAACGCCGCCAGTAGCGCCGCCTCCATGCCTGGAGAAGTGGTCGCGCTCAGGGACGCATAGGTCGCGGCCAGCCCCAGATCATTCCGCAGGAGAACCCAGAACACCTGTGCTGATGGAACGCCAAAGTGAACTGATCGAATAAGGGACAACTGCTGAGGGAAAACGGCCAGCCAAGGAGAAAAGAGCAACCATCCGCCAAGGTAGCTGGCAAGTGTAAGTAACCAGGCGCGCGCCCGTTCCCGGACCTCTGGCGTGTCATATCTCGCTAGCGCCAGAGCGCGCGAGAGACCCATCAGGATTAGGATGAACTGAGGGAATATGGCCAGCCAGGAGGAGATGTCGGCATAGAGCGCAAGGGCGATTGTTGCGCTATAGCCGGCAGCCCAGTACCATGTGGGGCGGCGCTTGGCCTGGATGAGCAGCAGATAGGAGAGCAGCACGAAGAACCAGGTCATCGCATACATTCTGCCATCATGGCTGTACCATACAGCTATGGGGGAGCAGATAGTCAACATCGCCGCGATTATCGCCGCAAGGCGTCCCATGAGTAATCGAGCGAGACCATACATGACGGCGATGGTGAATGTTCCTGTGATGAAAGAAGGCATGCGTAAGGCGTAGATTGGTGGCAACTGAAAGAGATAGTAAGCATAGTGTACGCTCAGGTAGTATAGCGGAGGATGTGCATCGTACCTGATGACATTCTGGATAAGTTGTGAGGTTGAAGCGTAGGCGAAAATGAGGCTTGATCCTTCGTCAATGGTCAGGCTTTGGGTGAATAACAGTCGGTAACGCGCCAGCGCGCCTATCAATGTGATCGCGCCGCACAGGTACCAATCGATCGCCGTAGGGATTCGGAGCCATGCGCGCATGGAGCGCCAACCAGTTTGTATATATCGTCCACTTGGCATTGATCTGGACACCGAAACGATAGATGCGGCTCGCTCTGGACTCTTGTTCCCATTCATGCCATCCCTCCTGGGCGAAGGCTTTCCGTCGAAAAGGTAGCGCGCTTTGACCATCGCGGCTGTTCGGCGCACAGCGCATATACGGCCAGCGCGAGAGTTAGCAGGGGTATTTCAGATCGCAAGTTTCTGTTTGCGCTAGTCTAGCACCGCTGAATTAATCAAGCAACTTCGCTAAGGCCATGATTGTTCAATAGATTTGCATAACAGATGCGCATAGCCCCAAGGGCCACCACCGAGGATAAAAATAGCCATCGCCCGATGGGACGCACGCCCGTTTTCACTGCGGACAACGATCAAACCGCGAAGGAGAACGGGAGTGGTATCCTGCGGAACCGCTCCGCTCTTGTTAGAAGTGAGCGTCACTGGTTCATAAATCAGGCATGCGCGACGCGAGTCCGCATTGCGCGCATGCCTGCCAGCCTCTTACCCGTTGCGCTTCAGCGTCCCCGTGCGCTTGGCGTACCGCTCGGCCTGCCCGAAGATCAGCAGCCCCAGCGGCACCAGCGCGACGCCCGCCAGCGCCAGCGGCCAGATGTCGGACCACAGCGAGGTGACGCCCTGCCCCTGCTGGATGCTCGCGCGCAGGCCGTCCAGCATGTAGGTCACCGGCGAGACGACCGCCACCGCCTGGATCCAGTCCGGCAGTACTGACACCGGATAATAGACGCCCGACACCAGCAGCATGATCGCGCGGATGATGTAGGCCATCTGCGCGCCGCGCTCGGTGAAGAGCAGCGGCAGGATCGCCGCGATCTCGCCCAGCCCGACCAGTGAGACGCTGCCCAGCGCCGTGATCGCCCCCGCCGCCAGCCAGTTGGCGTGCGAGAGATCCAGGTTGAAGAACATGCTGATGACGACCAACTGCGCCACCATCAGCGCCAGCCCGTGGGTCAGCGCGAACACGCATGCGCCCAGCAGGTGCGTCAGCCGCGAGACGGGCGCCATGAAGGTGTACTCGATTGTCCCTTCCCAGCGCTCGATGGTCACAGTCTCTGTCACGCTGTCGAAGACGGCGCTGATATAGCTCCACATCGCCGTGCCAATGGTCAGGTAGAGGATCAGGTGATTGACATCGGCCTGGGTGAAGCGCCCCGGCGCGGCGCTCTCCGCTGTCTTGGCGATGAACGTCACGCTCAGCGCGTTGACGATGTTGTAGGTGACCCAGACGATCTCCCACGCCCAGTAGCGCTTCGTCAGGAACCAGCCGCGCTCGATGAAGGCGTAGCCCTTCCCTGTCTCCGAGCGCAGCGAACGCCCCCAGGAGCGCGCCACTGTCAGCAGGTCGCCCGCGCGAATGGCGGAAAGCATATGTTCAGAAACTCCTCTTGCCACAATAAACCCGGCGGGTATTCCCGCGGCTAAGGGCCTCCACGGCCTGGGAGGCGGGAAGCGCAAGCGCGCGCAGGCTGGCTTCGCGGCGGAGCGCCCTGAGGCGCGCCCGCAGGCGCCCGCCGCCCGCGCCGAGCCAGCCATTCACGGCCGCGTCTCACACCTCATCGTTTTCCTCTGGCTCATCGGCTTCCCAGTCGCGCCCAGTGTGGGCCATGAAGACCTCAGTCAGCGTCGCGGGATGGTCGAGGCCGAGTTTTGCGGTGACCGCCGCTTTCAGCTCACCCGGCTCGCCGTCGGCCACGATGCGCCCGCCGTCAATGATCGCCACACGGTCGCAGAGCGCATCCGCTTCGTCCATGTCGTGAGTCGTCAGCAGGATCGTCGCGTCGTGCGTATCGCGCAGCTCCGCGACAAACCGCTGCACATCCAGCTTGGAGCGCGGATCCAGTCCGGTCGTCGGCTCGTCCAGCAGCAGGAGCACCGGCGCCGTCAGGAACGCCCGCGCGATGGCCACCTTTTGCTGCATCCCGCGCGACATATGTTCCAGCGGCTGCGAGACGCGGTCCTCCCTGATGCCCAGCAGCGCCAGGATCGCGCGGATGTCATCGCGCGCCCGCCTGGCGGGGACGCCATACAGCCGCGCCGAATAGATCAGGTTCTCCATCGGGCTGAGTTTGCGGAAGAACGCCGCTTCCACACTGACCCGGTTGATCAGCTTGCGCACCACAGCGTCGTCGCGCACGACATCATAACCAAACACTTTCAGCTTGCCATCGTCTGGCAGCAGCAGCGTTGAGATCAGCCGGATCAGTGTTGACTTGCCCGACCCGTTGGAGCCAAGCACGCCGTAGACCTGCTTGCGCCTGACCGTCAGCGAGACATCGCTGACCGCGCGCACAATCCGCTTGCCCGCGCGCGTGTCGCTCTTGCGGCGGAACAGCCGCATACCCTCCGACTTCGCGAAGCGCTTGGAGACACGCTCTATCCGCAGCGCCTCATCCTGCTGGATACTGACCAACTCACTGGGTGTCAGCGCGTCCAGCCGCGTGGACTGGCCCGCCTGGTTCTGGGTCGCCTGCGCCACGCCGCCGGAACGCCCCGGCGTCACGGAACCTGTTTCGAGCATTGGGACTTCTCCTGCGTCTGTCTGAGATGATTTCTGATCGCCTGCCGCATCGCCGCATATCTGGGGTTTAGGCCCCACTCCGCGCCGTGCGCCTGGTGAGAGCGTCAAAGGGGCCACATAGGTGGGGCGAACCGTCTCCCGAGGGCCGCGAGAGAGGGGCTCCGGGCGGAGCGCGCGCGCTGGCCCGTGAGCATGAATGAGGAAAACGCGACTCGCTCTCAGAACCTGTTCTCGCCACTCGCGGCGGTTCTGGAATCGCTACCGGCCTGGTTGGGGACGCTCGCCAGAATCAATAGTGATGGCGAGCGGAAAAGCCGGTGATCTCATTCCAGCGGGTGGGCGCGCCTCGCCCCGGGAAGGGCTCCAGGGTAGCCCCGGCCTTGGGGCGCGGGCAGACGATGGGCGCAACAATACCCTGCATGAAGGTCAGGGCGCCGATCGTCGCAGTACACATCGGAGAGCCGCTCCACCACTCGCTGGATTCGCCTGAGCATCCAGGCGCGCCGTCATCGCGCGCTTCGCTCTATCGCGCGCCACATGCCAATAGAAACCGCTGGCGCGCCTCACGGAGTATACCGGCGCCTCCGCCCGCCTGTCAAGGCGCGCAAGCCCTGATACGATAGGTGACGCATGTGGGCGCCTGGGCGCCGTAGGCGTACAATCAGGAATGGCGCTCGCGCTTGTCAGGATGGGACGGGGCGCCCAACGGGTAATGTCCGGGAGCGGCCCCAAGCGACCCGCGCGGCGGAGCGCAAGGCGGGCGCCAGGATGGTATCCCCATTCCGCCACGAAGGCTCTGCGCCCGCGCGACCGCGAAGCGAGCTAACGGTGATATGGGCCATCGCGGTTGACGCGCCCCGGGAGGACACCGTATACTGGCTTGCGACACCGAACATCGTGGGAACGCGCCGGACCGCCCGCTTCGCTGGCGGGCGCCGCGTCCCTCATCCGGGAGACGGCAATGGCGCACGGCCCGCGATACACGGAGGCTGGCATGATTCTGATGGAAGGCCAGGAGTTCCTGACCGCGGAAGAAGCCTGCGCGCTGCTCGGGATTAAGCCCGCCACGCTCTATGCCTATGTTAGCCGCGGGATGCTCAACAGCTACCGGCAGGGGATCAAGCGCAAGCGGCTCTACCGTCGTGACGAGGTGGAACGCCTGACGCGCCTGCGCGGCCCGGAGGGTGAGAGCGAGGACGCCCTGGAGTCGCAGCCCACTGGGGCCGGGTGGATCCCCTACGTCTGACGTATACCCTTCGAGCGGAGCGGCGTGGCGGCGGGATTCGACAAGAGCGCGGGCGCGGCGACACTGCGCGAGGCAAGATGTCTAACGTGCTGTCCCGACGGGTGACATTCCCCAGCGCCGGCCGCCCGGCGCCATTGCTCGAAGGCGCGCTCACCCGACCTGTTTCCCCTCCCGCTGACGCGGCGCTCGCCCCCGTCGCCATTCTGCTGCATCCCCAGCCGCTGACCAGTTCGATGGACGACCCACTCACCGAGCGCGTCGCCTCTGATCTGGCCGCCGCTGGCTTTGTCACGCTGCGCTTCAACTTTCGCGGCGTTGGCGCCAGTGAGGGCCAGCAAACCGATGGCCGCCTGGAGCCGCTGGACGTGGCGGGCGCGGTTGAGTTCGCGCTGGGGGAGCCGGGAGTGGACCGCGAGAAGCTGTGCCTGGTGGGGCATGCTTTCGGCGCCTGGGTGGCGCTGGTCTACGCCGCGCACGACCCGCGCGTCAAGACCGTGGTGGCGATCAGCCCGCCCGTCTTTCGCTTCACGCCTGAGCTGGGCGCGTTCGACCGGCCCAAGCTCTTCATCACGGGCGAATTTGACGAGGTCGCGCCGCGCCACAAGCTGGAGCCGTTACTCGACCGGCTGCCCGCGCGCGGTTTCAAGGTGCTCTCAGGCGCGCGGCATATGATGCGTGGATATGAGACGACAGCCTCCCAGGCTGTTGTACACTACCTGGTACGCTGGGCCGCGACGCCCGGCGTGTAGTACGCGCCGTTCATGCGCGTACGCCGCGGGCTGTGCGGAGGAATGCCCGAGGCGTCGCGTGAGGGCTGTGCGGATCGCTGGACCGCTGACGTAGATCGAAGCGTCACAATGGCGTGCAGGAAGATGGTGGCCTCGGGCCAGTAGCAGGTGAGAGCGCAACTGTGACAACTGTATCCAACCCTGTTGTTGTACAAGGCGACCGAACACTGTTGCTTGAAGTGGACCATCCACATTACGCCGAAGCGCGCGACGCCCTGGCGCAATTCGCCGAGCTGGAGAAGTCGCCCGAACATATCCATACCTACCGGCTGACGCCGCTCTCGCTCTGGAACGCCGCCGCCGCTGGACTGAGCGCGGCGGCGGTGATCGCGTCGCTGACCCGCTACAGCCGCTACGATTTGCCACCCAACGTGCTGGCCGACATCCGCGACTATATCGGGCGCTATGGCCGGCTCAAGCTGCTGCGCGACGGCGCCGACCTGGTCCTGCGCTCGGATGACGCGGCGCTGATCGCTGAAGTGGCCCGCCACAAGCGCACGGAAGCCTTCGTCGTCGAGCGCCGCGACGAGTATACGCTGGTGATTGACCCCGCCCGCCGTGGCCATATCAAGCAGGCGCTGATCGCCATTGGCTACCCGGCGGAAGACCTGGCCGGCTACACTGACGGCGCCGCCTTGCCCATCGCCCTGCGCGACATCACCCCTTCCGGCGAGCCGTTCCAGATGCGCCAGTATCAGGAGGACGCCGTGCGCGCGTTCTACGCCGATGGCTCGCCCAGTGGCGGCAGCGGCGTGGTCGTGCTGCCCTGCGGCGCGGGCAAAACGGTTGTCGGCCTCGGCGCGATGGCCGCCATTGGCCGTTCGACGCTCATCCTCTCGCCCAATACCATCGCCGTGCGCCAGTGGATGAGCGAGCTGGTCGAGCGCACCACGCTGACACCCGACCAGGTAGGCGAATACACGGGCGAGCGTAAAGACATCCGCCCGGTGACGGTCACGACATACCAGATGTTGACCTATCGCGGCAGCGAGGACGGCGTCTTCCCGCACTTCAGTCTGGTGACCGGGCACGACTGGGGCCTGATTATCTATGACGAGGTGCACCTGCTGCCGGCGCCGATTTTCCGCATCACGGCGGAGATTCAGGCGCGGCGGCGGCTCGGGCTGACGGCGACGCTGGTGCGCGAGGATGGCCGCGAGGCGGACGTCTTTGGCCTGATTGGCCCCAAGCGCTTCGATGTCCCCTGGCGCGAGCTGGAGCGCCAGGGCTGGATCGCGACCGCTGAGTGCCACGAGATCCGTGTCGCCCTGCCCGAAGACGACCGGATGGTCTACGCTATCGCCGAGGAGCGCGAGAAGTACCGCATGGCGGCGGAAAACCCTACCAAGGTCACTGTCACACGCGAGTTGCTGCAACGCCACGCCGACGACCAGGTGCTGATCATTGGCCAGTATCTCGACCAGCTCAAGGACCTGGCGCAGCTGCTCAACGCGCCGCTGCTGACGGGCCGCACCAACAACACGCAGCGCGAGAAGCTCTACGACCAGTTTCGCCAGGGCAAGATCAAGCGGCTGGTGGTCAGCAAGGTCGCCAACTTCGCCGTAGACCTGCCCGACGCCAATGTCGCTATCCAGGTCTCCGGCACGTTTGGCTCGCGCCAGGAGGAAGCCCAGCGTCTCGGGCGCCTGTTGCGGCCCAAGCAGGATGGCCGCCCGGCCCACTTCTACAGTATCGTTACCCGCGACACCCGCGACCAGGAGTTTTCCGCCAACCGCCAGCTCTTCCTGACCGAGCAGGGCTATCGCTATACGATAGACGACGCCGAGGAGCAGGGCTTGCTGGTCGAGCGCCGCGCTCCCACCCGCCTGCCCGCCGCTGGCGAGCGAGCCAGCCGTGGGCGCGGCGCGCGGCGCGCGTAGGGAACTGGCAGGCGCGAGCGATGTTGGCACAGATGGCGCGTGGACAGACTGCCGCGGACTCTCCCGATGGAGACGGATGATTCAAGCGAAGAGTGAGAGGAGACGGGCATTCATGGAGACTCGTCAAACATCATCCGGGCCAGCGAACAACGCCATCTATCAACTCAAGATCACGCTCTGGGGCAGCAAACCTCCTATCTGGCGTCGCGTCCAGACGCCAGGCTCCACGACCCTCGCCGGGCTGCATCACATCATTCAGGTGGCGATGGGATGGGAAGACTATCACCTCCACCAGTTCTCCATCGGGGGCGTCATCTACGGCGCGCCCGAGCCTGACCTGGACGATCTGGCGTTCGAGATGAAGGATGAGCGCCGCGCGCGTCTCGACAAGGTGGCGCCCGAGGTGGGGAGCAAGTTCACCTACCAGTACGACTTTGGCGATGGCTGGGACCACACCATTCTTGTCGAGAAGATCCTGGAGCCAGAGCCGGGCGTCCAGTATCCCCGCTGCCTGGCTGGCCGGCGCGCGTGTCCGCCTGAGGATAGCGGCGGCGTCTGGGGCTACGATGAGCTGATCCAGACGCTGAAGAACCCCAGCGATCCTGAGTACGCGGAGATGCGCGAGTGGGTGGGCGACGACTTCGATCCTGAAGCCTTCTCGCTCGACGACGTCAACGCTGACCTCGCGGCCCTGCGCGGATAGCCCCCTTTTCCCTCCTTGAACGCCTGGAGCGGCGGGCGGCTGACGCGCCGCGGGGCCGCGCGTCAGAGCTGCGCGGTGTCCTCCGGCTGTTCTGCCATCCCCGCTGAATCGGGCAGCTCGATCAGCTCAGCTTCGATCTCGAGGCGGACAGTTGAGCCAAGGACGAAGCCGCCGCCTTCGAGCGGGGCGTTCCAGACGAGGCCATAGTCCTCACGGTTGATATGCCCACGGGCGGAAAAACCGGCGCGGCGGCGGCCTTCGGGGTCGAGCGCGATGCCGCCGAGGGAGGCGTCCAGCTGGACGGGGTGGGTAACGCCGTGGATGGTCAGATCACCCTCGATGTTGAAGTGATCGAAGCCGAGCGGGGTGACGCTCCTGCCGCGGTAGCGGATGGTGGGCCAGGCCTCGGCGTTGAGGAAGTCGGACGAGCGGAGATGGGCGTCGCGCTCGCGGTTGTCGGTCGCGATGCTGGCGGCGTCAATGGTGACTTCAAAGGAAGAGCGTTCTGGAGCGCGCTCATCGAGACTGAACTCGCCGACGAAGCGGGTGAAGCGCCCAGTGATGAGCGTGACGGACATATGCTGGATCGAGAAGGCGATGTGGGTGTGGGCGGGGTCAAGTGTCCAGCGCATGGGAAGCCTCCTCTTCAGGGATGTCCACAGCGTTCCTGGTGGCGCGCCATCTGGCGCGATCACGAGTCATGGATACGCTACTCATACGATGTGAGCGGAAAATCACAGGTAAGGCACAGGGGTCAGGCGCGGTGTCACGATAGCGTCGCGCGGTGGGTGTGGCCGCGTAAAAGGACAGGGGCGCACGCGCTGGCGCTGATCGGCGCTGCAAGGGGCTTGTGTTCTGCGAGTCTCCGTGGTATACTTCGCCCGAAGGTCGGGAGGATCGAGCGCGGCCCTCAATCCCGTTCGAAGTATTCTCGATCCTGGATGGTATTCGGTTTTAGGTGTGTGAACGGGGATCACACACACGCTGTTATGACGCAAGTCGGTGGTCTGCAAGGGTTAAGACGTCGGCCTTGGTTTCTGGGACGATACTCCCTCAGTTCTCTCCACAGCGGTTTCCCCCAGTCTGACACAGCCCCGCGCCAGCGCGCGCGGGCATTTGGTTACGGCGATGCGACAGCGTCTATTCGAGAGTCTGCGCCGTGACCAGAGAAGAAGAGGTTCTTGACTTTGGCCACCGATCAAACACTGCGTTGCCGCGAGTGCGGCCGCGATTTCCTGTTCACGGTAGGTGAGCAGGAGTTTTATGCCAGCCGCGGTCTGGTGAATACGCCGTCGCGCTGCCCTGAGTGCCGCGCGGCGCGGAAGTCTTCCATGCAAGGCGGCGGTGGCGCAGGCGGCCGCCGTGAGATGTTCACGGCGACGTGCAGTTCGTGCGGCCGTGAGGCGCGTGTGCCGTTCCAGCCGCGTGGCGACAAGCCGGTCTATTGCAGCGACTGCTACCAGCAGATGGGCGGCGGCGGTGGCGGCCGTCACTCAGGCGGCAATGGCGGCGGCTACGGCGGTTCCCGCTGGTAGGCTGAATCGCCTGCTTTCGCCGCGCCCGGACCGCCGGGCAACAGCATCCCCCCGCTTCGTTCGAGAGGCGGGGGGATGTTCGCGTTGCGGGACGGCATGAGGCTAACCCCCCGCTGGCGGCCTTCAGGCGGTTGGCGGCGGGATGAGGCCAGCGCTGGCGGGCAGGCCAATGGCGAGACGGTGGTAGCTGTCGTAGCGGACGAAATCTATTGCGCCCGCGCGCAAGGCGGCGTGGATGGCGCAGCCCGGCTCGGCGAGATGACGGCAGTCGCTGAAGGCGCAGGCGCCGAGATAGGGACGGAATTCGCGGAAGGTTTCCGGCAGGTTGTCGAGCGTGGCGGGATTGAGGGCCAGCGCGCGGATGCCGGCGGTGTCGGCGATCCAGCCGCCGCCTGGGCCAGCGAGCGGGATAAGCTGGGCGCCGGAGGTGGTATGGCGGCCTTTTCCGGTGGATGCGCTGATGGCGGAGACGCGCAGGGCGAGCTCTGGCTCCAGCGCGTTGAGCAGGCTGGATTTGCCCACGCCTGAGGGGCCAGCGAAAGCCGAGACGCGCCCGGCGAGAAGCCCGCGCAGCGCCTCGACGCCATTGCCAGTGGCGGCGCTGGTCCGCAGGACGTGGTAGCCGAGGCGGGTGTAGATCTGGAGGCGGGCGTCGAGCCAGGGCTCGATCCCCTGATCGGCCTTGTTGACACAGAGGATGACGGCGGCGCTCTGGGCTTCGGCCAGCGCGATGAACCGGTCAGCAAGGCGCGGATGGGGCGCTGGCTCGCGGGCGGCGAAGACGATCACCAGCTGATCGAGGCCGCTGACGCTGGTAAGCGGGCGTTTCGCGGCGCGGCCAGGGTTGGGGTCCTGGCGGGCGAGAGCGGCGCCCACGCGGGGCGCGATACGCTCGATGACCCCTTCGCCCGCGCCCGTGGGCAGCAGCCAGACGCGGTCGCCAATCGCCACGGGATCGCCCTCGCGGACGGTGACGCGATGGGCGGCGCGGCGCGCGGAGGCGCTTTCGGGGTAGATGAGCTCTTTGCGCAGGCGCCCGCGCAGGACGCACCAGAACGCGCCGCTGGCGGTCTCCACCTGGTAGCGGCCCCGGCTGCCATTGGTGATGAGGCCTTCGAGCAGCGGGCTGGCGCTGTTGGACGTGTTCCCGGTGGACGTCGTTGATGGGATTGATGGGATGGCAGGGTCTCCTTGTGGATGGGTAGTCAAACGGGCGGATCGCTGGTCGCGGTGTTGTTTATGGCTCACGGTGTGGCAGCTCCTGCTGAACGCGGCGGACGGCGCCCCGCCCTTGCCCAATCGCGCGCCTGAATGGCGTGGAAAGGGGGTAGCGGTCTGGGGCATGGCCAGACCCGGGGCGAGGGCGTGATAGGGGAGCGGCGAGCCTGCGCCGCGTTTCCGCGCGTCGTAGGGCTGAAGGCGCCTGTCTGGGGCCACGCCAGGGGCTGTTATGGTCGCCGCGCGAGGCGCGCTAGCGAGCCAGGGAGCGGCTGGAGCGGATCGGGGAGGCGCCGGAGCCGGACGCGATCATCTTTGCGTTCATTGCGCGCCTCCTTGTCATTTGAGGAAACCGGAGCCGCGTGGCAGGGCGCCGCGCGACTGTGGCATTGTACGCATGGGGAAGCGGCGGGCGCAAGGGGCGTTTGGAGCGAGAAGGATGGACAAAGTATCGGCGATGGCTCCTGGTCGTCCGCGCTCCGCGCTCCGCGCTCCGCGCTCCGCGCTCCGCGCCCCTCATCGGTCAGCGCTTGCCTTGACAGATTCCCGCAGCCGTTGCACGTCGCGCATTGGTGGGACGCCAAAGAGGCTCTTGTATTCCCGATTGAAGTGGGAGGCGTCGCGGTATCCCACGTGATAGGCGGCGCTTGCCGCATCGAGGTCTTCACCCAGCATGAGCCGGCGGGCCTCCTGGAGCCGCAGCCGCTTCTGGAATTGCAAAGGGCTTAGCGCGGTAACCGCTTTGAAGTGGTGGTGCAGACCCGAGACGCTCATGCCCAGCTCGTGGGCGAGCCGCTCGATGCGCAAGGGCTGATCAAAGTCTTGCCGGAGTCTCTCGACCGCTCTGGCGATGCGGGAGGCGTAGCCCCCTGTGATCGCAAGGTGGCGGAGCCGGGAGCCCTGTTCTCCTGTCAGGAGCCGGTAGATAATTTCCCGCGTGATCAGCGGCATGAGGACCCGGGCCTCAGCAGGCGAATCCACGAGTCTGACGAGCCGCACGACGGCATCCAGCAGGCGCGCATCGAGCGGGCTGACCGTGATGGCTCGCGCATCAGCAGGGCCTGAAGACGAAGCGTGACCGGCCTCAGCCATGACCGCGCCGACGAGGCTTGGGGCGAGTTCCAGGCGGAGACTGAGGTATGGCCGCTCCTTCGACGCGACAAGGACCTGACTGACGCGGGGCAACTCGACAGTGGCCAGCAGATAGTGCGCGGGGTCGTAGCGGTAGCGGCTCTTACCCAGCAGGACCTCCTTGCTCCCCTGGGCAATGACGCACAGAGATGGCTCAAGCACGCTGTGAAGCGGCTCCCCTGGTAACGAAGAGCGGGACAGGTGAAGCCCTGGGAGCAATTGGGCGGTTCCATCTTCGCTGATGGCCCGGGCGATCCGCTCTACCAGTTCCGCGCGATTGGCATACACCAGCTGCGCCTCGCGGTCTGTCTGCTGGTGGACCATCACATCCAGGGTCATCACGTCCATAAAGCCCCTCTTCACTGGACTGGCGCCTCTATCATCTGGAAGCGCGCATTTGGTGTGTTTGCAGAATTATCCAATCATGCTCGACAATCATTCTACTCTCCTGGGCTCCATCGCGTCTATTATTATCGCCAGACAGAGGATACGCGTCTCTGCCCTGACCACACAAGCTGGACTATTCTTCAAGGGAAGGCGCCGCGGTGAACAAGCCTGAGACACACCAGATCGGCAATTAGGCGCGGGCTGCCGGGCGGAGGATTGCCGATCTCCAGGAGAGACTCGACGCCGATCGTGAACTGACGGCGCCTCTCGCTCTCAACACCCGCAGCCCGCCGGAAACCGGAGGTAAGCTACTATGCGCGCAACTGTCATGTACGGCGCGGAGGACGTCCGCGTCGAGACCGTTCCCGACGCCAGCCTCATTGAGCCGACCGACGCGCTTGTCCGCGTCACTCACGCCTGCGTCTGCGGCAGCGATCTCTGGCCGTACAGGACGATGGAACACAGCGAGACCGGCCGCCGCATGGGGCACGAGGCCATCGGCGTCGTCGAAGCCATCGGCGATGATGTCCATACAGTGAAGCGCGGCGATGTCGTCATCATGCCATTCGCCTACTCCGATGGCGCCTGCGTCTTCTGCCAGGAAGGGCTGCAGACGTCGTGCATCCACGGCGGGTTCTTCGGCACGGGTGGCGCCGCCGACGGAGCGCAGGCCGAGGCGGTGCGCGTCCCGCAGGCTGACGGGACACTTTTCGTCCTGCCAGCCGACAAGGATGACGCGCTGCTGCCGTCGCTGCTCACACTCTCGGATGTGATGGGGACCGGTCATCACGCGGCGGTCACGGCCAGGGTCGGCCCTGGGAAGTCCGTGGCCGTCGTTGGAGATGGCGCTGTCGGTTTGTGCGGCGTCATCGCCGCCCGACGCCTCGGCGCCGAGCGGATCATCCTCCTGGGCCGTCATCCCGACCGGATCGCGCTGGCGAAGACGTTCGGCGCAACAGACATCGTCAGCGAGCGAGGTGATGAGGCGGTCGAGCGCGTGCGCGAGCTTACCGGCGGCTTTGGCGCCCACTCTGTTCTCGAATGTGTCGGCCTGGAGCAGTCAATGCGCGCCGCCATAAGCATCGCGCGCCCCGGTGGCGCGGTCGGCCGCGTCGGCGTTCCACAGGACGAGACGATGCCCGCCTCGCAGCTGGCGTTCTATAACAACGTCACTGTGAGCGGTGGCCCAGCCCCGGTGCGCGCATACATCCAGGAGCTGCTGCCAGACATCCTCGAAGGCCGGATCGAACCCGGCCGCGTCTTCGACCGGACCGTGTGTCTCGACGGAATACCTGACGGCTACCGGGCGATGAACGACCGTGAAGCGATCAAGGTCATGATCGAGTTCTGAAGCGATCGCGCTGAACAGGAGGCGCGGCTCAGGCTAACCGCGTCACTCGCGTGCCAGCAAGGAGACGAAAGGAGACATGCCGATGACCGCGTGGACGAGCGACGAACTCGCCAGGATCGGAGCAGCGGAAGAGTTGGAGATCGCGCCGCTCCAGCCCGACGGCGCGCCGCGACGCCCGGTAACCGTTTGGGTCGTCCGCCACGGTGACGACCTCTATGTCCGCTCCGTGAACGGGCGCAACGCCGTCTGGTTCCGCAGCGCCCAGGCGCGCCACGAAGGGTGGATCCGGGCTGGCGGCGTCGAGAAGGATGTTATTTTTGTAGACGCCACCCCTGACATCAACGACCAGCTCGACGCCGCGTACCGCAGCAAGTACCGCCGCTACGCGAAAAGCATTGTTGATAGCATCGTCACCCCGCAAGCGCGAGCCGCGACACTCAAGCTCGCGCCGCATTCCTGAAAGGAGACATCATGCGGAAGCGCACGCTTGGAACTGGAGCCAGCGCCCTGGAAGTCTCAGCCCTCGGGCTTGGCTGTATGGGCATGAGCTATGGCTATGGCCCGGCTGCTGACAAGCAGGAGATGATCGCGCTGATCCGGGCAGCCGTCGAGCGCGGCGTCACTTTCTTCGACACAGCCGAGGCGTACGGCCCGTTCACGAACGAAGAGCTGGTGGGCGAAGCGCTGGCGCCTTTCCACGGGCAGGTGGTGATCGCCACCAAGTTCGGGTTCAAGCTCGGCTCCAACGGGGGCCAGACAGGCATGGATAGCCGGCCTAAACACATCAGAGAGGTCGCCGAGGCTTCACTCAAGCGGCTGAAAGTCGAGGCCATTGATCTGTTCTACCAGCATCGTGTTGACCCGGATACGCCGATCGAAGACGTGGCGGGAACAGTGAAGGAGTTGATTCAGGAAGGGAAAGTCAAACACTTCGGCCTTTCTGAAGCAGGCGCGCAAACGATACGCCGCGCGCACGCTGTCCAGCCGGTCACTGCGCTCCAGAGCGAATATTCGCTCTGGTGGAGGGCCCCAGAGGTGGATGTGCTCCCGACCCTGGAGGAGCTCGGGATCGGCCTGGTCCCATTCAGTCCGCTGGGGAAAGGCTTTCTCACAGGCGCGATCAACGAAACCACGACGTTCGACAAGTCCGACTTCCGCATGATCGTCCCCCGCTTTACGCCGGAGGCTCGGAAGGCGAACCAGGCGCTGGTTGATCTGCTTGGCGAGATCGGCGCGCGGCAGAACGCGACACCCGCTCAGATCGCGCTGGCCTGGCTGCTTGCCCAAAAGCCGTGGATTGCGCCCATTCCCGGTACCACGAAGCTGGAGCGCCTGGAGGAGAACCTCGGAGCGGCTGCCGTCGAACTGACGCCTGACACTCTCCGTGAGATCGAGAGCGCCACCTCCAGAATCACAGTACACGGGGCGCGCTACCCCGAAGAGCTGGAGCGTAGGACCGGTCGCTGAGTGGGCGCGAAGACGTGTTCGCGCGCGTTTCGTCGGGCGTCGGGCTGGCCACCCGCGCTCGGAGTCGAGGCCGCCGCCACATCACCGGCAAACGGAAGTTCGGGTGGTATCCTTCCGGCGGCTTCGGCTCGGCGTTCCTCGCGATTGGAGCGTTCTACAACATAGCCTACCCACAACAGAAAGAGGGAGAACGAGATGCAGATCACCAGGAATTCCATTGCGACCAGCGCTGGGCCACGCGAGTGGTTCACTGGCGCTGTCTACATTGACACGGTCGCGGCGCCATCAGCGGGTTCGCGTCTGAGCGCGAGCAGCGTCCACTTCACGCCGGGCGCCCGAACGGCGTGGCACACCCACCCCAACGGCCAGACTATTTACGTCACTGAGGGCGCTGGCCTCTGCCAGCGTCGCGGCGGGCCGGTTGAGGCTATCCGCCCCGGTGACCGCGTGTTCTTCGAGCCCGGCGAGGAGCACTGGCACGGAGCGGCGCCCAACCGTTTCATGACCCACCTCGCGATGTTCGAAGTTGATGATAACGGCGTCAGCGCGACCTGGGGCGAGCACGTTACCGACGAGGAGTACAACCAGCAACCAGTGTGACGCCTGGGCCAGGGCGCTATGCCGTCGGGCGGGCGGCGCCGCGTCAACGCTCGCGCGCACAGCGAGCGCGGGACCCCGCGAGGGCAGGTCTGGAGGCGGCGAAAGCCGCTTCCAAGCGCGGTTCTTAGGCCGCCCACTCGGCCGCGCGCTAACGATGTTGGCGGCGCTCTGGCATGGGGAAGCGGCGGGCGCAAGGGGCGCCGGGGCAGGTGGTATGCTGTGGCTCGAAGGGTGGGGGCGAGCGGAGTATGACAGGCGAAGGAGTGGCGCTGAGAGATGCGACGGTGGCTGGCGATGGGCGCGCTGGCGAGCGCGGCTGGGCTGTGGGGCCTGATGTATGTAGTCAGCCGGTACGCGCTGGCGAGCGTACCGGCGCTGCCGCTGGTGGTGATGCGGATTGTTATCTCGCTCGCCGTCCTGGCCCCATTCGCCATCCGGGCGCGGTTCTGGCGGGTCACGCGCGGGCAGCTTGGGCGGCTGGCGCTGATCGGGCTGGTGGGGTATACCGCGTCGCTCTCGCTGCAATTCATCGGGACGGCGCTGACATCGGCGAGCCTGGGATCGCTGATCACGTCGGCCTCGCCCGCGCTGGTGGCGCTGTTCGCGGCGGTGGGAGGCGAGCGGCCCCAGCGGCAGGCGCTGGTGGCGCTGGGGCTGGCGCTGGCGGGTGTGGCGCTGATCGTGGGCGTGGATGTTCCGGCGGGGCTGTCGCCGCTGGGGGCGCTCGCGCTGCTGGGCGCGGCGGCGACCTGGGCGCTCTACACCACGCTGGGGCGGACGCTGGCCCGCGGCATTCCACTGGTGACGGCGCTCTTCTGGGGACTGCTCTTCGGCGGGCTGGCGGCTGTTCCGCTGGCCGCGCCGCAGTGGCCGGGGCTGGCGGTGATGCGCCACTATTCACTGACGCTCTGGCTGGAAATTCTCTATCTGGGCGCTATCGCGATGGCCCTGGCGTTTTGGCTCTGGAACTATGGATTCTCGCATCTGCCAGCGGATGTGGGCGCTGTCTTCGGCCTGGCGCAGCCGCTGGTGGGCGTGGCGCTGGGCGTGGCGCTGCTCCACGAGCGGCTGACGCCGCTGGCGGCGCTGGGCGGCGTGGCGATCGTCGCGGGCGCCGCGCTGGCGGGCCTGAGCGGCGGCGAGCGAGGGGTGAATATGCCGCCGTCAGGTGGCGGCCAGGATGAAGGGATCGCGCTGGATGTCGTTCAAAAATAAGTATTTCGAGATCGCGGAAGACGCCGAAGGCGATGAGATTATCGCATGCTCTGATGAAGTATTGATGATCCCCCTGACCAGCGATGGGCAGGTCATCTTCATTCGCGAGCCAGCGCCCGCGTTTGGCCGTGAGCGTCTGTTACTGTTGCCCAGTGGCACGGTCGAGACCGGCGAAGATCTGGCCGCGACGGCCATTCGCGAACTGCGTGAGGAAATTGGCTATCGCGCAGACCACCTGGATTTTCTCATAGAGATCCGCCCGTGGAGCAAATACCTGGCCGTTACCAGCCACGTCTTTGTGGCCCAGGGTCTTCAGCCGGGCAAGCTGGAGGGCGACGAATCATACGCCATCAAACTGGACCCGCATCCTCTCGCCGAGCTTGACAGCCTCATCCAGACGGGTGAGTTGCGCGACGCGCGGGCGATCGCCGCGCTGCTGGTCGCCCGTCAGCGGCTTGGGAACGGCTGAGCGCCATGTTTCGCGCCGTCGCGGGCGTTGCCCTCGCTTCTCCACGTTCCCGTTTCATACGAAGCAAACGGGCGCGCCACCGCTTGCGCCGCCATGATAAAGCAGGCGGTGTGGACAGATGGGGCATGGGTGTGTATGCTTGGCATGCAAGCGGACGTGTCGAGGGGTGATCGTGGCGCGCGCATGGACACGTTCAGCGCATCGCGCGCGCCCTGAGGGAGGAGCTGGATTCCGCATGAGCGGCGCGGGTGGCGTGAGCGATAACGCGGGCTGGGCGACCGGCAAGCCTATGGTGACGCTTCACGAGGAGGATATGCCGGGCCTCTACAAAGCGGCGGACGCGGCCTCGATCAAGGCGCAGGCGCGCTTTTTCAGCTGGCTGCGGGCGGAGCTGGTCTTGATGACGCTGGCGGGCGTGGTGGCGGTCTTCTCATCACTCAGGCAGCCGGCGCTGACACTGGGGCCAATCAATGTCTCGGGCTGGCCAGATCAGGCGGCGTCGCTGGTAGGCGTGGTGAGCGGGCTGTCTATCGTAGGGCTTGTGACTGGACTACTGTTCATCGCGACGCTGGCGATCCGCCTCTATCGCTACTGGCGGCATTTCGATATGCGGTGGTATGAGGCGCGGGCGGCGGCGGAATCTGTGAAGTCGCTGGCGTGGCGCTACGCGGTAGGCGGGCGCCCATTTCCCATCGGCGGCGACGAAGTGGCGGCGAGCAAGCTGATGTTTCAGCGCCTGGAAGACACGCTGACCGATGTGGCCCGGGATTTGCAGCGGACCACATTCACCGATGACGAGAAGATCACTCCCGCGATGCGGCGGCTGCGCGCCGCCGCGCTGCCGGAGCGGGAGGCGGCGTACCGCGACGACAGGATTCAGGACCAGGAGAAGTGGTATCTGAAAAAGTCAGCGTGGAACAAGAAGCGCGGGCTGCAATGGCACATCGTCCTGCTCACCGTCGAGGCGCTCGGCGCAGTTGGCTCGGGGCTGGTGGCGTTCCACCTGCTGGCGCTCAGCCCGCAGGGCGCGGTAGCGGCGGTTGTGGGCGGCATCATCTCATGGACGCAGTCAAAACGCTATCAGGACCTGGAAGCGACCTACCGGGTGACTGCCAGCGAGCTGGGCAGCATCAAGCTGGGCATCGAGAAGCAGACAACCGAGGCTGGATGGTCCGCGTTCGTGGATGAGGCTGAGGAGGCCTGCTCGCGCGAACACCGGCTCTGGCGCGCGACGCGCGACGCGTAAGCGCCTGCCAGCGGGCGCGACGCGCCCACATCTCCGCTCCCGCCGGGCGTGGGATGTGAGGCGTGTCGCGCCATTTTCAGATGGCGGCGCTCGTGGCGGCGGGCGTGGTCAGCACGGTCGCAATCGTGGCTCCCGCCGCTTCAAGGCGCTGGCGCATGTGGTCGGTCACATCGCCAGGGCCGCGTGAGGCGCCTTCCCAGATGATGAGGCCAGCGAGCGCGGCGCCGGGGTTATCGGGGCTTTCCTCGCGGGCCAGGCGCTGGGCCTCGGCGAGGATGGCCTCATTGGCCGCGCGGTAGGCGTCATCGGAGCCGCGCCGCTCGCCCAGGATGACCAGGTCGCCATCGCCACGCGCCTCGCTGATGACCTGCTCGTAGAGGTCTTCCCAGCGGCCGGGGCGGTCGGTGACGGAGTCTTCGAGAAACCAGTCTTCCTGATAGGGGAGGACGATGCGGCGGCGGGCGTTGAGCGCGCGGGCGGCGTTGATGGCGAGGAGATCGGAGCCGCAGGCGGCTGAGGAGACGAGCGTGGTGACGTGGAGGTCTCTGAGGGTGTTCTTGATGCGCCTGGCGACGACGCCACGGGATCTGATGGGGAAGCGGGTAGCGGCGGCGTTGGGTGGATCTATGCGCCGCCCGGCGACGACAACGATCATGATGGTCCCCTCTCACGGTGAGTGGGCCCGCGACGGGACCCGCCGCGTGTCCAGCGTGATGGCGCGGCCCTGAGCAGCCGGCGCGTGAAATGAGCCTGGGGGGGATTGGCGCTCCCCCAATGCGCAAACGGCCCAGCCTGGATTTTGTGACGTGTGGCTGAGCGCATTCTTCTGTGGGGTGTACGAGCCAGACAGGCCGCTCGTTGTCAGAGGGTGGTGAGAAATGCGAAACGCCGCCTGGCCGGAGTGGCGCTGGCGGCGTTGTTCAGGAGGTTGGAAAATCTCGTGGTGGGCGATAGAGAACTCGAATCTCTGACCTCCACGATGTCAACGTGGCGCTCTGCCAACTGAGCTAATCGCCCGTGTGCAAGGGAGTCTAGCACAAAGCCCCAGTCGTGTCAAGGATCGCGCGGCGAGGGCTAGAAGGCGGTGTCAACGTCGTGGGGAGCAAAACTGACGCTTGCATTCCGGGGCATGGACGTGCTATACTTATGCGCGCCTGGGGATGTAGCTCAGTTGGAAGAGCGCGACGTTCGCAATGTCGAGGCCAGGGGTTCGAGCCCCCTCATCTCCACCACAATTTCATCATTCCTCAAATAGAGGGTGTGAGTGCGATTCACACGCGGCATGCGGTGGATCGCACTTTTTTGTCATTGATCCACTGCGCCAAATGCGCGAAAGGGTCAATGATGTCACGCAGGTGCAACAAGTGCGGCGTCGTTGCGTCCGACGATGCGTTCTATGCGGCCACTGAGCGGGGAATTACTCGACTCAGAGCCATCTGCAAGCAATGTTCGAAGGCCCAACTACATGATCATTCGGGCGAGATGAAACCCGAGGGCCTCAGATGCGCCCAGTGCGGTGTATACAAGCCACTGTCGGAGTTCCATACGCACAGAAGCTGCCGTTACGGCGTTGAGCCAACATGCAAAACGTGCCGATTAGAGAAGCGGCGGCAATATTCACGAGATCACCCAGATCGTGTGCGCAACACCGATTTGCAGACTCGTTACGGCATCACCCTTGAGCAATACCATGCGATGGTTGCGGCGCAGGCGGGACAGTGCGCCATCTGTGACAAGGTGGAAAAGAAGCTGGTGGTGGATCATAACCACGCAACGGGGCAGGTGCGGGGGCTGCTCTGCCACCTCTGCAATACCATGATTGGCTGCGCGCGCGAGAATATCAATGTTCTCGCGCGCGCAGCCGCGTATCTGCACATTGAGCGGCAGGCAGAATCAGGGCTTGTGGGGGCTGAGGTAATATTTACGCCTGAGAAGTCGTGACACGAAGCGTTCCTATGGGTCGTCGCTCGAGAGCCTCATTCTTGACCACACAATCGTGATGGGCAGGGACGAGTGAATGATCTGGACTGACGCTTATCCTGAGGTTCGAGTCCCCTCATCTCCACCAATCCAACTTCAACCTTTTATACAGGCCTAACCAGACCGGACAGCCCGGCGGTCACGCTCGTTTCGTATCTGGTGTATCCTCATAGCAAATCACAATTTAGAGTGATGTTCGCCGCCCACCGCTGGGCGCCCCTGGAACGGGAGGCAAGAGGCTATGGCAGGAGCCGCGCGCTTCAGCGCGCCGCATGAGGAGATCGAGGAGGCGACAGTCGCCTGGCTGGGTGAGGCGATGGCGGAGGGGCGACTGACGGCGCTGCGCATCACAGAGATGTATCTGGAGCGCATCGCGGCGCTGAACGAGACGGGGCCGGAATTGCGCGCGGTAATCGAAATCAATCCCGACGCGCTGGCGATCGCCGAGGCGCTCGACCGCGAGCGGGAGGCGTCAGGACCACGCGGGCCGCTACATGGCGTCCCGGTTCTGCTCAAGGACAACATAGACACCGCCGATCAGATGCTGACGACGGCGGGCTCGTTGGCGCTGGTGGACTCGCGCCCGGCGCGCGACTCCACGGTGGCGGAGCGGCTGCGCGCGGCGGGCGCTGTGCCGCTGGGCAAGGCCAACTTGAGCGAGTGGGCCAATTTCCGCTCCAGCTATTCTTCCAGTGGATGGAGCGGGCGTGGCGGCCAGGCGCGCAACCCCTACGCGCTGGACCGGTCGCCCTGTGGCTCCAGCTCGGGCTCGGCGGTGGCGGTGGCGGCGAATCTGACGGCGGTCGCGCTGGGTACTGAGACGAACGGCTCGATCCTCTGTCCGGCGCATATCAACGGTGTGGTGGGCATCAAGCCAACCGTCGGGCTAACCAGCCGCGCGGGCGTGGTCCCGATCTCACACACGCAGGATACGGTGGGGCCGTTCGGGCGGACGGTAGCCGACGCGGCGGCGGTCCTGGGCGCGCTGACGGGCGTGGACCCGCGCGACCCGGCGACGGAGGCCAGCGCCGGGCGCTCCTTCACTGACTACACCCAGTTCCTGGACGTCAACGCGCTGCGTGGGGCGCGCATCGGCGTCGCGCGTGAGACGTTCTTCGGCTACAGCGAGAAGACGGATCCCATTGTGGAGGCGGCTATCGCGGCGCTTCGGGCCTGTGGCGCGGAAGTGGTTGACCCGGCGGATCTTCCCTCGGCGAAGGCGCTGGAAGAATCGCGCGCTGAGATGGAGGTCCTGCTCTATGAGTTCAAGGCCGACCTGAACGCCTATCTGGCGACACGCGGGCCGGAGGGCGCTGTGCGCTCA
>JAKAIY010000025.1 GCA_021814145.1 Chloroflexota bacterium
GTATACGTCATGCCCGCCTGGGCCTGGGCGCGCGCCCAATCAGCGCGCGCCTGCTCCAGCCCCGCCGCCTGCCGCTCCTCGTCGAAGCGCGCCCGCCCCAGCGCCCTATCCGCCGCGTGGACACGGGCCTCCACCTCCGCGAGCGCGCCAGCGGGGGGCGCCGCCGCCAGGCGCGCTCGCGCCTCCTCCATGCTGGCGGGAACAGGCGCCCCAGCGGCGCGTAGCCCTGTCTCGTATTGTTCGAGGCTGGAGCCGCCCAGCCGCCGGGCGAGCGTAACTTCCGCCGTGGTCGCCGCCATCTGGCGGTCGAGTTCCGAGACACGCCACTCGCGCGCGCGCAGACCTGTCATCTGGCGGCGCCAGCGCAGCCCGACCACGCCACCCGCAAGCAGCGCCAGAACGGCCAGCGCCCAGAGCGCGCCCGCATGGGTGATGAGCGCCAGCGCGCCAGCGGCCACCGCCGCGGCGCCACAGGTGGCAGCGGCGATGAGCCAGCGCCGCGCCGTCACACGCTCGCCCACGACCAGCGCCGCCAGGCTGTCGTGGCTCTCGCGCAGCGACGCCAGCCGCTGGTCGCCATCCGTCTGGAGATCGAGCGCCTCCCGGGCGCGCAGCCATCCCCGCAGCGTGTCGCCCAGGCGCTCGCGCGCCAGCGCCTCACGCGCGACCGCCAGCTCCTCCTCCGCCTGGCTTACCGCCGCGCGCGCCTGAGCCGCCGCCTGCTCGCCGCTCGCGATGCGCCGGGCGGCCTCGGCGCTCTGGGTAAGCTGGCGCTGGCGCTCCACGGCGAGAGCGAGCCGTTCCTCCAGCGCGCTGATCTCTTCCAGGCGGCGGCGCGCTTCGGGCAGGCGTTCCGCGTCCGCCAGGCCGGCCAGGCGCTCGTCGAGGCTCTCCGCTTCGCGCCGCGCGCTGATCGCGCTCCAGCGCAGGGCGTCAGCGGCCACCAGGCGGCGCTCCAGCGCGCTGACCTCCTCGATCCGCTGGAGACGCGCCCTGATGGCGTCGCGCTCTTCCAGCAGCGCGGCTTCGCGCTGGGAAAGCTCCGCGCGCTGGGCCGCCAGCCCGTCGCGCCAGGTCACGGCCGCGAGCAGCTCAGCCGCGCGCAGCCGCAGGTCCACGTCGCTCGCGCGCTGGCCCGCGTCCCGCGCCGCGCCGCGCCGCTCAGCGACCTCTAGCCGCTCGCGGAGCCCAGCCGCGCGCTCCCGCAGCTCCACTGGCGGGGCCACCAGCCGCTCGGCGAGCGCCAGCCGCTCCAGTCCCAGCAGACGCGAGATCGCCTTGTCGCGACTCTCTCGCGGCAGAACCTCGATGCGCTCCAGCGCCTTCTGCTCCATGAAGAGCGAATTGCGGAACGTGTCGTAATCTATGCCGCGCAGCTCCTGCTCAATGCGCTCGTTGACGGCGTGAACGGAGCTGGCGCGCTCCTCCCGCGCGCCCGGGCGGCGCACGACCAGCGTCGCCTCAGGCGCTATCGCGCCCGTGCGCCCGCGCGTGAGCGCGCGGGTCACTTCCAGCTCGCTCTCGCCGGACATCAGGGTGAGCGAGACGTGGACCCGCGAGCGGTCATGCGGGATGAGCGACGCCAGCGTAGGCCTGTTCTCCTCGCCGACCAGCGCGCGGCCATAGAGCGCGAAATAGATCGCCTCAAAGAGGGTGGATTTTCCCGCCTCGTTCGGGCCTTCGATCAGCACGCTGCCGCGCCAGGGGAAGGAAAGGTCAATTCCGCGCAGAAGCTTGAGCGACTCTACGCGCAGCCGTTTCAGAACGATCATCGCCTACTCAGCCTCCCCATCCTCCGTCCCATCCATGCTATCCAGCTCGCGCAGGCGCGCCAGCAGCAGATCGCCCGCCGCGCGCGCGTCCTCTTCGCTGGGCGCGCCCTCTTCGCCCGCCGCGCCACGCGCTATCACCTCCGCCAGCGTCCGCCGCAGCGCGCCCGTCAGGGAGCGCGGCTCGCCGTCGGGCCCGAAGGTGGGCAGGGTGAGCGCGGGGTCCACGATGGTCAGGCCCGTGGCGTCAATATCAAGCGAGAAAAAGCTCCGCTGCCCCATCAGGATGATCTCGCGCAGGGCAAGCTGGTGATACCGCTCGCGCGTCAGCTCGCCAGTCAGGCGAAGGCGCGCCATCGTCTCTGACCCCGCGTGTGGCTCCAGCGCGGCGCGGATGACCTCCAGCGGCGCGCCGGGGGCGTCCGCCACGCCAGCGGGCCAGAGGTCGTGAACGCTCAGGGTCACCTCGGCGCGCGGCTGC
The DNA here is from genome assembly GCA_021814145.1 of Chloroflexota bacterium. GTDB lineage: Bacteria > Chloroflexota > Ktedonobacteria > Ktedonobacterales > JADMIN01 > JAKAIY01. The sequence goes on from JAKAIY010000025.1 coordinate 2,251, forward strand.
GGCTCGACGCGCACATGCTCCACCCGCCGCGCGCCGCCAGGGGCGAGCTCCATCCAGACAAATCCGGGCGCGCCGGACGCGGCGCCAAACTCCATCCGCTCGCTGGCGCCAATGATGACCACCTCACGCGCGTCCATGCGCTGGCGCGCGAAGCGGTGGATATGGCCCGCGACGATGGTCTGGTACATGGCGGGCAGCGCGTCAAGGCTGGCTCGCGCCACCATCCGCTCGCCCTCAGCCGGCCGCGCCAGGCCCTCGATAGCCGCGTGCAGGATGAGCAGACCGGTATCGCTGGCAGGCGGCGCGCCCTCCGCGTCATCAGGCGCGACGCCCGCGAGCGGGTCAGACCCCGGCGGCGCGGCGGGATCGCAGCTCAACCCGGCCACCGCCACGCGCAGCCCGCGCAGCGTGAACACGCGCGGGCGCAGGGCGTCGCTGGCGGCGAAGAAGTGGAAGCCATCGAGCGCGGTATAGACGCGCTGTGGGGCCTCGCCGCCGTGCTCGGTGGACAGACGCGGCGTGTCGTGGTTGCCGCCGATGGCGACGCTAACGATCCCCGCCTGGCGCAGGCGCGCCAGCTGGGCGGCGACGAAGGCGCGGTCCTGATTGCTGGGCGCCGGGCTATCGAAGAGGTCGCCCGTATTGATGAAGAGCGCCGCGTCGTGGGCGATGGCGTAGTCCACAGCGGCCTGAAAGCCCCGGCGCAGCCACTCGCGCCGGGCGGCGCGGCGCGGCGGAGAGAGGCGTGGCAGCGCGGGCGAGAGATGGTTATCGCCCGTGACGACAACGCCAATCACGGGCGCCACGGCATGACGCCCGTTCCCTGATGGTAGCTCATCCATTGAGCGCGCCCCCAGCTTCCGCCTCATGCTTCATCCGACAACACCGCGCCAGCGCGTCCGGCGTCAATGCCCCCACACACGCGGTGATAACCGGGCTAGCCGCGCTCTTCCCCGCCGCCACGCCGCCGCGCGTCGCTGACCGTCAGCGCGACAGCGATAGCGACACCGATGGCCAGCGCCACCAGCGCCAGCGCTACGCGTCGGGTGTTGGTGGCTGGCCGCCCGCTGGCTCGGGCGCCTGGGGCGCGGGCGGCTGTGGCGCCTGGGGCGCGGCCTGCGGGAGGTAGAGGGACGGTGGCGGGGGATAGACCCCCGGCGGGGGCGCCCAGGTTCGCTGGGGCGGGTAGACAGCGCCGGGATAGGGAAGCGCGCCAGGCGCCATACCAGCTGGCGGGAGCGCGCCAGGCGGCGGCCCCGGAAGCTGCTGGCCCGGCGGCGGCATGATCCCCCACGGCGCCGGGTATACCGCGAAAGGGTAGAGTGGCGCGCCCGCTGGAACAGGCGCGGGCTCCGGCGCGACCAGCGGCGCGCTCGCCGCGCCGCGCGCTCCGGCGAAGGCGCAGACTCCCAGCCCGATCAGCGCGGCGATCACTTCCTGCGCCACCAGGAACGCGATCTGCTGGCCCATAAACTCCGGCTTGCCCGTGCCGACGAGGATGCCGCTGATCGTGCCATCCATGTGCGTCACCGCTACAACCACGACCGAAGCGGCGATCCATACCAGCGCGCTCACCAGCCAGACCCACATGCCAGCCCGCGCGCCGCCCGCGCGCCGCCCCATTTGTATGGCGGCCAGCCGCCCGGCGTACCACGCCAGCCACGCGGTAATCAGCCCCGCCACCAGCATCGAGCCGTAGGCGATGAGCAACACGGGAATCAGCCCCGGCAGCAGCAGGGTGAAGTCCACCACCGGGCCGACGGTGTTGATGACATTGATCGCCTGCTGCACGGAATGAATCGCCGCGTAGCCGCCTAGCGCCGCGCCATAGAGCAGGAGCGCCTGCGCGATTGAAAAGATGGCGGCGACCAGCCCCACCCGGACACCATACGCGCGCGGGGCGTTGTGTTCATTCATGCCTCATCCGCTCCTGCGCTCATCGCCGGGCGATGTCGCATGATCTACGGCTCCGGTCGCGCGTCGTATGTGGCCATCCAGGCGGGCAAGCGCGCCCTAGTCGTCTTTGTCAGGCTCGTCGCCATCATCCAGCGGCAAGCCGTCATCCAGCAGGCCACCGATCGAGTCGAGCGAGCCGAAATCATAGCTCTGGCCCGCGCCATTCGCTCCATTGAGCCCCGCGCCATTCATGCCAGACGCGGCGGAATAGCCAGAGCCCACCAGCCGGTTGTAGAGCAATTGCAACTGCTCTTCGTTGGTGAAGTAGAGCGTCAGCGTACCCTTGCCCTTCGTCGTGCGTTGCAGCCGCGCCTTCATCTCGATCGCGCGGATGAACTCCTGCTCCAGCCTCTGGGTATCATAGCTCTGCGGGCGGGCCGCGCCGCCACGCCGGTCGGGGGTCAGGTTGAGCGCGGCGGCGTTGGCGCGTCGCGCCAGCTCTTCCGCCTCGCGCACGCTCAGCTTCTGCGACACGATCAGCTTCATGGCGTTGACGCGCTCTTCCTCGCCGTTGATCTGCAAGACAGCGCGGGCGTGTCCCTCGGTGAAGACCTTGGGCATCCCGATCAGCGCGTCCTGCACGTCCTTCGGCAGCTGCATCAGGCGCAGCTTGTTGGTAATGGTAGCGCGGTCACGGCCCACACGCTCGGCGATCTGCTCGTGCGTCAGATGATAGTCCTCGACGAGCGAGACATAGGCGCTGGCCTCTTCAATCGGGTTCAGGTCAGAGCGCTGCAGGTTTTCGACCAGCGCGATCTCCAGCATCAGCTGCGGCGTCGCGCCGCGAATGACCGCTGGCACGCTGTCCACGCCCGCGATCTGCGCGGCGCGCCAGCGGCGCTCACCGGCGATCAGCTGGAAGCGCGGCTGCTCGGAGTCGCTATCCAGTGGCGCCACGATCAGCGGCTGCAGCAGCCCGTAGTTCTGGATAGAGGTCGCCAGCTCCAGCAGCTTGATGTCGTCCTCGATTGAGACGCGCGGCTGCTGTGGATTAGGGACAATCGCGCTGACGGGAACCTCAAAGAGCGCGGTGGCCGAGAGACCGGTATCGAGTTCACTGTCATCGCTGACATGGGGAGCGCCGGGGATAAGCGCATCGAGGCCACGCCCCAGGCTGAGCCGCTGTTTAGGCATGGTTGTCCTCCATCATGGCGGCGCGGGCGATCACTTCTTCCGCCAGATTCTTGTAGGCCAGGGCGCCGGGCGAGCGCGCGTCATGCTCCAGAATCGTCAAGCCAAAGCTTGGGGCCTCTGTGAGCCGGACATTGCGCGGGATCAGCGTCTGGAATTTTTCCTTGGGGAAGTGCTGCGTGATTTCGTCCACCACTTCCGCCGCCAGCCGCGTGCGCGGGTCGTACATCGTCAGTACGACGCCGAACAGGCCGACGCGCGGGTTGAGCCGGTCGCGCACCAGCCGGATGGTATTCAACAGCTGTTGCATGCCTTCAAGGGCGAAGTACTCGCACTGGAGCGGCAGGATCACGCCATCGGAGGAGGTCAGCGCGTTGACCGTCAGCAGACCGAGCGATGGCGGGCAGTCAATCAGCACGAAATCGTAGTCGTTCTTTACGCTTTCAATGATGCGCTTGAGCCGGAACTCGCGCTGGTCGAGGTAGACCAGCTCGATATCGGCGGCGTAGAGGTCTACCTTGGCTGGCAGCAGCGCGAGATTGGGCCGCATGTCCGCTTTGAGCGCGTCGGCCACCATGCCATCGTCGCGCACGAGCAGCTCATAGATCGAGACGCCTACGCGGTGGGGGTCCACACCCAGGCCCGTCGTCGTGTTCGACTGCGGATCGAGATCAATCAGCAGCGTTCTCCGCCCGGCGCTGGCCAGGCACGCGCCTAGATTGATGGTGGTGGTCGTCTTGCCGACACCGCCTTTCTGATTGGCGATGGCGAACACCCGTATTTCCGACATTGGCGACCGCCCCCTTTCCACCACGAAGCTCATGGTTGCGAAGTATCTCTCTAGCCGTCGCGCAGCGCGCGAGGCCCGTAACGCCGTGCTATTGTACCGTACCAGCTCGCCGCGCCACAAGGGAGCGATGCCGTTCGGGCCATGCGCTTTAACCCTTTTGGCGAAAAGCGGGCAACCATGGCGCCAAAGGCTGCTGAGCGCAGGAATCGGCCCCGCGCCGCGCCAGCGTTGACCCATACCGCCGCCGCGCCGTATCATGCCCCTACGCGCGACGCGGCGCGGCTCCTGTGGAAACGCCCGGAACGTCGAGGAGGTCAGCGATGAACGGCTCAACCGGTGAGACACAGGCGCGCGAGGAGACGCGCGTCAGCTACATGACCTGCCCGCTGTGCGAGGCCACCTGCGGGCTGGAGGTGACGACGCGCGGGCGCGAGGTGGTCAGCGTTCGCGGCGACCAGGAAGACGCGTTTAGTCGCGGCTATCTCTGCCCCAAGGCGGCGGCGCTCAAGGCGCTGGACGCCGACCCCGACCGCCTGCGCGCGCCGATGATCCGCGCCGGCGAGGACTGGCGCGAGGTCTCGTGGGATGAGGCGTTCGCCGAGGTCGAGCGGCTGCTCAGGCCCATCATCGCGGCGCGCGGGCCAGACGCGGTGGCGTTCTACCTGGGCAATCCCAACGTCCACAATCTCGCCGGGCAGCTCTACAACGCGCCGATGCTCACCGCGCTGCGCAGCGGCTCGATCTACACCGCCTCCACGCTGGACCAGATGCCCAAGCATGTCTCCGCCGGGCTGATGTTTGGCGGCGCGCTGACCATCCCGATCCCCGACGTGGACAATACCGGCTATTTCCTGATCCTCGGCGCCAACCCGCTGGTCTCCAACGGCAGCTTGATGACCGCGCCCAACATGCGCGACCGCATCCGCGCGCTGCGGGCGCGTGGCGGCAAGGTGGTGGTGATTGACCCGCGCCGCACGCGCACCGCGCAGGAGGCCGACGAGCATCACGCCATCCAGCCGGGGACCGATGCCCTGCTGCTCTTCGCGATGGTCCACACGCTTTTCGCCGAGGGACTGGTCAATCCGGGGCGACTGGGCGAACACCTGTATGGCCTGGAGGCGCTGCGCGCGGCGGCGGAGCCGTTCACGCCAGAGGCCGTCGCGCCGCGCTGCCGCATAGACGCCGCGACGATCCGTCGCCTGGCGCGCGAGCTGGCCGCCGCTGAGCGGGGCGTGGCCTACTGCCGCATCGGCGCCTGCGCGCAGGAGTTTGGCACGCTGACCAACTGGCTGGTGGATGTCCTGAACGCGCTGACCGGCAACCTCGACCGCGCGGGCGGCGCGATGTTCCCCAGGGCCGCCGCCGGCGCGCGCAACACCAGCGGCGAGCCGGGGCGCGGGCGTGGCTTCCGCACAGGGCCGGGCGCCAGCCGCGTGCGCAAGGCCAGCCGCGTGCTGGGCGAGCTGCCCGCCGCCTGCCTCGCGGAGGAGATCGAGACGCCGGGAGAAGGGCAGGTCCGCGCGCTAATCACCATCGCGGGCAATCCTGCCCTCAGCGCGCCCAACGGCGACCGGCTGGCCGCCGCCTTCGCCACGCTCGACGCGATGGTCTGCGTGGACGCCTACCTCAACGAGACCACGCGCCACGCGCGCGTCATCCTGCCGCCGCCCTCGCCGCTGGAGCGCTCGCACTACGACCTGAGCTTCTACCAGCTCTCGATCCGCAACATCGCCCACTACTCGCTCCCCGTCTTCCAGCGCCCCGCCGGACAGCTCGACGAGTGGGAGATCCTGCTGCGGCTGACCGGCATTCTCGCCGGGCAGGGCGCCAGCCTCCCCGTCGCGGCGCTGGATGACTACGTGGCCGGCCAGATCATCGCCCGCGAGACCCGCCAGAAAGGCTCGCCGGTGGAGGGCCGCGACCCGGCTGAGCTGCTCGCGGCGCTGGCTCCCCGGCGCGGCCCCGAGCGCCTGCTGGACTTCCTGCTGCGCGCCGGCCCTTATGGCGATCACTTCGGCGCGCGTCCTGACGGCCTGACGCTGGCGGCGCTGGAGGCCGCGCCGCACGGCCTCGACCTCGGCCCGTTGCAGCCGCGCATCCCTGAAGTCCTGCGCACGCCGTCGGGCAAGATCGAGCTGGCGCCAGAGCCGCTGCTGGCGGATGTGGAGCGGCTGCGCGCCTCGCTGGATCGCCCACAGCCAGAGATGGTCCTCATCGGGCGGCGCGAGCTGCGCTCGAACAACTCGTGGATGGCCAATCTGGAGCCGCTGGTGAAAGGCGCCGACCCCTGCGCGCTGCTCATCCATCCCGACGACGCCGCGCGCCTCGGCCTGGCGGACGGTGGGCGGGCGCGCGTCACCTCAGCCGCCGCCTCGCTGGTCGCGCCGGTGCGCGTGACGGACGAGATGGCGCCCGGCGTCGTCAGCCTGCCCCACGGCTGGGGCCACGGCCAGCCAGGAACGCGCCTGCGGGTCGCGAGCGCCCACGCCGGCGTCAGCATCAACCGCCTCATCCCCGACGCGGAGATCGAGCCGCTCTCCGGCGACGCCATCCTCAACGCCGTGCCAGTGACGGTGGCGCGGGCGTAGAGTGGCGGCGCATCTGAGGATATCAACGCCGTAGGGCGCCTGCCGTCATGTGGACCCGCGCAGGCGGGTCTTGTGGCGGCGGAAGCCGCCTTGAGGCGCGGTTTCAACCGCCCGCCACATTGCCCCACCTGCCGTTGGGGCCGCCCTGCTTCCGCGCCATCACCTGCTTGACAAGACGCTGGCTACACGCTATGATGCCGCAAACAAAATTGTGAACGGTGTTCCTGTCAGCGGAACGCTGCGCTCCATTGCGGGGATATGGTTTGGGAAGGTGGGCCAAAGCGTCATGTCAGTCATGCCAGCTATGCCATCCGCGCCACATTTAGGTGGCCGCTCAGGGCCTCTGCCGCAGTATCGCGCCGAGACGCTGGCCACCCACGGGCTTGTCGCCGCGCCACACGCGCTGGCCGCGCAGGCTGGCCTCGATATGCTCAAGGCCGGGGGCAACGCGGTAGATGCGGCGATCGCCGCCAACGCCACGCTCCAGGTCGTCTATCCGTTTGTCTGTGGGCTAGGCGGCGACCTCTTCGCTATCGTGTGGGACGCGCCCTCGCGCACGCTGATCGGGCTCAACGCCAGCGGGCGCGCCCCTGGCGCGGCGACCATTGAGCGTTACCACGAGCTGGGGTACGATAAGATGCCGCGCTACGGCATCCACGCTGTCACCGTGCCGGGCTGCGTTAGTGGCTGGGGCATGCTCGCCGAGCGTTTCGGCAGGCTCGGCCTGGCCCGCGCGCTGCAGCCCGCGACGGGCTACGCGCGCGACGGCTTCCCCGTGGGGCGGCAGCTGAGCCAGGCGCTCGCGCGCATGGACAAGCTCGACTTCACCCACCGCTCGTTCCGCGAGAACTACCTGCCCGACGGGCGCATTCCCGCGCCAGGCTCACTGGCGTACGCGCCTGCGCTGGCCAGCTCATACGACCTCATCGCCAGCGACGGGCCAGACGCCTTCTATCGCGGCCCGCTCGCCCGGCGAATCGCCGCGTTTTTCGCGCGTGAGGGCGGCCTCATCACCGAGGACGACCTCGCCGCGCATACCCCGGAGTGGGTCACGCCGCTCTCCGTGCCATTTGGCGGGCTGGAGATCTGCGAGATGCCGCCCAACACCCAGGGCGTGACCGCCCTGCAGATGCTCGGCGTCACTGATGGCCTGCCCCTGGGCGATGACCCGCTCAGCGCCCAGACCGTGCATATCGGGGCCGAAGCGAAGAAGCTGGCCTTCGCGGACCGCGCGCACATCACCGACATCGAGCGCATGCGCGTGCGGCCAGAAGCGTTGATCGCCCCGGAGTATCTGGCCGCGCGCCGCGCGCTGATTCCATCCGACCATGCCAGCGACACCAGGGCGGCGGCGGGCTTCGATGGCGACACCGTCTACCTCTGCGCCGTTGATGGCGATGGCTCCGCCGTCTCACTGATCCAGAGCAACTACGCCGGTTTCGGCAGCGGGTACGTCGTGGATGGAACCGGAATCTCGCTCCAGAACCGCGGCGCCTACTTCTCGCTCGATCCAGACGCCGCGAACGCGCTCGCGCCCAACAAGCGCACGCTCCATACGCTCATCCCTTCCATGGCGCTGCGCGATGGGCGGCCCGCCGTCGTGTTTGGCACGATGGGCGGCGATGGCCAGCCACAGACGCACCTGCAAGTCTACACGAACCTGCTGCGCTATGAAATGAACATTCAGGCGGCCATCGAAACGCCGCGCTGGGCGCATGGCGCCGATGAACTGGGGCGCCGGGAAACGCTGCGGCTGGAGCGGCGCTTCCCCGATGAGACAGTGGAGGCGCTGCGCGCGATGGGGCACGAGGTAACGCTCGTCGCGCCGCTCGATTCCGCGATGGGGCACGCCAATGGCATCCTCATTGATGAGGACGCCGGGGTGTTCCGTGGCGGCTCTGACCCGCGCTCCGAAGGCGCCGCGGTCGGCTGGTAGCCAGCGGATCCGCCTGGCGGGCGCCGCTCAGCGTAAATACGGCTTGACGAGGAAGCGGTTGTGTAGCTATGATAGCGCACAAACCGGCGTAAGCGGAACAACGTTCCATTTTTATCGTTCTCACGGAGATCGTCCGGCGGGAGCCGCGCAAACGTGGAGGTGGCTACGATGGCGCAAACGCGGAATCCCGCCATGCCCCATCCTGATGAGGAAGGGAACGCGCCAGGGGCGGGAACAGACCAGGACGAGCGCGATAGCGCCGCCCTGCGCGGAGTGGACCGGGCGCTGGGCGTCCTGCTCGCCTTCTCGCGCGAAACACCATCACTCGGCGTGACCGAGCTGAGCGAGCGGCTGGGCCTGACCAAGAGCGCCATCCATCGCATCCTGCGCTCACTGATGGCGCACGGCATGGTGACGCAAGACCCCGAAACCCGCTCCTATTCGCTGGGCTTTCGGGTGCTGGCGCTCGCGGCGGAGGTCCCTGGCGAGGCGAGCCTGCGCCAGATCTGCCTGCCGCATATGCACTGGCTGCGCGCGGAAACCGAAGAGACAATCGGGCTGTATGTTGTCGCCGGTGACGTGCGCATGTGCCTGGAGGAGCTGGAAAGCCCGCAACTGCTGCGCATGGCGGCGGGAGTCGGGCGCTGCTTCCCCCTGGATTCAGGCGCGGCGAGCAAGGCGCTGCTGATTGCGGGGCCTGCGAACGCCGATCTCTGGCGGCGCGCGACGGGGCGGCTGAGCGCCGAGCGCCGCGCGCGGCTGGAGGATGATCTGGAGCGCCTGCGCGCGACGGGGTACATCGTCACGCGCGGCGAAACCGTCGCTGGCTCCTCTTCCATCGCGGCGCCCATTCGTGTGAGCGCGCGCGGCGAAGTACTGGCGGCGCTGAGCATCGCTGGTCCGGCCTCGCGCTTTGATGACGTCCGGATCGAGCGCTTCGCGCCGCTGCTCATCGAAGCTGTCGAGCGGATCGCGCGTGATCTCAGCGCCTTGTATGGGGCCGCGCCAGCCGCCGAAGCCCGCGCAGTGGCGGGCCGCGTGTAAGCGTTCAGTGTCGAACTGGTCCGTTTCGTGGGGCTCTCCGGGCCACTATCGCCCGTGAGCGTATTGATTGTTTGTCCCCCGTATGAGCGTTCATGCGCCGGCGCATGAACGCGGCGCACACGTTTGTCCTTCTTTACAGTCTTCAGAGAGGGAACCCATGTCACAGCAACGCGCGCGCCCCCAATCCCCAGGGGCCGGCTCGTCGGACCGTCCCGCTCGAGCGCGCCTCTCAGCGTCATTCTGGCGCAGGCGACTCTTCACCCTCGTCAGCGCCAGCATGCTCGCGCTCACGCTGGCCGCGTGCGGCGGCGGAGCGCCGAGCGGCAGTGGCGTCAAGACCGGCGGCACACTGAACGTCGGTCTGGATTCGGATGTCGTCAAGCTGGATCCATTGCAGTCAACCGCGCTGGTTGACCGCCAGGTCATGCTGAATATCTATGACACGCTCGTGCGTGTGGACGCGCAGAACAACATCCAGCCCGACCTGGCGACCAAGTGGACCTATGAGTCGCCCACGCAGCTCACCTTCACGCTGCGCTCGGATGTGAAGTTCCAGGACGGCACGCCGTTCAACGCCGACGCGGTGGTGACCAACATCAACCGCATCCTGAACGACCATGCTTCGCCCCGCTACAGTGAAATCTCCCCGGTCACCTCAGTGCAGGCGATAGACTCCACGCATGTGCAGTTCAACCTCTCCAAGCCATTCGCCCCGCTCCTCGCCGCGCTGACGGACCGCGCGGGCATGATGCTCTCACCGACGGCGATCGCCTCTGGCGAGGACCTGGTGAACGCGCCCAAGAACGCGGGCAGCGGCCCGTTCGAGTTCGTGGATTGGGTCAAGGGCGATCATCTGACGCTGCAGCGCAACCCGAACTACTGGGGCAAGTCGGCCAGCGGCGCGTCGCTGCCCTATCTGGACAAGATCGTTTATCATCCCATCACGAATGAAAGCGTGATGTACACCAACCTGCAGACGGGCACGATCCAGGTGGCAGGCAGTCTCGGCGCGACGGATGTCGCGGCGGCGCAGGCGAATCCCTCGCTGACCTACAAGCAGATCCCGGGGCTGAGCTTCTACGGCTTCGAGCTGAACACGCAGGCGGCGCCCTTCAATAATGTCCATGCCCGGCGCGCCGTCGAGTGGGGCGTGAACCGCCAGGAGATCCTCACCAGCGTGCTGCACAACGTCGGCGTCGTGGCGCAAGGGCCGATCTCGCCATCGAGCTGGGCCTACAGCGCCAGCATCGCCCCCTACAGCTACGACCCGGCGAAGGCCAAGGCGGAGCTGCAGGCGGCGGGCCTGACCTCGCTGACCTTCACCATGATCATTCCCAGCGGCTCCCCCGCGACAGCCCAGCTGGCGCAGTTCCTCCAGTCTGAGCTCCAGGGCGCCGGCATCACGATGAATATCAAGCAGGAGACATTCGCGTCACTGCTCTCCGACTCCGCCGCGCATAACTACCAGGCGGCGCTGCTCGGCTGGAGCGGACGCCCCGACCCGGATGGAAACATGTACTCCTGGTTCCATACCGGCGGCGGCTTCAACGACATGCAGTACTCCGACCCGCAGGTTGATACACTGCTCGACGCGGCCCGCGCAACCAGCGTTCAGGCCCAGCGCGCGAGCGACTACCAGCAGGCGGAGACGCTGATGCTGCAGGACGCGCCCTACGTCTTCCTGTACCACGGTGTTTCGATTCAGGCCACGACGAAGAATGTTCAGGGCTACACGATCCTGCCCACAGGCATCATGGAGTTCGCGAACGTCTCGCTTGGCTGATTGAAGCGCGCCAGCGCGTCGCGTCACGCCCACCTCGCCGGCTGGCGCGGCGTGACGCGCTGAGCGCCCATGCCCCCTTCCGTATGCATCCATTACCCATTCGCGTCATGCGCTCGCGAGCGCGTCCCGGTCGTAAGCGTTGCGGCGTCTGGCAGACCACGGAGGAGGAACGAGCGCGATGATGACGTTTCTGACACGCCGTCTGCTCCTGATGATCCCGGTTGCGTTGCTGGTAAGCTTCGTGACGTTCATGCTCATTCATCTCATCCCCGGCGATCCCGCGCAGGTGCTCCTGGGCGAGAGCGCGACTCCCCAGGCGGTGGCGGCGCTGGACCATAAGCTTGGGCTGGACCAGCCGCTCCTCGTCCAGTACCTCCTGTGGCTGGAGCAGGCGCTGCGCGGCAATCTGGGACAATCCCTCCAGCTATCCCAGCCGGTGATGCAGGCGATCCTGCAGCGGCTGCCCGTCACGGCGGAGCTGGGCGTCGTCTCGCTCATCATCTCGGTGGCGCTGGCCATTCCGCTGGGCGTGCTGGCCGCCGGGCGGCGCAATACCCCGCTTGACTGGCTGATCAACGTGCTCAGCCTCATTGGCACAGCGATCCCGAGCTTCGTGCTCGGGCTGCTCCTTATCCTGTTCCTGGCGGTGATCCTGCGGATCTTCCCCCCAGGCGGCTACGTGCCGTTTACCGAAGACCCGCTGGGAAACCTGCATGACCTGATCCTGCCGGCGATCACGCTGGCGACGGGCGCGGTCGCGGGCAATATGCGCCAGGTGCGCGCGAGCATGATCGAGGTGCTCGGTCAGGACTACATCCGCACCGCGCGCGCGAAAGGGCTGCGCCGCAACCGGGTCTACTTCATTCACGCGCTGCGCAACGCGCTGCTGCCCCTGCTGACGATTGTTGGCCTGCAGGCGGGCGCGATCATTGGCGGCGCGGTCATCATCGAGACGATCTTCCTCTGGCCAGGAATCGGGTATCTGGCGGTCCAGAGCATCCTGTCGAAAGACTATCCCGTTGTGCAGGGGATCGTGCTGCTTTCGGCGCTCTCATACATGCTCGTCAACCTGTTGGTGGATATTGGCTATGGCCTGCTCGACCCGCGCATCAGCCTGGGCTCCGCTCACTAGCGCATTCGCGCCCGGCGCGTTTGCGGGCGTGGGGATGAAAGGACTGGAATACGATGGCGTCGGAGTCAGATCACCAGACTGGTAGCCAGGCGAACGTGCTCGTCTCGCCAGTGGTGGTGGAGACGCCCACACGCGAGCGCGCGGGCGCGCAACAGCGGCTCGCCGGCGCGCTGAAGACCTCGCGCGGGAGGATCACCGGCGCGCTGAGGGCGATGCGCGACGATCCACGGCTGCTGTTCGGCGTCGTGCTCGTGGCGCTCGTCGTGATCGCGGTCTTCGCGCCACTTCTCGCGCCCTATTCACCGCTGAAATACGACCCTGCCGCCGTCGCCCAGCCCCCCAGCGCCGCGCACTGGCTCGGCACAGACGCGCTGGGCCGCGACCAGCTCAGCCGCGTGATGTATGGAGCGCGCATCTCGCTCTCCGTCGGCGTCGGCGCCATCCTGCTCGGTGGACTTATCGGCAGCGGGCTGGGGGTCTTGTCGGGATATCTGCGCGGCGGGATTGATCAACTAATCACCATCCTGACAGACGCGCTGCTCGCGTTCCCCTCGCTGATCCTGGCGCTGGCCATCGCCGCCGCTCTTGGCTCCGGCATCATCAATGTGGTCATCGCGCTGGCGATTGTGCGCATCCCGATCTACGTGCGACTGGCGCGCGGGCAGACCCTGCAGGTGCGCTCGCTGGACTATGTGACGGCGTCGCGCGCGGTTGGCACGCCGACCTGGCGCATCCTGCTGCGGCACATCTTCCCCAATATCTTCAGCGCGCTGCTGGTGCAGGCGACCCTCTCGATCTCCTTCGCCATACTGGACGAGTCGGTGCTCAGCTTCCTGGGCCTGGGCGCGCAGCCGCCGACTCCAGAGTGGGGCGTGATGATCAGCGACGCGCAGCCCTACCTGACCGGCGGGCTTGACCCCTGGATGCTGCTGGGACCCGCGCTAGCGATCACGATCACCGTCCTCAGCCTGAATATCTTCGGTGACGCGCTACGCGACCGTCTCGATCCACGCACAGCGGGCCGCATCGGCTCCACGTCGCTTTCATCGCTCACGCAGGATTAGCCCCAGCGCCTACGCCGGATCGTCGCTAGCCACTTTCCTGGGAAGACGGGCCGGGGGCGCGCCCGGTGGCTCAGGCGGGGAGCGCGCGCAGGGTCTCCAGCGCGTCGGAGATATGTCTGCCGATATTGCTCTGCGAGGAGAAGACGTGGCGCACGATCCCTTGCTTGTCAATAACGTATGTGACGCGGCCCGGAATCACGCCCATCGTCGCGGGCACGCCATACCGCTTGCGGACAGCGCCGCCCCGGTCGCTAAGCAGAATAAATGGCAGGCGGTGATGTGTGGCGAACTGCCCATGCGACTCCTCGGAGTCAGAGCTGACGCCGATCACCTCGGCCCCCGCGTCCTGAAAGTCCTGATAGCTGTCGCGGAAAGCGCAGGCCTGCGCGGTGCAGCCGAGGCTTTCGTCCTTGGGGTAAAAGTACAGCACGACGTTACGCTGGCCCTGAAAGTCGCTCAGGCGCACCGTCTCGCCGCTGGCGTTGGGCAGCGCGAAGTCGGGGGCGCGGTCACCCACGCCGACACGCTTGCCTTCGCTGGTCGCATCCTGGGAATCATACGCATCCATAAAGCCTGTAGCCTCCGCGCGTACTGAAGCGGCAGACAGCGGTGAACAGCGCTCATCACGTGCTCTTCACCACACATTTTCACGTAGCTCTTAGAGAGAGCGTATCGTATCCACGCGAAGGTGGGCAAACCAGACTTCCACCATCAGGCGCCATCTTCACCTGTCAGCCACACGCTGCGCAAGCGCGCCTGCACATCACCACGATACATATTTCACAAGAACCCTGCGTAAACGCGCGCCAACCGGCGAGGAAGCCATCGCCATATCACGCTCGCATTGTCACAGTGGCGGCGGCGCGCGAATTCCACGACGATCATGGCCCGGTTGGAGGGGATTTCATGAACAATCTGCTGATTATCTCGCCTGAGGTTCCGCGTACGCCGCATGATGAGCAGCGCCGCCGTGAAGAGGCTGACGAATGCCCGCGCACAACGTATTTTGATGATCATGTGGCCACTACCGTGATAGATGGCATGTATCTTCAATCGCTCAAAGGATTTCGCGCTTCGCTCTACCGAAAGCTCCCCGCCCCAGTCGTCGCGGCGCTCGAGGCTTACCGGCTGCGGCGGCGCTATGACGCGGTGGTCTGCTGGGATGATCGGGTCGCGCTGATATATGGCCTGTTGCTGACGCTGACCCGCTCAAAAGCGCGGCATGTCGCGATGGTGAACTGGATGGCGCCGGGGAAAAAGCGCATGGCGCTGCGGCTGGCGCAGCGAGGCATTGACCGCGTCATCGTCTGGGGTGATGTCCATCGGGAGTTGCTCGGCGATCTCTTCGGCATCGCCCCATCGCGAATCACCGTCATCCCATTCCCGGTGGATCTGGCGTTCTGGCGCCCCATACAGCGTGATATGGACTGGATCTGCGCGGTGGGCAAGTCACAGCGCGACTACGCGACGCTCATCCAGGCCATGCGCGGCTTGCCAATGACGTGTCGCATTGTCACAACCGTCAACAAGGAGACGCAAGGCCCCAAGGATCTGAATGTCACCGCGCGCTCCCTCGCCAGTGAAGACGTAGGCGCGAACATTCTCCTTGGCCCCGGATCACCCGCCGAGGTCCGCGAGATCTACGCGCGCTCGCGCTTTGTCGTCATCCCGCTCGTCCCCAACTTTCGCGACAATGGCGTCACGGTCGCGGTAGAAGCGATGGCGATGGGGAAAGCGATCATCTGCTCCCGCACTTACGGCATGATTGACATCATCGAACATGGCGTCAATGGCCTGCTGGTTCCCCCGGGCGATCCGGTCGCGCTGCGCGAGGCCATCCAGTACCTGTGGGATAACCCGTCGGTCGCTGAGCGCATGGGAGCCGAAGGGCGGCGGCGGGCGGATCGCGTCTACGCACTCGAGCGCTTCACCGCCAGCGTGCAGCAGGTCATCAGGGATGTGACGCGGGGCGCCGCGCGCTCGTGGGAGGGCGCCAGCGAGACGCCTGAGCGCACACTCGCGCTCCATCCGTCTTCCCAGGCAAGGGACTGAGGCGCTGAGCCAGTTTCACGCCAGCATAACCCGGGTCGCTTCGGTAGCGCGTGACGAAGCCCCCGGCCACCTTGATTGAGGCGACTGGGGGCTTATCTATACTCTGGCACCGGCCCTACCGCTTCGCCAGCGCCAGCGTGACGGCGTGGCCACCGAGCTTGGCGGCGGGGATCGTCTCGCGGTAAGCGTCGGCGGGAGCGGCGGGCTGCTCGCCCTCAGTGATGGTCAGCGATTCGGCCAGCGTCTCGTCGGCGATGCTGCCGGCGTGACGCCGCAGGGTGGCGGCGAACTCGGCGTCCGTCGCCAGCCAGAGGGTGATGCTGTCCTCGATGGCCAGCCCCGCCTTCTTGCGCGCGTCCTGGATGCCGTGCGTCAGGTCGCGGACGAAGCCCTCGGCCAGCAGCTCCGGCGTCAGCGCCGTATCCAGCGCGACGACATAGCCGCGCTCCTCCGCCGCGACGAAGCCTTCGCGCGCCCGCGCCTCCACGTCCACCTCGTCTGGCGTCAGCGTGATCGCCTCGCCCTCCACATCGAGCGTCAGCGCGCCTTCCTCGCGCAGCGCCCGCGCGCCCGCGTGCGGGTCCGCCGCCATGACGGCGGCCAGCAGCGCCGGAAAGCGTTTGCCATACTTCGGCCCCAGGACCGGCCGGCGCGGCCTCAGCGCGTAGGAGAGCATGTCGCTGTCGCGCGGCAGCAGCTCCAGCCGCTTGACGTTCAGCTCTTCAAGGACCTGATCGCCCAGCCGCCCTAGCGTCTCGGTCTCGGCCTCGGTCTGCGTGGTGACGTAGATCGCCGCTAGCGGCTGGCGCACGCGGATTTGCGCCTGCTCGCGAGCGGCGCGGCCCAGGTTGACCAGCCGCATCACCAGCGCCGTCTCGTCGCGCAGCCGCTCGTTGAGCAGCCGCTTGTTGGCGGCGGGCCAGTCCACGAGATGCGCGCTCTCCGGCGCGGAAGCGTCCACCGAGCGCACGAGGTTCTGGTAGAGCGACTCCGCCAGGAACGGCGTGAAGGGCGCGAGCAGCTTCGTCACCATCACCAGCGCCTCGTAGAGCGTCAGGTACGCGGCGACCTTGTCGGCGTCCTCCTCCGCTTTCCAGAAGCGGCGGCGGCTGCGGCGCACGTACCAGTTGGAAAGGTTCTCGATGAAGTCCGCGATGGCCACCGTCGCATGCTCGGCGTCATAGTCCTCCAGCCGCTCGGTGACACGCTGGATCAGCGCCTGCATCTCGGAGAGCAGCCAGCGGTCCAGGTCGCTGCGCTTGCTGGCCGGCAGGCGGCGCGTCATCGGATTGAAGCGGTCAATGTTGGCGTAGGTGACGAAGAACGAATAGACGTTCCACAGCTTGTCGAGCGGCGCGCGGACCTGCATCCACAGGTCGGAGAGCCGCGGCGGCAGGCCCTGCGCGCGCGCCGCTTTCACCGCTTCCTCACTGGGCAGGCGCGGGAAGCGCAGATCGTTCTCCGGCGCGTGCGTCATGTAGAGCCAGCGCATCGTATCCGCGCCCGCGACCGCCGCCGCTTCGTCGAAGGGGATGCTGTTGCCCAGGCTCTTGTGCATGCCCCGGCCCTCCTGATCGAGCAGGGTGGCGAAGCCCAGCACGGTCTTGTACGGCTCGGCATCCTCCAGCGCGGCGGACATCACCAGCATCGAGAAGAACCAGTTGCGGAACTGGCCCGGGAAGCTTTCGGTGATGAAGTCGGCGGGGAACCACTGGCGCCAGTAGTCGCGGTCATGGCGATAGTTGAGCGTCGAGAACGGCACGATGCCCGCGTCCAGCCACGGGTTGCCCACATCGGGGATGCGGCTGACCAGCGCGCCGCACGTAGCGCAGCGGATCTTCACCGCGTCCACCCAGGGGCGGTGCGGCGTGTGGCCCTCGAACTCCTCCCAGCCCTCGACGGCGCGCTCGCGCAGCTCGGTCTCGCTGCCGATGACCTCGAAGGAGCCGCACTCAGCGCAGTGATAGATCGGCAACGCCAGGCCCCAGTAGCGCTTCTTGGAGATCATCCAGTCTTCCATGTTGCGCAGCCAGTCCATCTCGCGGTCCAGGCCGAAGCCGGGGATCCAGCGGATGGCGGGAACGAAGCGCATCATGCGCCCGCGCAGCTCGCGCATCGAGATGAACCACTCGTCCACCAAGCGGAAGATCAGCTCCGTGCCGCAGCGCCAGCAGTGCGGGTAGACGTGCCTGATAGACTCCGTCTGGTAGAAGTAGCCTTTCCGCTTCAGGTTGTCGAAGATCGGGCGCGCGACCTCGCTGACGGCCATGCCGGTGAGCCAGTCGTAGCCCTCCAGGTAGACACCGCTATCGTCCACAGGCGCGAGGACGGGCAGCTTCTCCTCCGTCCCCAGCCCGAAGTCCTCTTTGCCGCAGCCCGGCGCGATATGCACGACGCCCGTGCCTTCGACCGCGCTCACCTCATCCCAGGCGATGACGCGGTGGCGCGGCGTGGCGCCGCCGTCCGCCTCACGCCAGGCGGGCAGTTCATCGAAGGGGCCAGTGTATTCCCAGCCGAGCAGGTCGGAGCCGCGCAGCGTCTCCACCACCCGCGCCGGGCCGTGCTCGTGGCCGCGCAGCTTGGCCAGCTTGGCGACGACATCCTGCGACAGATAGTAGTAGTCGCCGTCCTGCTCCACCTTGGCGTAGGTCAGCTCCGGGTTGACGGCGGCGGCCACGTTGGCGGGCAGCGTCCACGGCGTCGTCGTCCACACCAGCAGGTACTCGCGCGGGCGGTCCAGCAGCGGGAAACGGACGTAGACGCTGGTATGCTGGACCTCGCGCCTCCCCTCGTTGATCTCCATGTCGGAGATGCCGGTGGCGCAGCGCGGACACCACGGCATCACGTCATGGCCGCGATAGACCCAGCCCTGCTCCCAGCAGCGCTTGAGGAAACCCCAGATGGTGTAATTGTTCTCGTCCGACATGGTGTAGTACGAGTGGTCCCAGTCCATCCACTCGCCCAGCCGGAGCGATTGCGCTGTCTGCACGGCGGAGTAGCGCAGCACGCGCTGCTTGCACTGCTCGACGAAGGCGCCAACGCCATAGGACTCGATCTCGCGCTTGGACTTGAAGCCCAGCTCTTTCTCGACCTCGACCTCGACCCACAGGCCCTGGCAGTCGAAGCCGTTCTGGTAGCGCTGGCGGTAGCCGCGCATCGTGTTGAAGCGCTGCCAGAGGTCCTTGTACGTGCGGCCCCAGGCGTGATGCACGCCCATCGGATTGTTGGCCGTGATCGGCCCGTCAATGAAGGAGAAGCGCCGGGGCGAGGCGTCGTTGCGATGCAGGTACTTGTCCAGGACGCCATGCTCATCCCACCACCGCTGGATCTCGTCCTCCAGCAGCGGATAGTCCACGCGCGTCGGCGCGACCACCGGCTGGAAGAGCGGCCCCTGGCCGTTCCCGCCAGCGCCGTTCTGGCCATTGCGCCCGTTCTTGCCGCTTGCCGCCTTCGTGGCCTTCACCGTCTTCGTCATCTTCGCCGCGCCGCTGGCCTTGCCGTTCGCCGCGCCGCTGGCCTTGTCGGCCTTTGTCGCCGCGCGCCGGGTCGCTGCCCTGTCATTGGTTGTCGCCATAGCCGTTATCCTCTATTCCTCAGCGTGCCCGCGTTGTTGTCGTTGTCGCCTCGCGCGCCGGCATTCATGGTCGCGCTCCCTATCCGCCACGACCCCCCGATCGCGCCTCTCAGTCGCCAAGGGCAATCTCCATGCGCTTGTTCTGCCTGCCCTTGTTCTCGGTCTTGATGACCCGCATCGAGCCGACCTCGCCCGTCTCGCGGACGTGTGTGCCGCCGTCGGCCTGCACGTCCACGCCGACGATCTCGACAATGCGAATCTCCTGAATGCCGGGTGGCAGCAGGTTGATCTTGGTGCGGATCAAGTCGGGAATCTCCATCGCCTGCGCGCGTGGCAGGCGATAGACTTTCACCTCATGATTCTCGGCGATGGCCTGGTTGACGCTCATCTCGATGTCGCGTATCAACGCCGGGGTGAACCCCTCCATGGAGAAGTCCATCCGCGCGCGGTCGGGGTACATCTGCCCGCCCGTGACCTGCGCGCCATAGTTCGTGAAGATCAGGCCGCAGAGCAGGTGCAGCGCGGTGTGCGTGCGCATCATGTGGTAGCGGAAATCCCAGTCCAGCTCGCCCGTGAGCGTCGCGCCCACCGCCGGGAGGGCGCCCGCGTCGGGCGCGACCTCATGCCAGACCACCTCGCCCTCCTTGCGCAGCCCGGCCAGCGGCGCCCGCCACCCGTCCACAAGCAGATCGCCACGATCAGCCATCTGCCCACCGCCGCCCGGATAGAACGCCGTGCGGTCGAGCGCGAGCGCCCGGCCCTCGACCGCGACCACCGTCGCGTCGAAGCGGCGCACATAGCTATCCTCGTGATACAGCAGGACCGTCGCTGGTACATCCGCCATCGCGCGTCACTCGCTTTCGTTAATCCGCCTGGACTCCGCGTAGCCTTAACGAGGCGTGCCGTTATACAATACAGGCGGCCAGGCGCGACACGCGCGCGTTCTGGCCAGGCCCGGCGCTCGCGCGACTTCGCGCGGCCAATAAAAAAACTCCCGCCCTGCCGAACAGGGACGAGAGTCACACCCGTGGTACCACCCTATTTGACCGCAGCCGAAACCTGTTCGTCTTGGCATATGCCCGGCAACGCCAAGTCGCGCGCAAGCGCGCTGGACAGGGCCGGACGCCGGCGGTTCGCGGCGGTCCACTCATGAGGCGCCAGTGACGCCTCCCCGCAAGGTAACGGGCGGGTTCCGGCTACGCCTACCAGCGCCGGAGCCACCAGATGCGTGGCGGCGCGCGGCGGGTCGGGCAGCGGCTCAGGAGTGATTTTCGGCGCGCTCGCGCGATCCGGCTCGCACCAGGTCCGGACTCTCTGCGCGCGCAAGCGTCGCGTACTCGTTCCTTCAGCGCGTGTTCTTGATTATGAATCGAGGTGGGTTATGATAACGCGCCACGCGCGAACAACCCACACGGCGCCAGTATGCCATAGGCGCCCGCCCGTGTCAAGCCATACAGCGCACTATCAGGCTGCGACCCGCCAGACGACGCTGGCGGCTGGAAACACCCGCGAGGCAGGAGGGATAATCGCATGACAGGCGTCCGCAATGCCGGGACGCGCAGGAGCATGCGCGCGATCCCGCTCACCCAGCGTCAGCGGAAGCATGGCATCCCAACGGGCATGATTTCCCAGCGCCCCCAGGGCGCGCCCAAACGGCGAAAAGACGCCCGTCCGGAGCGCATGCGGCCCGATCTCATCCTACCCGCGCCCACCGCATCTGTCGAGCTTTCCGCGCCCACCGCGCCGCTCATCACCCCAGACCCCATGCCCGCGTTACCGTCCGATCCCATCGCCGGAAGCGCCGCCGCCCCGGAGCTTAGCGCCCCCGAGCCGCCAGCGGATGCGCTGGACATGCTGGATACGACGTGGCTGGGCATAATTCCGAAAGCGGAGACGGAGCCTGAGGCCATGTCCCCTGCTCCAGAGCACGGCGCGCTGACCACCAGCGACCCTGCGGCGCCACGCCGCGTGAAAGTTCGCGTGCGGCGCAAGCGCCCGACGCCAGCGCCGCGGAGCGCGGGCCCCAGCGAGGTCAACGCGGAGATGGAGGAGACAGTCATTCTTCCTACGCTCGCGTCACAAGACAACGCGCCTGGTCTCACGCTCAACATCACGTGCGATGGCGAGACGGTCACGCAGACCCTCCCCATGGAGGCGCCGCCCGCTCAGGACGCCGCGCTCGACGCCGAGACCACCCCGCTCGATCCCTCCACCACAACGGGCGCGCCGGATGAGCCGCCCGCGCCGTGCGACACCGCTCCCGCGGGCGAGCCCGAAGCGCCCGAAGCGCCCGAAGCGCCGCAAACGGAGCCAGAGCCAGAGCCACGCCTGGCTGTCACGACACGCAAGCTGCCGACACTGGCGGTTATGGCCGCGCTGGCCTCGCGCGCCGAGACGCGTGAGGAGGAGGAAAAAGCCAGCGAGAAGCCAGACAGCGATGAGCCACGCGCAACAGAACCACCCCAGTGGCCCGACGCCGTGGACGCTTCCGCTGAAGAGCCTGACGCCGCCTCCGATGAGAGTGACGAGAAGCTCCTGAGCGATCTGCGGGCGATGCTGAGCGGCTCGTCTACGCCGCTTCCCACGTCCACCCGCGATACGCGCCCGGGCGCGCGTGGCGCCCGCTCCACAACCCAGCCACTCGCGCCAGACGATGCTTCCGGCAAGCGCGGCATGTGGTGGCTGAAAGCGCTCCACCAGCCGCAAGGGGAGCGCGCGACGCCAGACGGCGCGACGCTCGACGCTGGAGGCGAACCCCCCACCGGGCCGCTCTGGACAGCGCCAGAGACCGCGCCGCGCGCCCGCCCGATCACGCAGCCGCCCGCGCCGCGCCGCGCGCCCGTTGTCACGCGCCAGCTTGAGCGGGAAGCGGCGATCATGGACGAGCGGCCACAGTTCCCCCGCCCGTGGCCATCAGGCGCGCGCATGGACACGAAAGAACAGGGAGAGGGGCTGTCAACGCTTCTCACCTGGGTTGGCGCCGCCCACGCCGCGCTCTGCGGAACTGGCGCGTTCGTGGCGGCGATCGCGCTGCTGAACGGCTCAGCGGGTGAGCGGGCGGTGACGGTCTTCGCCTGGGCGGTCACGTTCGCGTTGATCGCCGGAACCGGCGCCTGGCTGGGGCACCTGGCGTGGCGAATGAGACGCGCGGGGCTGGCCACACTCTCGCTGCTGCTCTCGCAGTTTGGCCTGCTCATCTGGGCGCTCAACTTGCTGGGAGCGCGGCCGGCGCTCATGACGCTCGCCTTCTTCAGCGTCGCGCTGGCGCTGCGCGGCCTGGGGCGCCCAGCGGCGGTGATCTCCGGGCTGGCCGCGCTGGCGCTCTTCACGCTCACGCTGACGCTCAACGTAAGCGGCGTGTGGGGCCCCGCCGTCAACTTCACTGGCGCGTCCGCCGCCATCCTGGACACCGCGCTGGTGGCGGGCGGCATGGCGCTGCTGGCGCTGGCGCTGACGAGTCTGTACGCGGCTGGCGAGCGCGAGCGGGCGCGGACACGCGCTATCGAGCGCGCCGCCCGCCTGGCCGCCCACGAGCGCGACGCGCTGCGCACGCAGACCGAGGACGACGCCAACATGCTGCGGCAAGCGCTCTCCGACGCGCTGCGTGGCGTCCCGACGGAGGGCATGCGGGCGCGCGGCGCGCTCAGCCCGCTGGCCGAGCAGGTAAACGTCGTGGCGGAGCGGCTCGTTGATCTCTCTTACGATCGCGAGGAGCGCAAGCGGCTGGAGTCGGCGACGCGGCGGCTGATCCGTAACATCGAGCGCGCGTGGCTTGGCCTGTCGTGGGAGTGGCCCGAGGCCAGCGGCGTCATCATAGATGACCTGATCGCGCTGCTGCGCACGCCACCCAGCGAGCCAGCGCAACTACCGGAAGATACAACGCCCACCGCCCAGCTCGTGGCGCCGCATCTCTACCGCGCCTGGCAGCCCGGCGCCTCCATCCCCTCGCAGCCGCTCACCCCGCCCTCGCAGCCGCTCACCCCACAGCCGAGCCTCTGGCCCGACCGCTCGACACCCTCGCAACCCTCGGGCGTGTGGCAAAGCCTCTGGCCCAGTGAGCCGGGGCCAGCGACGCCGGGAACGGACCCGCTAGCGTTGCCGCCGTCACCGCGCTGGCCCGCCAGCGATCCCGGCGGCCTCAGCGGCTTCACCGGCGGCCAGCCATAACGAGCTATCATCTGGGGCCGCGCGGGAAACGTCCCGGAACAACCAGGCGCCATCCCAGGCGCGGGCGATAGGCCCGCGCCACGCCCCCCATTCCACCCCACACCCCCACGAAACCCGGCGCCAGCCAGCCCTGGCGGCGTCACAGCGTTGCCGTTCGTGAAACACATGTTCTATAGTTGCGATGGAGCGCGGGGTCGGGGACGCATGTGGTGAGGAGGGAGAGCGCGATGCTGGAGCGCGATGAAGAGCGGGTCGAGCGCGCGCTGACACGCTATCTGCATGGCCGCCGCGTGGGAGAGATCGCGGCGGAACTGGCCGTCAGCCCATCCACTGTGCGCCGCTGGATACGCGAGGCCCTGCGCTCTCTGGCGGATGACGCCCGCGCCGAGCGCGCCGCCCAGCTTCAGCGCGCCATCGAGAGCCAGCGCGCCGTGGCCAGCGCCGCCTGGGAGGCCTACGAGCGCGAGCGCGCGCTGGACGAGGCGCTGCTGCGCGGCGACCTGGACCGCGTGCGCCGCCGCGCCGTGCGGGGCGCGCGGCATGCCGCCACCGGGCGCCCGGCGTCCGGCGCGCTGGACCCACTCGCCTCTGAGGACTGCCCCCCGGTAGCCGAGGAGGAATATGAGCGGCCCGCCCGGTCTACCCAGGGCCCCCGCTACCTGCAACTCGCGCTGGCGGCGCAGCGCGAGGTCGCGCGCCTTCAGGGCCTGTACGCCAGGCTGGAGACCAGCGACTCCGACGTGCGCATCACCGTCACCCGCGGCTCCGATGGCTCCGAGAGCGCGCCACCCGCGGCGGACGCCAGCCCTGAGGGGGAGAAGCCCGCATGAGCGCGCCGCGCGATGATCGTGGCGAGAGCGCGGAGGAAGCCACGCGGCTGGAGTGGGAGCTCAACCCGGCGCAGTGGGACTTCGTCCAGACGGCGGCGCGCTTTAGCTTCTATGTCGGCGGCATCGGCGCGGGCAAAACCTTCGCCGGGGCGGCGCGAGCGGTCCTGCGCATGATCGAGGACCCCGGCTCACTCGGACTGATTGGCGCGCCGACGTATCCCATGCTGCGCGACGCCACCCAGCGCGCCTTCTTCGAGCTGCTGCCGCGCCCGCTGATCCGCCGCTACCTGCGCGCCGAGGAGCGGCTGCTGCTGCGCAACGGCTCGGAGGTCCTCTTCCGCTCGCTCGACGCCCCCGACCGCGCGCGCGGCGTCAACCTCGCCTGGTTCTGGCTGGATGAGGCCCCGCTCTGCGGCTACTACGCCTGGCAGGTGCTCAAGGGGCGGCTGCGCCAGACTGGCCACCCGCTGGCGGCCTGGGCCACCGGCACACCGCGCGGGCAGGACGGCTTCGCCCGTGACTTCGAGACCCATCCCGCGCCCGACCACGCCCTTTTCCGCGCCTCCACCTGGGCCAACGCGCGCCACCTGCCGCCGGGCTTCGTCGCGGACCTGGGCTATAGCGGCGCCTTCGCCCAGCAGGAGATCGAGGGGCTGTTCGTCGCTTTTGAGGGGCTGGTCTACGCCTTCGACGCCACGCCCGGCGAGCATGTGCGCGATCCAGCGGAGCGGCCCGGCGACGCGGCGGGCTGGGCGCGCGTGATCGGCGGCGTGGACTGGGGCTATACACACCCTACCGCCGCGCTGGTCTTCGGCCAGGATGGTGATGGGCGCTACTGGCAGCTCGACGAGTTCTACCAGCGCCGCGCCAGCCTTGAGGAGGTCACGTTGCCCGCGCTGGTAGAGCTAACGCGCCGCTGGAATGTCGCCGAATGGTTCTGTGGCCCCGACGAGCCGGAGCACATCGCCGCGCTCACCGCCGCTCTGGCCCGCGCCGGGCTGCCCGCCCGCGTCACGCGCGCTGAGAACAGCGTGCGCGCCGGTATCCAGACCGTGGCGGCGCTGCTGGCCCGCCGCCCCGATGGCTCGCGCGGCCTGGTCGTCGCGCCGCGCTGCGTCCATACACTCGCCGAGTACCGCCAGTATCAGTGGGCCAGCGCGGACGGTGAGCGCGACCCCGCCGAGCAGCCGCTCAAGCAGCGCGATGACGCGATGGACGCCACGCGCTACGCCCTGCACACCGAGCGCGTCCGCCAGCGCGCCGCCGATCTCACCAACGCCTGGCTGTCGGGACTGCGGCGGGGCGAGTGAGCGGCGCAGACTTCACTTCTGCCCGTAGGCGATATAGAACGGCCACGTCAGTTTGCCGCTGGCCAGCTCGGCCCGCGCCTGGGCGAAGACTTCGTTGTGCCGCTCCTCAGTGATCAGCCCCTGGGCGATGAGGTAGCCACGCATGCCAGAGATAATGGCGAGATAGTCCGTCTCGGCCATCGCGCCCAGGCGTCCGGTCTTCTTCCCCACCGGCAACTGCACGATACGCCGCTCAACCTGCCGCGCGCCCGCCGCCCGCAGGAACTCGTCAACCCTGCTGGCGTCATCGAGAGATATTCCGCGCTTCTGGCTCATCCGCACCCCCAGCTCGTTGAGCGCCTGGAGGCCCGGGCCACCCGGCATCATGCTCCCTTCAACTAATTCGACCCAGCCGCCGGGCCGCGTCACGCGCAACAGCTCCTGGACCTGCCGCACCCACCGGTCTGTTGGCAGCGCCGCGATCACCAGCCGCTGGTGAACGAAATCGAAGCTGTTGTCAGCGAATGGCAGCCCTTCAAGCATGTTGCCCTGCACAAAGGAAAAGTTATCGGAGCGCGCCGTGCCTGTCTCCGTGAGCGGCGTCATGTCCAGCCCCACGACATTCGCCTGCGGATACAGCGCCGCCATCTCGGCGCACCAGCGCCCCGTGCCGCAGGCGACATCGAGAATCGCGAGCGGCTGGCCCACTGGCGCGGCGAAATTGCCTTTGAGCGCGTAGCGCAGCATGTAGTGCTGAAAATCAAGCCGGTTGATTTCCTCGCCGTCGCTGGGAAGAATATAGGGGACGCCGCGCGTGAACCGCCTGCCGCCGAACAGCCGCGTTCGCGCGGAGCGCGCCTGCGCTTCGCCGCTCGCGCGCGGGCGCCGCCAGAACGTCAACCATGACATGAAGGCCTCCATCCTGACCAGCGGCCCGGCGCGCGGCCTTCCATCGCCGCATCCGCCTGGCGCCGCTGGCTCCCTATCAGGATAGCGCCGCTGTCAAGTGACGCCGCCCTGCGCCGCGCGGGCGCCTTATGCTACAATTTAGAAAGTATTGAGAATGCGCGGGTTTTCCGAGCCCGCGCGTCACACAGCTTTTTTCCGATCATCTTGATGAGTGAGGTCATTTCGTGCTGAGTGAGGCGCAGCGCGCCCAGGCGACACCACAGCAAGCCGGCGGGCGTTTCCCCGATTTTACGACCCAACCCGCGAGCCTTTTCCAGCCGCTCCAGCTGCGGTCGGTGACGGCGCGCAACCGGGTGATGGTTTCCCCAATGTGCCAGTATTCCTGCGAGGACCGCTCCGGGCGCGTGACCGACTGGCACCTGGTCCACCTGGGCAGCTTCGCGACCGGCGGGGCGGGCATTGTCTGTGTGGAAGCGACGGCGGTCGAGGCGCGCGGGCGCATCAGCCCGTTCGATGTCGGCTTGTGGGATGACAGCCAGATCGAGCCGCTGGCCCGCGTCGCGCGGTTCCTGCGTGAGCAGGGGGCGGTCCCGGCCATCCAGCTGGCTCACGCGGGCCGCAAGGCGAGTGTGGACAAGCCCTGGAACGGCGGGAAGCCGCTCGAAGTGGCGCAAGGCGGCTGGCGGGTGGTCGGCCCCAGCGCCATCCCATTCGCAGAGGGCTACCAGGCGCCGGAGCCGCTGACGGCGGCGGGCGTGGCCGAGGTGGTGGCGGCGTTCGCGCGGGCAGCCGGGCGGGCGCTGGCGGCTGGCTTTGAGCTGATCGAGTTTCACGCCGCGCACGGTTATCTGTTGCACCAGTTCCTCTCGCCCGCCAGCAACCAGCGCGACGACGAGTACGGCGGCTCGCTGGAGAACCGCATGCGCCTGGCGCTGGAAGTCGCGCGGGCGGTGCGCGCTGTCTGGCCTGAGCGGCTGCCGCTCTTCACGCGCGTCTCTGGCACGGACTGGCTGGAGGATGACACGAGCCGCCCCAGCTGGACACTATCGCAGACCGTGGAGCTGGCCCAGCGGCTCAAGGACGAAGGCGTTGACGTCATTGACTGCTCCAGCGGTGGCAACGAGGCGCACGCGCGCATCCCCCTGGGCCCCGGCTATCAGGTCCCGCTGGCGGCGGTAGTGCGGCGCGAGGCGGACATCCCGACGGTCGCCGTGGGCATGATCACGGATGCGCGACAGGCGGACCAGATCATCCGCTCGGGGCAGGCGGACCTCGTGGCGCTGGCCCGCGCGGAGCTGCGCAACCCGCACTGGGCGCTGGAGGCGGCGCACACGCTGGGCCAGCCAGTCCCCTTCCCACCGCAATACCTGCGCGCCGCCCGCTAAAGGCTCCCGGCGGCCCGGCCTCTGCCGCCGGCTTCCCACCGGACATCAGCCGCTCTTGCGCCGCCGCGTATCGTTTCATCACAGAGCGTCATTTTCATGAACGTTTTAGTGGAGGGCATGCATGAACACTGTGCCAGCTTCAGTAAGCGCGGGACTGCTCATCCTTCGGCTGGTGGCGGGCCTGACCCTCGCCGCGCACGGCGCGCAGAAGGCGTTTGGCTGGTCTGGCGGCGCGGGGCTCGCCAAGACAGTGGCGAGTTATCAGGGCCAGGGGCTCAAGCCCGGCTGGCTGTGGGCAGGGCTCGCGATCCTGGGCGAGATCGGCGGCGGGCTCTCGGTCGCCTTCGGCTTCCTGACGCCCCTAGGCGCGGCGGGCATGGTGGGCGCGATGGTGATGGCGATCTTCAAGGTAGGCTGGCGCAACGGCTTCTGGAACTCCAAGCGCGGCTACGAGTACCCGCTCCTGCTGCTCGCCTCGGCGGTGACAATCGGCTTCACTGGAGCTGGAGCGTACTCGCTGGACACGCTCCTGCGCATCCATTTGCCGCTCGATGTCTTCCTGGCTCTGGCCATCGCGGCCCTCATCACGGACGTGATCGGGCTCTCCATCAGCGGGCGCGCGGCCTCCGTCTCAAAACCAGCCTAACCATCAGGGCAAGTCCCTTCACCAGCTTTCGCCCCATTCATGGACGTCCGGTCATGCGCCATAAACGATGCGTGACCGGGCGTCCGCGCGCATGCTCCCCTGGCAGCCCGGCGCGCGGACGCGCCCACGCGGACTTCTTGCTTGCGTCGCATGCTTTCGCGGTCTGAGCCGTTATAGCGGATGAGTGTTGTTGTGGCTGTGGAGGCTCAAGGCTGGCTGAATCTGGATGCGCTCGTTCCGCTCTCCACATGGCCCATATCCAAGGAGTTGATCCATGCGAAAACGTACCGCGCTCGCTGGCGCGGTGATTTCCCTCACGGGCGTCCTGCTCGCGGCGCTCCTGTTCGGGAATGGCTGGCTGACCGGCTCCAGCGGGGCGGTCGCCCGGGCCGCTACCCAGTCCGGCGCGACATCCGCCAGCCAGAGCGGCGTCACCATCAGCGACACGCAGGCCCTTTTCTTCGTCTGGGCCAGCGGCACGCCAGCGATCCAGCGGCTGGCGGCGCAAGATTGCGCGAGCCTGGCGCTTTCCGCCCAGCAGTGCGCGCAGGTCAGCGCGGCGACACGCGCCGCCTGGCTGAATCTTGGCGCGCTTGACCCCTCGGCGGTCGGACGCCCCGACGCGCGCCCAAATCTGGCGGGGCGCGCGCAGGCGCTCGGCGCGCTCACGGCGTCGCTGACAGCCGCCACCAATGGCCATGTGGCGGCGCTGCTCGCGGCGACCCGGACCACCATGACAGAAATCAGCCAGCCACAGTGGATCAGCGCCAATGTGCTGAATGGGCAGTCCCTGCCCGCCGGGACTGTGCTGGTCTGGGCGACCTCATTCTCGCAAAAGACCCTGCCCAGCGGCCTCAACACCCGGCGCAGCCCGTATGTCGCGCTGCCTGACGCCTACCTGAAATACGCCAACTGGGGGCAGGTCTCCAATATCCCCACCATCTATCAGATGTACTATGTCCCGTCGGGAACGACCGCGCACTGGACGGTGAACGTCGCCAACGCGCAGGGGACCCGCTCCGTCTCGAACGTGCTGGTCACTGATGTGGGGCCATGGAACGAGGACGATAACTGGTGGGACCCCAACGGGACCTCCACGACGCTGCCGGCGAGCTGCCCGGTCGCGTCGCCTCTCCCCTTCGCTGACGCCACGAGCGACGCGCTGGTGGATGGGATCTGCCCAAGCGGGGCTGCGGGCGGAAATTACCGCCGCATCTACTACTACCTGCTCTATCAGCACTACGGGCTGCCGTTCTTCCAGAGCGCGGGCTACGCGCCCACCGGCTCCTTCGCCGACGGCTCGTGGCCAACGGCGCTGGCGCAATACTGCTCGGAAGCCGCCGCCGCCTCCACGAACGCCGATGGCGTCACCTGCTACAGCGGCGCGGCGCCCTACAATAACACGAACGGCGGCTGGCTGCGCAACAGCACATACGACAGCGGAATCACCAACCAGTCGAGCATTGACCTCAGCCCGGCGGTGGACAAGGACCTCGGCTGGAGCTACCCATCGAGCGGTCTGGTCCAGGTCACAGTGAGCGCGCTGCCCTAGGCCACGCGCTCCGCGCTCCGCTCTCCCTCGCGGAGCGCGGAGCGCGGGTGGCGCCGGTAGTCGCGGGCCAGCTACGCCCATCTTCCACCGTTCCTCTTGCGCCCGCGCCCGCGCTTGCGTATCATGCCAGCCAGAAGGCAGCGGCGCGCGGGCGCGCCACCGAGTCAGGGGAGACGAGCGCCATGAGCGGAGCCGAACCAGAAGATCGCGCCACCATGTTCTGTATCATCGGCGCCGGGTCATCCGGCATTACCGCCGCCAAGAACCTCAGCGAGGCCGGAATCCCCTGCGAGGTGTTCGAGCGCGAGGATGGCGTCGGCGGCAACTGGTATTACGGGCGGCCCAACAGCAGCGTCTACCGCTCCACGCACCTCATCTCCTCCAAGCCGCTCACCGAATACACCGACTTCCCGATGCCCAAAGACTATCCCGATTACCCCAGCCACGAACAGGTGCTCGCCTACTTCAAGGCCTACGTCGCCCACTTCGGCCTGGAGCGCTTCATCACCTTCAACACCGAGGTGACGCGCGTCGAGCCGGTCGGCCCCGACGCCCGGCTGTGGGATGTCACGCTCCACGACCTGCGCGCGGACACAACCGAGACCCGGCGCTATCGTGGCGTCATCATCTGCAACGGCCACAACTGGCTGCCCAAATACCCCGACTATCCCGGCCAGTTCAGCGGCGAGACCCTGCACTCCTCAGACTACAAGACGCCCGATGTCCTGGAGGGCAAGCGCGTGCTGATCGTTGGTGCCGGCAATTCCGGCTGCGACATCGCCGCCGAGTCCGCCACCCATGCCCGCAAGACATTCCTCAGCACGCGCCGTGGCTACTACTACATGCCCAAGTTCTTCTTTGGCCGCCCGGTGGACCAGGTGGGCGAGCTGCTGCTCGATCTGGGCGTGCCGCTGGGCCTGCGCCGCGTCGTTGGCAATATCACCTACCGCGTGGCCGTCGGCGACCTCTCGCGCTATGGCGCCAGGCGGCCCGACCACAAGCTCTTCGAGACGCACCCCATCGTCAACAACCAGCTTCCCTACTTCATTGCCCACGGCGACGTCATCAGCAAGCCGGACATCCGCGCGCTGGACGGCTCCCGCGTCATCTTC
>JAKAIY010000174.1 GCA_021814145.1 Chloroflexota bacterium
AATGCGCTCGGCATAGAAAAGCAAAGCGCGCGGACATGGCCATGTCCGCGCGCGGATTTAGGATGGAAGATGTGTCTCGCAAAGGAGGATCGCGCTTGCGGCTGGGACATCGTGACGGATGTTAGACCCGTCACATCAATGGTGAGACGAGGCGCGACTGGCCAAGCGATCATTCCGCGCGTCACTGACTTCTCGCAGGCTGACGCGGTATCGCCCTTGCTACGTAGCGCCTGGCGGGTTTCCTGGTCGTGTTCTCTCATCGTTCACGATGGCGAGAAGCGATAGCCGGTGCTTGGCTCTGTCACGAAGAGATGCGGAGCCGTAGGGTCACGTTCGAGTTTGCGGCGCAACCGGCCAACGTAGACGCGGAGATACTCCGTCTCGCCTCCGTACTCCACTCCCCACACACGCTGGAGCAGCATGCGATGCGTGAGTAATTTGCCAGGGTTCATCACAAACTGCTCCAGCAGCGCGAACTCGGTAGGCGTGAGCCGAACCTCTTCGCCGCGCAGTCGTATGGAGCGTCCCTCCAGGTCTACTTCCAGGTCACCGTATCGGCGCACGCCGGCGGCTGGAGGCGCGGCATTCCACTGCGCGCGACGTAACACCGCGCGCATCCGTGCGAGAAGTTCCTCCACACCAAATGGCTTGGTGAGATAGTCGTCGGCTCCCAGATCGAGCGCGGCAACCTTATCGCGCTCACTGTCCAGCGCGGTCAACACGACGATGGGAACAGTGGACCGCTCGCGCACCCGCCGGCAGACCTCCAGACCGTCCATGCGCGGCATCATCACATCGAGCACGAGCAGGTGGGGCTGCTCGCGTTCCCACAACGCGAGCGCCTCCAGTCCGGTCTCCGCTTCCAGCACCTCGAAACCGCGCGCGCGCAGGTTGCGGGCGATGAAATCGCGAAGCGCCACCTCATCTTCAGCTACCAGGAGTCGTTTGGCTTGCATCATCGCATCCACCTTCATTGGGTTGTCAGCCTTCGCCGCGCCATGGCGCTACACGCCGCTAGCTCCATCCGCCACGCCACCTGTTGGCGCGGTGGCCTCCTGGAGCGGTCCAGCCGGTTCTACTGGCAACGTAAGTTCAATGCTCATGCCTTCCGGGTCCAACCACGCGCGAATCGTTCCACCATGCGCCTCGACAAACGCTTTCGAGATCGCCAGGCCAATTCCGGTGCCTCCGCCACGATGGACGCCGCGCTTGCCACGATGGAATCGCTCGAACAGGTGTGAAATGTCATCTGGATCAACGCCTGGTCCGTCGTCAGTTACCGTGATCGCTATGGCGCCATGCGTCGCACTCTGACGCGCATGGACGCGCACCCGCTCACCACCATAGGCCAGGGCGTTGGCAAGCAGGTTGCGCAGCACGACTTCGATCCGCGCCTGGTCTACCTTCAGGAGGGGTAGTCTCTGTTCTAACGTGATCGTCACCTCACGCGCTGGCGCTCCCAGCCGCTGTAGCGCGCCTGCGATCAACTCCTCCACCGCGCATGAGGTCAGGTGCAGCGGCAGCAGTCCGGCCTCTACGCGCGTGAGGTCGAGCAGATTCGCCACGAGATCCGCAAGCCGGTCCGTTTCGGCGCTAATGATGCTGAGGCTATGCCGCTGGTCTTCCGGCGACCAGATGACGTCATCGGCGAGCAGGGTCGAAGCATGACCCTTGATAACAGAGAGCGGCGTCCGCAACTCATGGCCGACGGCGGCGAGCAGGGTCGTCTTCATCTCATCCACCTCGCGCTCGCGCGTGATGTCGCGTAGCAGCAGGCCGCGCCCGATGACCTGACCCGACTCGTCCAGCACATCGAAGAGCCGCAGGTGAATCACCCGATTCTTGCCGACACGTCTCACCTCTACCGTCAGCTCCGCGGGCGCGCCTGACGCCACCCGGTCGAGCTGCGCCCCGGTTGCGGCGGGATCAATCGCCGCTTCCCGCAACGCCGCGTACAACGCGCTGATATGGCCATGCTCCAGCGCTTCGCTCGGTAACCCAGCGAGCGCCGCCGCGCCCCGATTGGCGTAGAGGATCGCGCCATCCACACCCATGAGCGCTAATCCGTCGCTCATGCTGCCCATGATCGCGGCAAGCGTCTGCTTCTCCGCTGTCGCCTCCTGATAGAGGGTCTCGTTCTCTCGCGCCACTTCGCGCAGTCGCTCATCACTTCGCTCGTAGAGCACGGCATGCTCCCAGGCGAGCGTGGCATAGTTGGCGAACGTCAGCAGCAAGTTGATTTCATCTTCACTGAATGGCGCCGCCTGGATGCGGTGGACGAGCAGCACAACGCCACCAGCATGGCGGCTGATGATGGGAACCGCCAGCATCGAGCGGAATCCTTCGGCATAGGCTTTCGGTGGAAAGGTCCGCCGCTCAGGGTCATCGTCTGTCGCAGTCGCCAGCAGTTGCACGATTCGCCCGTCTCGCAACGCCTGCGCCGCGGGAGACCGTATGTTGTCACGCTGCACGCTATGGGTGCGAATATAATGGTCGCTGCGTCCATCGCTCGCCAGAACGCGCAGGACGTCCCCCTCATCAGGAACGAGTACTGTAGCTGATTGCACATCCACAAGGCGGCCAACCTCGCGGATAATCGTCTCAGCGACCGCCTGAGGATCGAGTGAACTGACTACAGCGTTCGATGTCTGCAGGAGAGTCTGTAACTCGCGGAGCTGGAGCGCGACATCACGCTCCAGCCGCTCGAGCGAGCGCGCGAGCCCCCCCATCTCATCCTCACGCAATGTCAGCTCATTCGCTTTTTTGGTGATATCCGGAGCCGAAACACGTATTCCGCGATGAACATGGGAGAGCAGGTGGAGTGGCTGGATGACCCGCTTCAAGAGTACCAGCCAGAGCAGCGCGACGCCCACGCTGAAGAGCAACGCCGCGAGGAGGAGCCACTCACGGAAGCTATTGACAATCCCCAGCGCCTCATTCGCGGGTCGCTGCACGACGACGGCCCAGCCGAGCCGCGGCACCGGAGCGGCGCTATATAGCCAGTCCTCCCCTCCTGGCCCCAAGCCTTCGCGGGTCACGGCCTGCCCACTCAGCGCGTCTGAAGCGCCTGGTAGCTCGTCCGTCATCGTATTGAGCATGCGCTCCTGCGCGGAGGACGCCACGAGCTCGCCTTGATCGCTCAGGATCCTGATCATGAGCTGCCGCCCTTGCTGCTGCTGCGCGCTGACGACCGTCTTCAGTGGCGCGCTGAGCTCTGCGAGCGAGAGACTTGCCGCGACAATGCCAATCAGTTTGCCCTGGCTGTCCCGCACTGGCTGGGCGATGGTCACGCCTGGGTCAAACGTCGCCACATGTGCGACGCCAACCTCCATCACCGCATCCACGGTCTGCGGTAGTAGGGCCTGCTGAACGGCGCCTGGTGGCTCGAACTGGGCCCCCAGGGTAATGCCAGTCGATGGCACAGCGAGAAGAATGACACCTACCGGATCAATCCAGTACACGTGGTCTACGTCATTGCGAGCCGCCATGAACGCCTGAAAATCCTCGACCATCGCAGGAATGCGCCTTGTTTGGACAGAGCCAAGCGCACTTAGTTCAGCTACAGAGCGTTCCGCGCTGACCAACGTTTCTCTGGTCTCTAGGGAGATTTCCTGTGCGAGCGCGAGATCCGACGCTTGCACCTGCTCGCGTAACTGTCGCTCCACTAGCGTGTTCACCGCCATGCCCGCACTCAGCACGACAAGCACGAACACCAGGTACACCCCGACCATTTGAACGAGCAGCGATTGGCGAATCCATCGAGTCATGGCTGGCTGTTCCTCTGACTGGCCTGACTGGCAGCAGCAGCGTCAGCGTCCAGGCGTTGGGCTCGATCCCCAGGGGATACTCGCAGTGTACCCCGTGTATGCTACAACGAGCGCTGGTTGTGTAGCGCAACCACGTTTCCATACCCCCAGCACTGGTGGCTCGCTCCACATCACGCGCTCGCCAGCGCCGCCGCGATCCGCCCCGCTAGCGTGGCGTTATTGAGCAGCAGCGCGCGGTTGGCCGCCACGCTCTCGCCGCCCGTCAGTTCCGCTACCCGCGCCAGCAGCCACGGCGTCAGCCGCGCCCCGCGCACGTTCGCCGCTCCCGCCTCCGCCAGCGCCCGCTCTATCGCCCCCTCCACCTGGCCGCGCGGCAGCGCATGCGCCTCCGGAACCGGCGCTGTCACCAGCAGCCCGCCGCCCAGGCCACTGGCCCACTGCGCCCGCGCCAGCGCCGCGACCTCCTCTGGCGACTCCGCGCGATGCGGGACGCGCAGGCCGCTCTCGCGCGTGTAGAATGCCGGCAGCTCGTCTGTCTGGTAGCCGATCACCGGCACGCCGAGCGTCTCCAGATACTCCAGCGTGCGCGGCAGGTCGAGGATCGCCTTGGCCCCCGCGCAGACCGTCACCAGCGGCGCCCGCGCCAGCTCTGGCAGGTCCGCCGAGATGTCGAGCGTCGTCTCCGCGCCCCAGTGAACGCCGCCGACGCCGCCGGTGGCGAAGACCCGCACGCCCGCCAGCGCCGCGCAGGCCAGCGTCCCCGCTACTGTCGTCGCCGCCGCCGCGCGCCGCGCCAGCGCCGCCGCCAGATCGCGACGGCTCGCCTTCCAGACCCCCGGCTCCTCGCCAATCCGCGTGATCTCATCCGCGCTCAGCCCGACGACGATGCGCCCATCCAGCAGCGCCACGGTAGCGGGCGTCGCGCCCGCCGCGCGCGTCGCCTCCTCCATCGCCAGCGCCACCTCGACATTCGCGGGTCGTGGCAACCCATGCGCGATGACCGTGGACTCCAGCGCCACCACCGGCCTGCCCGCCGCCAGCGCCTTCGCCACCGCCGCGCCCAGCCGGAGATAGCCGCTCATCTCCGCGCCCGTCCGCTCCATATCCGCACTCCTTACACGATGGCGCCAGCACGCTCGCTGGCGTTATCACCCTGGCATGATATGATAGCGCCGTTCGCTGTTCCACAGGAGGCCAACGCATGGCGGAGCGTCCCAACCACGCGCATCTCTGGCCGGACACCGCGCGGATCAGCCGTGATGGCCGCCTCCTGATCGCTGGCCTGGATGTCGCGGCCCTGGCGCGCGAGTACGGCACGCCGCTCTACCTATATGACGAGGACACCCTGCGCGGGCAGATGCGCGCCTTCCGCCAGGCGTTCGCCAGCCGCTGGCCGCAGAGCGCCGTCGCCTACGCCGGCAAGGCCTACCTCTCGCCCGCCCTCTGCGCTCTGCTGATGGAGGAAGGGCTGGAGCTCGACACCGTCTCGGCGGGCGAGGTCGGCGTCGCCCTGCGCGCGGGCTTCCCGCCGGAGCGCATCCACCTGCATGGCAACATGAAGCCTGACGCCGAGCTGGCCTCTGCGCTCGACGCGGGCGGATCGGGCGTCGGGCGCGTCGTGGTGGACAGCCTGGACGAACTGGCGCGGCTCGAGGCGCTGGGCCGCGAGCGCGGGCGCGCGGCGCCGGTCTGGCTGCGGGTCAATCCCGATGTGCGCGCCCAGACGCACGCCAGCATCCACACCGGCCACGCCGATAGCAAGTTCGGCCTCGATCTGGCTAGCGGAGCCGTTCTGGAGGCCGCGCGCCGCGCCGCCGCCTCACCGTGGCTCGACCTGGCCGGCCTGCACGCCCACGCCGGCTCGCAACTCTTCGACGCCGCGCCCGCCGCCCAGGTGGTCGCGACCCTGGCCGGGCTGGCCGCCACTATCCGTGACGAAACCGGCGCCGCGCCACGCGAGCTCAGCCCCGGCGGCGGCGTGGGCGTAGCCTATACGCCAGAGGAGCGCCCGCTCGACCCCGGCGCCTACGCCGGTGCGCTCTGCGCCATGCTGCGCGAAGAGGCGGAGCGGCTGCGCCTGCCGCCGCCTCGCCTCATCGTCGAGCCGGGGCGCGCGATCGTGGCCCGCGCGGGCGTCGCGCTCTACACCACAGGCCCGCGCAAGGTGACGCCCCACGCGGTCTTCGTCTCCGTGGATGGCGGCATGGGCGATAACCCGCGCCCCGCGCTCTACGGCGCCCGCTACCACGCCGCGCTGGCCGGGCGCATGACCGCGCCCGCCACCGAGACCGTCCAGGTCGCCGGGCGCTACTGCGAATCGGGAGACATCCTCGTCCAGGCGGCGCGACTGCCAGAGGCGCGGCCCGGCGAGATACTGGCGATACCTGTCAGCGGCGCGTACCACCTGCCGATGGCGAGCAACTACAACCTCGTCCCGCGCCCGGCGGTGGTCTTCGTCCGCGAGGGCCGCGCGCGTCTCGTCCGCCGCCGCGAAACCCTCGATGACCTCATCCGCCTCGACGCGCTCTAGCCCCTGCCACAGCATCGCGGCCACCCGCCCTGCCCCAGCGATGGTGGCGCGGCCTGGGAAAAACAAAAACCGCTTCCTTGACAACCGCGCTACAATAAGCGCGTGCCTGACCCTGGCTCTGAAATATCATGTGAGAGCCGGGGAGTCGGGATGTGAAGGAGGAGCGCATTATGCGCTGGTTTGGCTGGTTTCGCAAGAAACCGTCCCTGGATCCCAGCCTCTCGCCTCGGGAGAGCGCAGCGACCAGAATGGTCGGCGGGCGTCAGCGCGTCGCGGGCTTGCCCTATGCGCTGCCAGCGGACATTGAGGAAATTGACCGCCTGGACTTCCAGCACTATATGCTACGATTCGCGTTCCAGGGCAACTACGCCGCGCCAATTAGCGCCCCGGCGAGTATCCTGGATGTAGGAGCCGGAACAGGCCGCTGGGCGATTGAGATGGCGCAGATGTTTCCCCATGCGACGGTCATTGGCCTGGATGTCAAGCCGCCTGCCGTGGACGCCCGCGCCACAGGCCGGCCTGACGCTGATGTCCGCCCGCCGAATTACGCGTTTAAGCCAGGCAATCTACTCGAAGGGCTGCCCTTCGAGGACGGCTCCTTCGAGTTTGTTCACCAGCGTCTGCTCTTCACCGCAATCCCGCATGACCGCTGGCCGTGGGTCGCACGCGAGCTGACCCGGGTGACGCGGCCCGGCGGCTGGGTGGAGCTGGTAGATTCGATTGGCCTGGCGAACGGGGGGCCAAACGTCGAGCGGTTGATGGAGTGGATCCGGCAGCTTTCAGCCCGCCGTGGCGTTGACCTGATGGATGGGAGCCGCATTGGCGAGTACCTGGAAGCCACGGCGCTCGTCAACCAATCGGCCCGTCGTATTGACCTGCCGACGGGAGCGTATGGCGGACGGCTTGGCAAGCTTGTCGCGACGGATTTCTTCTCGGTCTGCAAGGGGTATGGCGGGATAGCCGCCGCACAGGGCGTCACCACGCCAGAGGCGTGGGATGAGACGCTGGAGCGGGCGCAGGCTGATTTGAACACATCCCTTCTACGA
>JAKAIY010000175.1 GCA_021814145.1 Chloroflexota bacterium
CGAGGCCCGGGCGCGCGAGATCATCACGCTCGCCATCCAGCGCTGCGCCTCCGATCAGGTCTCGGATGTCACCGTCTCGACCGTGCCGCTGCCCAACGATGAGATGAAGGGCCGCATCATCGGGCGCGAGGGCCGCAACATCCGCGCGCTGGAGAGCGCCACTGGCGTGGACCTCATCATTGACGACACACCTGATACCGTCAGCCTCTCCGGCTTCGATCCGGTCCGGCGTGAGGTGGCGCGCGTCGCGCTGACCAAGCTGATTCTCGACGGGCGCATCCACCCGGCGCGCATCGAGGAGGTCGTGGCCAAGGCGCGGCAGGACATGGAGCAGCTCACGCTGGAGGAGGGCGAGCGCGCCTGCGCTGAGGCCAACGTCACCAACCTGCCGGTGGAGCTGGTGCGGCTGATTGGCCGGCTACACTTCCGCACCAGCTACGGCCAGAACGTGCTCAACCACAGCATCGAGGTCTCCGTGCTGGCGGCGGCGATGGCCCACGAACTGGGCGCGGATGTCAACGTCTGCAAGGTGGCCGGCCTGCTGCACGACCTGGGCAAGGCGATTGACCAGGAAGTGGAGGGGCCGCACGCGCTCATCAGCGGCGAGATCGCGCGGCGCTTTAACCGCTCGCCCAAGATCATCCACGCCATCGTCGCGCACCACGCCACCGAGTCTGAGCCGCAATCACTGGAGGCCGCCATCGTCCAGGCGGCGGACGCCATTTCGGCGGCGCGTCCCGGCGCCCGGCGCGAGACGATTGACCTCTACATCAAGCGGCTGGAGATGCTGGAAGGCATCGCCAATTCTTTTAAAGGGGTCGAGAAGTCCTTCGCCATCCAGGCGGGGCGCGAGGTGCGCATCATCGTGCGCCCGGAGGAGGTGGACGAGGCGTCCGCGGCGCAGCTTGCCCGCGATGTCGCCCGCCGCATCGAGGAGTCCATGGACTATCCCGGCCAGATTCGCGTCTGTGTGGTGCGCGAGACGCGCATGATTGATTTCGCCAAATGAGTGAGCTACCAAGCGTTCCAACGCGCGACGCGCCGCCTGTGGCCCGCCGCATAGACCTGCACACCCACTCCACCGCCTCCGACGGCCTCCACACCCCGGCGGAGCTGGTCCGCCTGGCGCGCGAGGCCGGGCTGGACCTG
Organism: Chloroflexota bacterium; assembly: GCA_021814145.1. Lineage (GTDB taxonomy): Bacteria > Chloroflexota > Ktedonobacteria > Ktedonobacterales > JADMIN01 > JAKAIY01. The sequence goes on from JAKAIY010000175.1 coordinate 1,150, forward strand.
ATCGGTCTGGTGGACCACGACACCACCGGCGGGCTGGCGGAGGCCCAGGCCGCCGGCGCGCGCCTCGGCGTGACGGTCATCCCCGGCGTGGAGATCAACACCGACCTGCGCGGCGGCGGCGAGGCGCATGTGCTGGGCTATTATGTCAGTCCCGACGATCCCGCGCTGGCGGCCGCCCTTGGCGCGCTGCGCGAGGCCCGCGAGCGGCGCGGCGAGCGCATGGTCAACCGCCTGCGCGCGGCGGGCCTCGCCATCTCCTGGGAGCGCGTGCGCGAGCTGGCCGGCGGCGCGGTGGGCCGCCCGCACGTCGCCCGCGCGCTGATCGAGGCGGGCTACGCGACCGATGTCCCCGACGCCTTCGCGCGCTACCTCTCCAGGGGCCAGATTGGCTATATCCCGCGCTACAAGCTCGCGCCGGAGGACGCGATCCGCGTCATCCGCGCGGCGCGTGGCGTCCCTGTGCTGGCGCACCCCAGCTCCATTCCCGATCTGGAGGAGCGGGTGCTGCCAGAGCTGGTGGCGGCCGGGCTGGAGGGGCTGGAATGCTACTATGGCCAGTATGACGAGGCGACCGTCGCGCGGCTGCTGGCGCTGGCGGCGCGCTTCGGCCTGATCGCCACCGGCGGCTCCGACTACCACGGCCCCAATATGCATCCCACCCCGCTCGGCGGCCACGCGGTCCCACCGGAAGTCGCCACGCGCCTCTGGGAGGCCCGCCAGCGCGCCCTCGCCCGCCCCGACGAACCGTTCACCCTGGCACCGCCGGAGATGTAGCGCCGCACGCCTTCTTTAATAATAGGGGGCGCCCCTCTCCCGGTTCAGGAGAGGGGCGCGGAGTGAAGGCGCTAGTGATTGCCGAGGGCGGCGGCTGTGCCGCGGCTGGGGCGTGGCGCGGGCTTGGCGCGCGACCTGCCCCGCGCGGGCGGCGCGTTGCGAACGGAGGCCGGGCGCGCCAGCGATTGCAGGACCATGAAGCACATCACGCTGAAGAACAGCGCGACGAAGGCGCTGTGCATCACCTCGGCCCACACGCTGGCGCGCGCGAAGACGACGGCCACCCCCTCCAGCGCCTGCGCCAGAATCAGGACCAGCGCCACGACGCTCGACCAGTAAAAGTCCGGGCGGGCGCGTCGTATGCGGCGCGCCCAGAGCAGCATGCCCACCACCAGGAGCACGAGGATGAACGCCGCCACGCGGTGCGTCATATTGATCACCGCCGGCTCAACGCTCAATGGCGGCACGGGGCGCCGCGCGTCGCAGAACGGCCAGCTTGTGCAGGCCAGCGCCGAATTGGTGTGCAGCACATAGGCGCCGAGATAGATCACGATATAGGTATAGATCGTGATGCCCCACACCAGCCAGCGGAACCCGCCCGTCCGCGCGCGGTCGCGCAGGCGGTCCCAGCGGTCGAAGCCGTGGATGAAGAGCGCGGTGACAAAGACGCTGGCGACAGAGAGCGACGAGACGCCGAAGTGGAACGCCAGGATCACCGCCGAGGTGGGGTACATCACCGCCAGCGCGCCCAGCAGCGCCTGCCCGATCAGGAAGATGAACATCAGCGGGGCCAGGATCTTGATCTCCAGCCGGTTACGCCAGAGCGCCAGCACGCCGACGATCAGCGATATCAGCAGGACCGTCACAATCGCCACGGCGGCGCGGTGATTGAACTCGATCAGCGTGGAGACGACGAAATGGGAAGGAATGAACTGTCCTTTGCAGAGCGGCCACGAGTCGGCGCAGCCCGCCTGCGAGCCGGAATCCGTCACCAGCGCGCCCATCACATGCACCAGGAACAGGACAGCCGCCGTCACGACTGAGAGCCGGCGCACGATGAGTGGCCAGTCGCGCCGCGCAAGCCACTTACGGACAGAAGAGGGGGCCGGCTGGATAGCGCTGCTCTGCATGATTTTCCGCCTCGTCGGGATGACTGATGAGCTGAAGTGGGACCATCACGGAGCGCGCCCGCGTGGAAAGAAGCAAAGCGACCGGGCGCGCCTGACATGCGGGGTGTGAAGGCCCCGATCCGCTAGCAGCATAACCTATCCCGCCCGAACGCGCAACCACGATGGGCGGGGCGACCAGAGCGGCGAGCGGCGCGCCCCGCCATGCGGGAAGCCTGGCGCGAGCCAGCGTTTAGTGTTGCGCCTGCGCCACGATACCGCCGCCGAGATACAGCGCGGCGATCTCCGGGTTGTTGAGCACGCTCGCGCTCGGCCCATCCAGCCGCACGCGCCCGCTCTCCATCACCACGCCATGGTCGGCCAGATTGAGTCCCGCTTTCGCGTTCTGCTCGACCAGCAGGATAGTCTTTCCAGCCTCCTGCATGTCCTTGATCGTCTTGAAGACATCTTTGAGCGTCTTCGGGTCGAGGCCCATCGAAGGCTCGTCGAGCATCACCAGCGCCGGGTCCAGCATCAGGCTGCGCGCGAACTCCACCAGCCGCTGCTGGCCGCCGGAGAGGCTGCCCGCCTGCTCATTCGCCCGCTCGCGCACGACCGGGAACATTTCCACAATCTGGTCGTAGCGCCGCCGGATAAGCGCCGAGTCCGAGAGGGTATACGCCCCGAGCTCCACGTTCTCCCGCACCGTCATCATCGGGAACAGGCTGTGATTCTGTGGCACCTGCGCCAGGCCGCTGGTAAGGATGCGCTTTGGGTTCCATCCGGTGATATTCTGGCCCTTGAAGATAACCTGCCCGACGCGGGGCCTGATCAGCCCGCTCACCACGGTCAGGACAGTGGATTTGCCCGCGCCGTTGGGGCCGACGACACACGTGATGGAGCCTTCGGCGACCTCAAAATTGACCCCGCGCAGCACATCACCGCCCCCATAGCCCGCGATCACATTCTCTATCCGCAGTAGCATGGCTGTCAGTCTCCCAGATACGCTTCGAGCACCGCCGGGTTCGCGCGCACCTCGGCGGGCGCGCCCTCCGCGAGCTTCGTTCCCCGGTGCATCACCATCACCTTGTCACACAGGTTCATCACGAATTCCATGTTGTGCTCAACGATCAGGAAGGTGACGCCCTGCTCGTTCATCTGGCGGATGCGCTCGCCAAGCTGTCCGATCAGCGTCGGATTGACGCCTCCCGCTGGCTCATCAAGCAGCACGACCTGCGGCTCGGCGATCAGGATGAACGCCAGTTCCAGCAGCTTGCGCTGGCCATAGGAGAGGCTGCCCGCTGGCGCGTCCTTCAGGTGGGTGAGGCCGACAAAATCGAGCAACCGCTTCGCGCGCTCACTCTCACTCGACGCGCTCCAGCGGCTGAGCAGCGCGGCCAGCCCCTTGCGCCGGATCGCGACGTGCATGTTCTCCGTGACCGTCAGGCGCGGAAAGATGCGCGTGATCTGGAAGGTGCGCCCCATGCCCAGATCAAAAATCGCGTCCGGCTTGTAGCGGCTGATGTCCGTCCCGTTGAAGAGCACCTGGCCTGAATCAGCCTGCTCATAGCCGGTGATCACATTGAACAGGGTCGTCTTGCCCGAGCCATTGGGGCCGATCAGTCCCGTGATCGAGCCTTGCTCGACCGTGATGTCGCATGCGCTAAGCGCCTGGATGCCACCGAACGCCTTCGAGATGGCGCGCGTTTCAAGCAGACTCATGGAGGTATCTCCCGGCTTCCACTGTCATTCGCTGTCGTTAGCGACGCTCGCGACTGGCGCGCCCAGAGCGCTATCTCCAGCTTCAGGCGCGCTCTCCATCGGCGGCGGGCCTGAGGCGAGCTGCGCATTGGCGTTCGCGCCGGAAAGCTTGCGGGCAAGCTGGCTGAGCGCGGGCACGATCCCCTGCGGCAGGAGCAGAATCACGATCAGGAACATCGCGCCAAAGGCTATCTGGGAAAATCCAGATCCCCCGTAATAGAGGTTGAAGTACTGCTGCACAGGGATGACGATGAGCGCGCCAAGCAGTGGCCCGGAGATTGTTCCCATGCCACCAAGGAAAACCATCAGCGCGACCAGCACATCAAAGAGCGGGTCGAACGCGAACATCGGAAAGATGGCTTCCAGGAAATAGGCCCAGACAGCGCCGATCATGCCGACGAAGAAGGCGGAAAGCACAAACGCGCTCAGCTTCGTCATGCCGGTGCGGACTCCCAGGCCACGCGCGCGATCCTCATCGTCGCGAATCGCGAGCAATTCCAGCCCGTATTTCGAGTGCCGGACATACCAGGAGGTCGCGATCGCGAGGAGCAGGATCGCGAGGGTCACATAGTAGAACGGCAGGTTGAACGCGGCGCCACTCCAGAGCGGGATCGGCAGGCTGAGTCCGGCTGAGCCGTTGGTCAGACCGCGCAGATTGGTGGCGAGGAGCTGGAAGATGAAGAACATCGCGATAGTGATCACGACGAAGGTGTGGCGGCGCGTGCGCAGGGCGATCGCGCCCAGCGGCACGGCGAAGACGGCGGCGACCACGCCAGCGAGCGGCACGAACGCGAACGGCCCCCAGCCGCCAGGAGTGTTGAGCCACTCACACATCACCGCGATCGTGTAGGCGCCCAGACCAAAGAAGGCCGCGTGTCCCAGCGCGATGTAGCCAGTGTAGCCGGAGAAGATGTTCCACGCCGTGCCAGCCGCCGCGTAGATGAGCGTGAAGACAGCGACTGATGTGGTGGCGCCATCAGTGAAGACCAGTGGAAACACCGTCACGCCGATCAGGCAGGCTATCCAGAATAGCCACCGGGAAAGCCGTAACGCCTGGAGTCCGCCCCCTGTGGAGGGAGCGTGGGATTGCGATACCGTTGCCATAGCTGTGGACCGTGCTTTCCTCATCGTTCGCTCGCATTGAGCGCTCGCTCGGTAACATCATGAGCGCCACATGCGCTACTGGCGTCGTGTGGCGAGCTTGCCGAAGAGTCCCTGCGGCCGGAAGAGCAGCAGGACAACCAGTAAGGCGTAAAATACCGTGCTTGCCCATACGGGCGACCAGACCACCGAGGTCACGTCGTAGATCACCAGCATGCTGACCGACGCGGCCATCGCTCCGCCGACGCTGCCCATGCCGCCAAGGATAATAATCACCAGCAGGCGCGAGATCAGGTCGTAGTGGCTGTTGGGGTTGAAGGTGCCCTCCGTGGACCCGAACGCCATGCCGCCAGCGGCGGCGAGCGCGACGCCGATGCCAAAGGTCAACGCCGAGACACGCTCGACATCAATGCCGATCAGCAGCGCGGCGGAGCGGTTCTGGACCGTCGCGCGGACGCTGCGCCCGAACTTTGTGCGATAGAGCAGCGCATAGAGCGCCGCCAGCAAGACAACGCTCATGCCAAACGCCATCAGGTTGATGTATGGCAGATAGAAGGAGCCGATTTGCAAAGAAGTGTTCGTGTACCAGGCGGTGAGCTGAACCTCATTGGTGCCAAAAAAGAATGTAAGCAATCCCTCAATGACGATGGCTATGGCGAAAGTCACCAGAATTGAGAGCTGGGTGCGGTCACGCTTGAGCGGGCGGATCAACGCCCACTCCAGGATAAGGCCCAATACGAACATCACGGGAATCGTAATGAACAGGCCAAGGAACAGGTCGAGCCCCAGGGTCTGCTCCAGCCAGAAGCTGAGATACGCGCCGAGCACAACAAACGCGCCCTGGGCGATATTGATGATGTCCATCACGCCGAAGACGAGCGTCAAGCCTGACGCCATAAGCGCGTAGACCGCTCCAGTCAGGATGCCGGCTACAATAGCCTGAACGATCAGCGATGCCATGTCAAGCTTCCTCCAGGGATGTCTTCGCGCCCGGGTTCGTTCCAAGGGGGGACAAAAGTGGCATGGAGGAGGGCAAACGAACCGTTCCCCCATGCCGTAACATCAACTCCATCACCTACGGAAGTGGGTATGATGAGCGTGGCGGGCTCTGATGACTCGCCAGAGGCCTACGCGGCCCAGTTCGGCTTGGGATACTCGAACTGCGCGGAAGCGGCGCTGGTCGGGTAGACCACCTGCAAGGCGTTGTTCTGCCACTGGAAGAGATAGGCCTGCGCAGCCGTATTCTGGCCCGTCGAGTCAAACTTGACCGGACCCTGGCAGCTCTGGAAGGTGCCTGAGTGCAGCGTCGCGATCAGCTTGGCCTGATCGAGGCTCTGGTTCTGCGTCACCGCCTGCGCGACGACCTGGCCAACCGCGAACGCCTCCGCCGCGTCAATCGTGACGAGGTTAGCCGAGCCACCATACTTGAGATCGGA
>JAKAIY010000176.1 GCA_021814145.1 Chloroflexota bacterium
GCCGTGTCGCCTCGATGCCGTTGATGCCAGGCAAGCGCAAGTCCATCAGAATCAGATCGGGCTGCAGCTCTAGCGCACGGGAGACAGCTTCCTCGCCATTGTCGCACTCGCCCACTACCGCCATGCCTGGCAGGGAGGTGAGCAGCGCGCGCAAGCCTTCACGCATCATCGGATGGTCATCCACCAGCAGAATACGGAGCGTTTCATCTGGCATAACACATCAGACCGTTCTCAACGGGAAACGAGCGCGCACCCGCGTGCCGTGCGGCTCGGCGTCCTCTACAACCAGCGAGCCACCTAGCTCGGCCGCGCGCTCGCTCATGGCGACCAGCCCGACGCCAGCGGGCGCGCCGCCCCTGCCCGCGCCGTCGTCAAGCGCCTCGACCATCAGCGCGTCTGGAAGCAAGGTGAGCCGGATAATGCAGGCTGTGGCATGGGCATGCCTGACCACGTTCGCCAGGGCTTCCAGCACGATGCGATAGACGGCTACCTCCAGGGCCGCAGGCAGTGGTGGCAGCGAGTCCGGCGCCTCTATGGTGACCCGCACGTCGTTGAGGGCATACTGCGCCACCCGCTCGCGCAGCGCCTCCACCAGCCCCCATTCGTCCAGGATGGGTGGCCGGAGATCATAGACGAGGCGGCGGATATCCGCGATCGAGGTCTGCATCTGGCCGCGCACATCCTCCAGCAGCGCGCGCGCCGCCGGTGGGTCGCTATCAAGCAGCGTGTCGGCGGCGTCGAGCTTGAACATGAGGCTGGTGAGGGTGGACCCAAGCCCGTCGTGCAGGTCGCGGCGCAGACGGCGCCGCTCTTCCTCGCGTGAGGTCACCAGTTGCTCGCGCGAACGTTGCAAGTCAGCGGTGAGCCGCACAGCGTGGGCCGCGACGCCGACCTGGCGCGCCAGATCCTCCAGCAGCCGCCGGTCCGCTGGCGTGAAGCCTTCGCCTCGCTGGCGCGGCCCCAGCAGCAACTGGCCAACGGGTTCGGTCTGATAGATCAGCGGCAGCGTGAGTGTCCCCTCAACGGGCGCCCCGTGCGCCGCGGCGGTCGTGAAGTCGTCGCCCTGCTTGAGCGTGATCGCCGTGTAGGATAGCTTGAGCGCCTGTGCGACCGTTTCGACAATCGCCTGCAGCACAGCGTCGGGAGCAAGTGTCCCCTCCATCCGGCGGCCCAGCTGCGCAACCACCGCGTATGGCTCGTCGCGCTGCCCATAGATCAGCCGGTTGACGCCGCGCTGAAGCCAACCTCGCAGCGGCTGGAACAGGACCGCGATCAGTCCCGTCGCCAGGAGCGAGATGACCAGGTTATCCGCGCTACGGAAGAGCGCGCCCAGATATCCTACTACCACCACATAGAGGCCCGCCACGCTGACAGTGAGCGCGCTATAGACGAGGGAGCGGTTGATGATGAGATCAATGTCCCACAGGCGCGCGCGCAGAATGGCGATGCCAATCGAGATGGGAATCAACATCAGCGCCAGGGTCCAGCGGAGCCCAAACAACTCACCGAGCGCGGGAGAGGCTTCGGCTGCGCGCTGGAAATCCGGTGGCGTCAGGGCGAAGATGATCTGCGCGGCCACGACGACTATGACCATAAGGACAAACCCGAAGACCACCCATCTGGTCTGCGCACGCTCGGTAGCGTCGGAGACGCGGCGGTAGCGATAGACCTGCCCAATCATCGCTACGGCGAGAAAGGCGAAGATCAGATTACCGGCCGGACCAGACGACAGCGCCGGGAAGAAGGCGGCCGCAGACCAGAACGCCAACGCGAGCAGGGCGGCCCATTTGGTCCAGCGTGGGGTGAAGCGTCCTGAGGGAAAGACATAGAAGAAGGTGAGGATAGATACCTGCCCGGCGACTGCCAGCAGGCGCACGAGCGCGCGCAAGAATGGGATGCCTGCCAGCGGCTGGGGCATGGATACCGTGGCGTCGATCATGTCGTCGAGTGGCCCAGCGGCCAGAGCGCCGAAGGCCACGAGCATCAGCGCGCAGAACAGCGCCATGCGGTCGTCCGAGCGGCGCCAGAAGATCAACAACCCCATCGCCAGATAGACCAGCGCATCAACCCCATACTGCGCCATCATGATCGCGCCATAGAGCGTTTGAGACATGCCCAGGCTTTGCAGGTCGCGCGTTACCGCGGGCGTCAACATCGCGGCGTATATGCCGGGGAGCGCGATAAGATTCAGGAGAACGACCGTCACAAACACCGCGATGAAAGCGACTCGCGCGGCCAGAAGCCTGCGCCCCGTGAGGCGTCCGGCCTCCATGCGATCTGGCGCCGAAGCGCCTGGGGATGCCGTGGCTGAAACTGAATGTGGCGTGAAGGTGTTCATTAGCGGCATCCACTTGCTATGTTACGCGGCTGTTGGCGCTCCAGCGGTCTATTGTACGGTATGGGGACAAGAATGGGCGAGAGGAGAGCCGGGCAGCAGGACCCGGCGCTCCTCCGGCCTGGAGCTACTCTGGCTCAGATGGCTCAGATCGCCGCGGCGGTCGCGCGGGCCGGCTCAGCCGCCGGGGCGCGCTTCGATGACATCAGCGCGACGCCAGCGCCGAGTATCGCCACCGAGGAGACAATCGGCGCGAGATTGCTCAGGAACGGCACATCAAGGAATGATGGGATCTCGGCCAGCACCGTGAGGAGGAACAGGATACCGATCCAGCGCGCAAAGACGCGCGCTCGCAGGGTCGCGATGCCAAGCGCTATCGCCCCAATAACCCCCGACGCCATTCCGACCATGAAGAAGATGTTCATCGCGGGCGGCGGACCCGCGAGCGCGAACGCGCGGGTGGTCGGGTCAGCGACGAGGGCGGGGAAAACCGTTACATCAACAAACCCGTTGCCGATGCCGTAGATCAACTGGACGATTATCACCGCGACGCCACCGATCAATCCCAGTACACCCGCCTGTTCAGCCTGGCGGGCGATCAATCCCGGCAACCCCATCACGCAGAACACGGCGCCCAAAAACGTCAGCAGAGACATGGCGATATATGGCGCGCTGGTTATGGTCGTGACAGAGGTGTCGCTCTGAAAGCTCCCGATTCCAAACCCGATGACAGACAATACGCCACTGGCGAGCAGGGCGAAACCACTCAGGCGATACAATTGCGTGGATGACATTCCGTTAGCCTCCTCGGAAATACCGGCTTGATAATTGGCGAGTGGAGCGCGGGCAAACGCCAGCCGCGCTCCGTATCGCCCGAAAACAAGCCTACGCGAGGAGGGATTCCCGGCGCATGAGAGATACACCCATCCCGCCGGGAAATATCCTGGGGGACAGTTCCCGGCGTGAGCGCGAATCCCCCTTCGCCCGGCGCGCGGACAGCGCGAGAACAAGGCGCGCACGCCGTTAACGCCGCCATCCCCGCACGTTGAATATATCAGCCAGGCAATAATGCGTCGGTGGGGTTTGTTCGCCTGTCTGGAGGATTGCGGTGATGACAAGCGCTCCTGGCTCTCTGGCCGCTCCCGCGGCGCGACAGGGACGGTCCGCGCTCAGCCTGCGCGGGTTTCTGCGCTCCCGCTTCTCCTTCGACCCACTGGACTGGGGCATCGCGGCGCTGGTCTTTGTGGGCGCGTTCGCGCTCGGCGCATACCAGCTGGCTGGAGCCAGCCTGTGGTTCGATGAGACGTACTCCCTCGGCCTCGCCGGCCTGCCGCTCCTCACCATGTGGCGCTACATCCTGGGCCACGAGCCTAACATGCAACTCTACTACCTCACGCTGCATATCTGGCTGACGCTTACCGCGAAGATGGGCTTTCATCCTACCGAGGCCATCGCCCGGCTCCCGTCCGCCTTCTTCGCCGCGCTGAGCAGTGTCGCGGTCTATTTGCTGGGTCGCCGCTTCCTGGGGCAGACCGCGGGCGTCATCAGCGCCATTCTCTACAGCCTGAGCTTCTACACGCTGATGATCGCGCAGCAGGCCCGCTCATACAGCATGCAGATGCTCTTCGTCATCATCGCGTGGCACATGCTCTTCGGCGCGCTCAATGAGGAGGGCGAGACGCGGTGGTGGTGGGCGCTCTATACACTTTTCACCACGCTCGCCTTCTACGCTCACCTTTACACGTTCTTCATCATCGTGGCGCAGCTTGTGGGCCTGGCCGCCCTGCTCATCCTGCCCGGCCCCTGGCGCTCGCGAGCGCGCCGCGCGGTACGGCCAGCGATTATCAGCCTCGCGGTGACCTGTGTCCTGATTCTCCCGCTGATCAATGAGGCCCGGTATGGTGGCCATCTCGGCTGGGTTCCCGTCGCTACCTTCAAGGATATTCACGACATCCTGCTGTACTATGTGAGTGGCGGGAACCCGGTCTATCTCTACGCGCTGCTCGCGCTGATCGTGTGCGGCGTGGCGCTGGTGTCGCTCGCGCGCCTGCGCCCGCCTCGCGGTGAAGCGAAAAGCCGTACCGCCGTGGAAGACTGGCTGACGTGGCGGTTACAGGCGCCGCGACCGGGAATGGCGCTGCTCCTCTGCTGGCTGATCGTCCCCTTCAGCCTCACCTACGCGATCACCCAGCCGTACCTGAACCTGCACTTCTTCTTCAACCGCTACGAAGTCATCATCATGCCGGCCATTTGCCTGCTCGCCGGGCTAGCGGTCCAGTCAATCCCCATGCGGGCGCTCCAGGTCGTGGTGAGCGTCGCGCTGCTGGAGGTCGCCGCCGTCAGCGCGCCCTACTACTACTCGCACGCCGAGATTCAGGACTTCCGCGACCCCGTCGCCTGGCTCCAGGCGCGGTATCAGGCTGGTGACGGCATCGTCTGTTTTCCCAATGAGCTGTGCTCGATGCCTGTGCAGGCCTACCTGAACGCCTATCCCAGCGCGGCCCATTTCGACGCCGATTCGCCCGGCGCCTACTCCTGGGTGAAAGGCTACGCGATTCCCCCTACGGTAGCGCGTGTGGAGGCTTACGCCGCGCGCCACAACCGCGTCTTCTATATCGTCGCGACTCTGGGCGGCACGAAGAGCGACGGCTCGGTAGACGCCGCGATCCGCCAGTGGCTCTCGACCCACTACGTCCTCAGCGGCCAGGCGTCCGTGAGCGGCGTCGTCGTGTTCCTCTATACCCGCCGCCCACCGGCAGCCGCGCCAGCGCAAGCCTCCGCGTCAGCAACAGCGCCAGAGCGCGCCCCCATCGCATCGCTTCCAGACACCATCACCCAAAACAGCATCCTCGCGCAACACCAGCGGCTATTTGGGATGGCTCCAAGCGCTGGAGCAGACCTATCCCCAAGGCGATCTCTGCTTGATCGCGGGCGACCTGGCAAGCCATAGCAGTGGCCCAATTCGGGACTGGCTGGTGGCGCACCTTCCCCCGCAAAGCCTTCACGGGCGTCTCGCGAGCCGGCGCCAAGGACATCGCCGGCGTCACTCGCCTCGCTCCTGCCCAGCTCAATCGTCACGCGCGCCCGGGGGGCTGGGGCCCCTTCCGCTCCACCACACCGCACGCTTCGGCGCTGTTTGGTGTAGCGCCTTTGAGGAACGACGCAACTTGGTTCCCTACGCGGAAATCAGTAATTCAACGCAATGCGGTCGAGCAGTGGGTCGTCTCAAGCGACCGCGGTTGGATCCGCCTCCCTCATGCCAGGGGTAAGACGAGAGGCCAAGCTTGACGCTGCGGGAGACAGTTCGCCCCCCGCGCCCGTCACAGCCTGCTCGTACATCTCCGTGTACACGTCCGAGAGCTGCGCCATCACCGCGTCCCAGCTGTGGCGCTCGGCATGCAGGCGCGCGCGCCTGCCGAGTTGAAGCCGCCACGCTGGGGAGGCGAGCAGGGAGCGCAGATACGCCGTGAAGCGTACGGTATCTCGGGCTGGAGCAAGCAATCCCGTTTCATCATGGCGCACGGAATCGCGCACGCCCTCGGCGTCATACCCTACTACCGGCAAGCCGCTTGCCATCGCCTCCATCACGGCCTGCCCAAACGTTTCCGTGAGAGAGGGGAACGCGAAGACATCCGCGGAGGCGTAGGCCTGCGCTAGCTCGGCGCCACGTAAATACCCCGTAAAGACGGCGCGCCTGCCCTCCAGCGCCTGCGCCAGCTCGGCGCGCGCCGGCCCATCCCCGACCAAGACCAGCCACGCGCCGGTCTCTTCGAGCGCGCGAAACGCGGTCACCAGATCGTGGAGGTTCTTTTCCTGCGCGAGCCGGCCGACATACAAGATGATCGGCGCGTTGGCGTCGCCCGTCACATGCTGGCGCCAGGCCGGTGAGCGCTGCGCGGGTGTAAACAGCGCGCTATCAACGCCGCGTGGCCAGATCTCTACCCGCTCAAAGCCCTGGTGGCGCAGTTCCGCCGCAGTCGATGGTGACGGACACAGCGTGACGGCGCAACGGTTATGCAGGGCGCGCCGATATCGCCACAGGGGAGCTACGAGCGGGCCCAGATGATAATATGCGCTGTAGGCGGCCAGGTTGGTGTGGTAGCTTGCGATCACCGGCGCGCCCAGCCGCCGCGCCCAATGGATCCCTGCCGCTCCCAGCGCCATGGGATCCACCACATGGACGAGGTCTGGCTGGAAGCGCGCCAGGCGCCGCGCCAATGACGGGCGGGGGAACAGGAAGCGCAGTTCCGGGTAGAAGGGAAGCGGCACACCGGGCGCGTGGAACACGGGCGCGCCCGCGTACCGGCGCGGCGCGCCCGCTGGCCCGAGGACGATCACTCGGTGACCGGTACGGCGGAGATGCTCCAGCAGCAGCGCCAGCGTACGAGTCACCCCATCCAGCTTGGGTAAGAAGTTTTCAGTCACCAACGCGATCCGCATGTCAGGCTCCTCCCGGTCAGCTCATGTCGCTCGCCAACAGGGTTGTCGCATTGGTGTTAAGGTGAGATGAACTGACGCTAGCCTGCGGTTAAATGTTTGTTAGTGTCCTGTTAACCCGACGTCTCCTCACCCGATGTCGCTCGCTGAGGTGGAAGGGAGCGGCGATCAATAGGCGCGCCAGCCGTCACCTCAGCGGATGGCGCGCGTACCGACGAGGCGATGGGCGGTGGCGGCAGGGCTGTGCGCCACTTTTCAGGCAGTGACGCTTAAACCGAAGGCAATATGAACACGCTGCGGCTGATCACACGCATCATAGGCATGATGGGTAGCGATCGGGGAGGAGCGGCTGGTTGAGCAAGCGTTCCGCATGGCGCGTCAGCGGCGTCCTCTCCGCCCGGTAAAGCCCGGTAACGCAGCAGGCGCGCGCATCGCCGGTAATCGTGAACAGGCGATGCGCGTCCCAGGACAGCAGCGCGTGGCGCGCCGGGACGCCTCAAGTCTGTATAAGCCAGGGGGGAGAAATGGCCAGAGCCTTGATTGGA